>NZ_JBHVUV010000016.1:0-202851 GCF_042883905.1 Kitasatospora sp. NPDC058170
GTACGTCCAGTACGAGGGCTTCCGGCCGGCACGCCGATAGCACGCACCGGACGCCGCTCCTTGACGGGCAAAAGTTGCCTGACGCGGCACTAGGGTGACCCGCCACCTCGGCCTCGACCGACCGCCACAGCAACGCCCTTCAGGCCGTCTGCCCATCCCAGGGCAGACGGCCTCCGCACTGCCGCCATGATGCGAACACTCTTCCCGGGAGCGCGTGGACCGAAGAAATCAACGGCCGGGAAGCATTGCGAATATTCACCTCGAGATGAGGAACGCACCGGGTCGAAGTTCTGTGACCCCGTATCCCGATTCGCGGCAGGGCCTGGTTGAAGATCCCGTCCAGACCTGCGACGACGGAAGCCTGTTCCGCACGTCGTCAGCAGGACCGCTCAGGCGAGCCCGAATCGTTCCGTTGAAGCCCTCGTCACGGCCGGTGGGCTGTGCCGAAGGGGTTGTCGATGATGTAGCGCCAGTGGCCGTCGGGGCCGCGGCGGGCTACGTCGGTGGCGGTGCCTTCGAGGTGGAGGTGGGTGCCGTCGGGGCCGGGGCCGTCGATGGTCCAGTCGACGATCAGGAGGGCGGTGTCGTCGACGACGTAGGTGTGGCGGGGGCGGACGGTGATGGGGAGGCCGAGGGCGAGGAAGTCGGCGCTGGCGCGGGTGAGTTCGGGGCCGGTGACGGCGGTGCCGGGGGTGGGGACGAAGACGGCGCCGGGGGCGTAGGCCTGGTCGACGGCGGCGGGGTCGCCGGTGTTGAAGGCGGCGGCGAAGACGGCCGGGTGTTGTGCGGGGTCGGTGGTGAGGGTGATGGTGGGGGCATGGGTGGTGGAGTCGGTGGTCATGTGGGCAGTGAAGTCGGCGGCGGCGTAGGTCACCAAACGGAAAGCCACGCGGGCGGGCGCCCGTGGGACGGTGAGCTGGTCCCGGACGAGCGGGGGCGGGTCCGGCGGCCGGAGGCGGAGTGTCCGGTGGAGCTGGCGCTGGCGGCGGTGGCCGGGCGGTGGACGACCTTGGTGCTGCGGGAGTTGATGGGCGGGCCGTTGTCGTTCGGGGAGTTGCGGGACCGGCTGCCGGAGATCAGTCCGAAGGTGCTGGCCGATCGGCTGCGGGTCATGGAGGAGAGGGAGCTGGCGGTGTGCGAGCGCCTGCGCGGCTTCCCGGTGCGGACCAGCTACCGGCTGACGGAGGCGGGCCTGGCGTTGCGGCCGCTGCTGCTGGAGCTGTACCGGACGGGGACACGGCTCGACGCACTCGGCTGAGTAGGGCGGCGCCCGTTCCGGGGGGTGGGGAGCCTGGTGGGGCGTCGGGTGGGGGTCGCCCGGTCGCTCGGTGTGCCCGGAGGTCGGATGATCATGGCCGCTGCCGGGCAGTATCGGTGGTGCCGGTTCTGCGGCGTCGCCGTCCGCTCGGGCGGGCGCCCGGCCGTGGCCGGCGCGCATCATCCGCACACCGACAGGGGGGTCAGGTGGAGGAGCAGGACCGTGCTGCCGCCGAGGGCGGCGATCCGAAGGCGATGATCCGGCTGGGCTGGCTGCTGGAGGAGCGAGGGGATTCCGCTCAGGCCGAGGGGTGGTACCGGCGCGCCGCGGCCGGCGGGGACCCGGACGGGATGGCGCGGCTGGGCCAGCTGCTGCGGGACCGGGGAGAGCCGGAGGCGGCCGAGGAGTGGATGCGCAGGGCCGCGGAAGCGGGCCATGTGAGCGCGATGGGGGGAATGGGCTTCCTTCTTGAGCAGCGCGGCGACCTCGCGGGCGCGCAGAACTGGTACCACCGGGCGGTGGAGCACGGCGACACCTACGCGATGTGGAAGATCGGGTGCCTGCTGGTGCAGGAGAGCCGCCTGGACGCGGCGCGGGAGTGGCTGCGCAGGGCGGCCGACACCGCGGGCTACTCCGTGGTGCGGGGAAACGCGCTGAGGGATCTCGCGCGTCTGGCGATGCAGCGCGGTGACCTGGACGAGGCGGAGGGGCTGGTGCGGAGCGCCGCCACGATCGTGTCGGAGGCGAGCGACGCGCCGCAGGCCGACGCGGTCGAGCTCGTGGCGGAGCTGCTGACCCTGCTGGCGTCCCTGCTGATGGAGCGCGGCGAACCGGCCGAGGCGGAGGGGATGCTGCGCTGGGCCGCCGGTGTCGGCCACGTCCCCGCGGTCTTCGGCCTGGCCGGCCTGCTGGAGCGGCAGGGTGACCTGGCCGGGGCCGAGCAGTGGCACCGCCAGGCGGCGGAGGCCGGACACATCCGGTCGATGATCATGTTGGCCACCCTGCTGGAGGAGCGCGGCGACGCGGTCGGGGCCGAGCCGTGGTACCGGTCGGCGGCCGAGGCGGGGGCGCCGATGGCGATGGACCTGCTGGGGCGACTGCTGGAGAAGCGGCAGGACTTCGCCGAGGCGGAGCGCTGGTACCGGGAGGCCGTGAGCGCCGGAATCCAGCCGACGATGCTTCGGCTGGCCTCCGTACTGGCTCGGCGCGGCGCGTCGGCCGAGTCGGAGCAGTGGTGCCGGAGGGCGGCGGACACCGGGGACGCCCTGGCCATGTTCCAGGTGGGTGCGCAGGCGGAGCAGCGCGGTGACCTGGCCGAGGCGGAGCGGTGGTACCTGCGGTCCGCCGAGGCGGGCAGCGAGTTCGGCATGTTCCAGGTGGGGCGGATGCGGTGGGACCGGCGGGATCTGGAGGCGGCGGAACTGTGGCTGCGCAGGAGCGCCGCCGCGGGCAACGCGTCGGCGATGGCGATGCTCGGGCTGCTGCTGGCCGAGCTCGGCGAGACGGCCCAGGCGGAGCAGTGGTGCCGGCGGGCGATCGACGCCGGATACGCCAACGCGCTGATCGATCTGAAGGCCGTGACGGAAGCGCGGCGCTGGGGATGAGGACGGTGAAGGGGAGCGCGATGCAGGCACGGATCCGGTTGACCGGAGAGCAGGGCCCCGCGGAGCTGGTCGAGCTGGCGGACTGGCTGTCGCGGGAGGACGAACTCCGCGGGCGGGCCGCGATCGAGAAGCCCGCGACACCTCCCGGGCAGATGGGAGGGCTCGCCGACATCCTGATCGTGGCCCTCGGGGCGCAGGGGGCCGGCACGGTGCTGGCCGCCTCGGTGGCGGTGTGGATCAGGCACCGCCGCCCGTCCGCGGACATCGAGGTGACCGGCCCCGACGGGCGGAGCGTCAGGATCTCCGTGCGGGACGCCCCGGACCTGGACGTGGAAGCCGTGCTGCGCCGTGCCCTGGAGGAGTGACCGGCCCGCCCGGGCTGCCCGGATCCGCCGGGTGCCCGGGCCCGCTCGGCCCGCCGCCCCGGCGGCCGGGCCGCGGCACGCCCTGGAGCGGTGAATGCGCCTGCCGGACCCACCGCGCTCCAGGGCCCTGCTGCTGGGGTCCAGTACCTATTCCGACCCCGACCTGCCCGACCTGCCCGCGGTGCGCAACAACGTCGCGGACCTCGCGCGGGTGCTCACCAGTCCGCGGGGCACGGCCCTCGCGTCCAGGCACTGCGTGGCGGAGCCCGACCGGCCCGATCTCGCGGGAATCGGCGCCCTGTTGGTGGCCGCGGCCGCGCAGGCGGAGGACCTGCTGCTGGTCTACTACGCCGGCCACGGCCTGGTCGGCCCGGACGGGGAGCTGTACCTGTCGCTGCCCGGCACGTCCAGCGATCCCTCGCTGATCGCCTGGACGGGGCTGCCGTTCGGTCTGCTGCGCCGTACCCTGGCCACCGCGCGTGCCGCGAACCGGGTCCTGATCCTGGACTGCTGCTTCTCCGGGATGGCGATCGACACGATGGCGACGGCCACCTCGGTGGTCGCCGGCCAGCTGGAGGCGGCCGGGACGTGCACCCTGGCCTCCTCGCCGGCGAACCGGCCGTCCATCGCGCCCTCCGAGGCGCGGTACACGGCCTACACCGGTGAACTCCTGAACCTCCTGGAGCACGGCTCGACGTTGTCGGCGGAGTACCTCACGCTGCTGGCCATCCACGAACACCTCGCCAGGGTGCTGCCCAGTCAGGGGCATCCGCGCCCCGAGCAGCGCAACACCCGCACGGCCGGCCGGCTCGCCCTGGTCCGCAACCGGGTGTACGCCGGCTCCCCCGACCCGGAGGCGCTGGTCGAGGAGGGGAAGCGGCTCGAACTGATCGGCGAGACCGCAGATGCGGAGCACCGGTACCTGAGGGCCGCCGAGGCCGGGAGCCCCGGGGCGATGCGTCGGCTGTCGCGCCTGCTCGAACGGCGCGGAGCCCTGTCCCAGGCGGGGATCTGGCGCCGGAAGGCCGCCGACTCCGGCGATCCGGCCATCATGAACGAGGTGGGGGTCCGGGACTGGCACACCGGGGATCCGGTCCAGGCCGAGATGTGGTTCCGCAGGGCCGCCGAGGCCGGACTGGCCGAGGCGGAGGAGAACCTCAGGACGCTGCTGCGCCAGCAGGGCCGCGAAATGTAGGCCCGGAGCGGGAAGTCGGAGTGGGAAGCCGGGGTGGGGAGTCGGGGTGGGAAGCCGGGGTGGGGAGTCGGAGTGGGAAGTCGGACCGGCCGACTTCCCACTCCGGACGCGCGCCGCGGGGGAGGAGAACCCGGACAGCGCACGGGAATGACCCGTGCGAGGTCCGGATGGTGCGACTGGCCGATGGCTACCGGGCAGTCATTTTGTTCGCATGCGCACTCTTGCCGTGGGTCGCCGTGACCCGGACGTGCAAGGCAAGCAAGACCGACAGGAGTGCTTTTCCGATGACTACGACGTGGCAGTCGAACGACACCGACCAGCAGCTGGAGGACCTGCGCAAGCAGGTGGAGATCCTGAAGCTCCAGCAGCAGCTCCAGCAGCTCCAGGGCAACCAGAACGGCCAGGGCGGCCAGCAGTTCAACAACGCCCCGGTCCACAAGGAGAACGTGCAGCTCACGTGCTACACCGTGAAGGGCACGGTCCTCGGCCAGGCTCAGGCCCAGCTGAAGGCGACCCTGCTGGACTCGGACGGCGTGGGGGTCCAGGGCGCGTCGATCGTGTTCGTCGTCTCCAACACGCGCCGGGAGATCGGCCGCGGGACCACCAACGGCCAGGGCGACGCGGTCGCCGGCACGGGTTCGAACATCCTCGACCCCACCATCATGCTCTCGGGGGTCGGGTCCGGCGTGACCGCGATCTTCAACGGCAACAAGCAGTACCTGCCGGCCGAGGCCAGGGGCACGGTTGAGCCGTCCATCGGCTGACCTGGAAGACCTGCGGTACGGAGTGGGAAGTCGGCCGGTCCGACTTCCCACTCCGCTTGTCCGGGGCAGGGTGCGGGAGCCTAAGCCCTCCGGTGCGGTGGCGCCGGTGCCGGGCCGCGGCCGTGCGCCATCCGGCGGACGGCCGGGGCCCGGGCGGGTGTCCTGCCTGCCCCGTCCGGCTCCCGCTGGTACGAACGTCCGGACAGTCCAGGGGGGAACCCAGAGACGAGGAAGCGCAGCGCTATGTCCCACCACCTCAGCGGCCCGAACCTCCGGTCCCCGCAGGGCGACGCCCGGCTCGACCTCACCGACCTGTTCGCGTTCCCGGCCTCCGACGCCGCCGGGCGCACGGTGCTCATCATGAACGTGAACCCGTACGCCCCCACCGGGGCCGCCGAGTTCCACCCCGACGCCGTCTACCGCATCAACATCGACAACAACGGCGACAACCGTGCCGACGTCGCCTACTCCTTCGTCTTCTCCGACCCCGAGGCCGGTGCGCAGACCGTCACCGTCCACCGCGCCACCGGCGCCGCCGCGCAGAAGCACGAGGCGGGCGGGGAGGTCCTGTTCGGCAACGTCCCGGTCGCGTTCGGCGACGCGCCCGACGTGGTGGAGGCCGACGGCCGCAAGCTCTCCGTCGGCCTGCGCAGTGACCCCTTCTTCGCCGACCTCGAAGGCATCGTCGACAACTTCACCTGGACCGGCAAGGACGCGATGGCCGATGCCAACATCTTCGGCATCGCCCTCGAAGTCCCCGACGCCGAGCTCGGCCCTGACCCCGGCATCGGCATCTGGGCGCGCGTCAGCCTCCACCAGGACGGCCGGCTCGTCTCCGTCGACCGGGGGGCCCACCCCTCGCTGACCGCCTACTTCAACGCCGAGGAGGTCAAGGACGCCTACAACGCCGGTGAGCCCGCCGACGACTGGGAGAAGTACCGCGAGCCCTGGACGGCCGTGCTCCAGCACACCGGCGACTACACCACGGACGCCGCCACCGAGGCGCTGAAGATCGTCCTCCCCGACATCCTGCGCTACGACCGCTCCCGCCTGGCCGCCTACCCCAACGGCCGGACCCTCTCGGACGACGTGACCTCCGCCCGGCTCGCCATGGTCTCCGGCGGCAAGATCACCAGCGACCACATCCCCCCGCACACCGACCTGCTCCCCACCTTCCCCCACCTCGGCCACCCGCACCCGGTGGGCTAGTGCCGCGTCAGGCAACGGCGGCTCCGCAGAGGCGCATCAGCCCCGCCAACGAGGGTTCCACGGCAGGTGGTTGGGGTACAGAACAGGTCTGCGCCCCGACTGTGGGCGGATGTCCGAGCGGATCCACGGGGGCCCGATGAAAGCCGTGTTGGTCGTCATCGTGATCGCGCTGGTGGTCTACGGCCTGGTATCGGGCATGACCGGCAAGCGCAAGCGCAGGCGCAGCAGATGGGGCGGCGGCGACAGCGGTGGCTTCGACGGAGGGGGCTTCGGCGGTGACGGGGGAGGCGACGGGGGCGGCGGCTGACCGGCCTCCGCCGCCGAACCCCCGACGTCCCGCCGCCCCGGCGTCACGCCGCCCCGACTGGGCGACGCCGAGGCCCGGCTGCTCAGCCGCTCAGCCGGAGACGTCGAGCGCCGTGCCGTACAGCCGGTCCACCCGCAGCCGGATGACCACCCGCCGCTCGGCCACCTGCTCCGCCAGGAAGGCCTGCGGATCCGCCGGCCGGAACTCCTCCGGGAGCATCGCGAGCAGCTCCCGCCCGGTCGCGTCCCCGGGTGTGCTGCTCGGCTCGGAGACCTCCGCCGACCCCTCGGCGACGGCGAAGGAGAACGCGTCGGGGCCCTGGACGTGCAGCGCCGCGAGCGGCCGTTGCCGCAGGTGGGCCGCCTTGGCGCGGTCGGCGGTGGTGGAGAAGCGCAGGATCCGCTCGGCCTGGTCCCAGCGGTAGAGCATGGTCGTCAGGTGCGGGTGGCCGCTGCGCCTGGTGGTGGCGAGGGTGCCGAACTGCTGGGCGCCGAGCAGCTCCGAGAGGGCTTCGTCGGAGAGGGGCCGGGGTGCTGGTCCTTGAGTCATGCCCCGTCCAACTCTCTCGCGCATGCAAATGTTCCGAAGTGGATTATTTTCTTTCGCCCGACCTGCCCGACCTGCCCGACCTGCCCGACCTGCCCGACCTGCCCGACACCTTCCCGGCCTCACCGCTCCGGGCCGCCGCGGGCCCACTGCGCCCTCGGCGTCGCCAGCTCGGCGTCCTCCTGGACCAGCGCGCCGGCCTGATCGGACGTCAGCGGTCGGGCGAACAGGTACCCCTGGCCCAGCGGGCAGCCCATCGCGGCCAGCAGGTCCCGCTGGTCGACGTTCTCGATGCCCTCGGCGATCACCTGGACGCCCAGCGTGTCGGCGATCCGGGTGATGCCCTCGACCAGGGCGTACTGCTGCTGGGACATCCCCAGGCCGTCGATGAAGGACTTGTCGATCTTCAGGATCGAGATCGGGAACTCCCGCAGGTAGCTCAGCGAGGAGTACCCCGTCCCGAAGTCGTCGATGGCGATGCCGACGCCCAGCTCGCCGAGCGTGCGCATGTCCGTGTGCACGCGCTCGTCGCGGCGCATCAGCACCGACTCGGTCAGCTCCAGCACCAGCGAGTTGGGGTCGATCCCGGAGGCCCGCACCGCGCCGCGCACCACGTCCACGAAGCCCGCGTCCCGGAACTGCCGGGCCGAGACGTTCACGTTGACGCGCAGCGGCGGGCGCCCGTCGACCCGGCGGCGCTCGGAGCTCGACCGCTGCCAGTCCGCGGCCTCCTGGGCCGCGCGCTCCAGGACCCAGGCGCCGAGCGGGACGATCTGCCCGCTCTCCTCGGCGAGTGCGATGAACTCGTCGGGCAGGACCATGCCGCGCCGGTCGTGCGGCCAGCGGACCAGCGCCTCGAAGGCGACCAGCCCGCCCGTCGCCAGGTCGACGATCGGCTGGTAGTACAGCTTGAAGGCGGATTCGGCGATCGCCGCGTCCAGGTTCTCGTTCAGCTCGTGCCGCTCCACCAGCCCGGCCTGCAGGGCCGGCTGGTAGTGGCACCACTGCCGCTTGCCGGCCGACTTCGCCGAGTACAGGGCCAGGTCGGCATGGGTGAGCAGCTCCGCCGCGTCCACGCTGTCCTCCGTCGTGGCCACGCCGATGCTGGCCGTCACCCGGACGGCTCCCGCGCTGAGCTTGAACGGCTCCGCGAAGGCGCTCAGCACGCTGTCCGCGATGGCGCCGACGTCCGCCGGCTGCACCGCGTCCTCCACCAGCACCGCGAACTCGTCGCCGCCGAGGCGGGCCGCCGTGTCGGAGGTCCGCAGCGCGGTGGAGACCCGCAGCGAGACGGCGACCAGCAGCTCGTCCCCGACCGCGTGGCCCTGGGTGTCGTTGACCACCTTGAAGTCGTCCAGGTCGAGGAAGAGCACGCCGGTGACCGCGCCGCTGCGCTCCCCGCGGGAGAGCGCGTGGCCCACCCGGTCCTGGAACAGGACGCGGTTGGCCAGGCCGGTGAGGGAGTCGTGGAAGGCGCGGTGGGTGAGCTCGCGCTCCATC
Organism: Kitasatospora sp. NPDC058170; assembly: GCF_042883905.1. NCBI lineage: Bacteria > Bacillati > Actinomycetota > Actinomycetes > Kitasatosporales > Streptomycetaceae > Kitasatospora > Kitasatospora sp. NPDC058170. The sequence continues at coordinate 8,749 of NZ_JBHVUV010000016.1, forward strand.
TGGCGCTGCTCGGTGACATCGCGCAGGGTGAGCACCAGCCCGCCGACCGTCGGATCGCCGCGCAGGTCGTTGCAGCGGACCTCGGCCTCGATCGGGGTGCGGTCGTGGCGCAGCAGCCGCCAGTGCTCGCGCTGCTGGTCCCGCCCGTCGGCGGAGCCGTCCAGGCTGCGCATCCGGGCCAGCGCGCTGCCCACCGCCCGGCTGTCCTCGGGCGGGACCAGGTCGGTGATCAGTGCGCCGTCCAGGTCGGGGTAGCCGAGGACCCGCTCGGCGGAGGAGGAGGCGTAGCGGACGCCGTCGTCGGCGTTGAGGATCAGGATGACGTCGCTGGCGCTCTGCACCAGGGTGCGGAAGTAGGCCTCGCTGTTGCGGCGGTTGATCTCCTGGCTCAGCATGACGCGCTCGACGGCCAGTGCGGCCTGGGCGGCGAGGATCTCCAGCGAGCTCCAGAGGCTGGTGAGCTCCTGCTCGGTGCCGGTGACGATGAGGGCGCCGATCAGCGGGTCGCCGGAGGGGCGTTCGGCCAGGGTGAGCGGGCAGATCAGGGCCGAGGGCATGCCGTCGAGCCGGGTGGCGAGGTCGTTGCCGATCTCCTCGACGGGGAGTAAGCGGGTCTCCCGGTAGGCGGCGAGGGCGAGCGCCTCGTCGGAGTCGTTGGTGACGCCGAGGGCGTGCTGGGTGGCGCCGCGCTCGGCGTGCCGTACGTGCAGGACGCCGGCCTCGGTGACCGCGAGCAGGGCGACGTGGCCGGGCTCGGTGGGCATCAGGGTGGAGGCGGCGGCCTGGACGGCGTCGGCGACCTCCTCGACGGTGACGGCCGCGGTGAGGGAGGCGCCGGCCTCGCGCAGGGCCCGTTCGCGGGCGATGGCCTGCCGTCGGGCGTTGACGACGAGGGCGAGCCGGGCCAGCACGAGCAGGAAGAGCAGGGCGGAGAAGGCCCCGATCACCCCGGCGTTGTTGGTGTTCCCGTTCACCGACTCGATGATCAGGATGGCCGGCGCGACCAGCGAGGCCGCGGTGAGCAGGGCCAGCCGGCCGACGCTGAGGTCCGGCTGCTGGCTGGGGATGGGTCTGGTCAGCTCGACCATTGAGGGGTGCAGGGCGGCCGCGCCCCAGGCGGTGTAGAAGACGGCCCAGCCGAGGTCCACGGCGGTGCCGATGTGCCAGTTGCCGTGCAGCTGGATCAGCCCGTACAGGACGTCGGAGACCAGGATGCCGATCGTGCCGAAGGTGAGCAGCTGGAGCGAGCGGCTGCTGCCCCCGCGCGGCACCAGCAGGCGCAGCAGCAGGGCCAGGACGACCACGTCGCCGAGCGGGTAGGCGATCGAGACGGCCCGCTGGAACCAGGTGAGGTCGGGGTTGCGGGCGTACGGGAGGATCAGGTAGATCCAGGCCAGCAGCGCCAGGCCCATGGTGAGGATGAGCGCGTCGAGCAGGCTCGCGCGGTCCTGGTGCGCCGTGCGCCAGCGGATGAACCCCAACACGCCTGCCGCGTACAGCAGGTACTCGGCGAGGTAGAAGCCGTCGGCCACCGAGGGGAAGGGGTTGCCCAGGTGCAGGAACTGCATCTGGATGACCTGGACGACCTCGCCCGCGGTGAAGCAGAAGTTGGCCGCGGCCAACAGGTACCAGAACAGCGGGTGTGACGGGCGGTTGAGACGGACGCCGACCACGATGGCCGCAACGCCACCCAGGCCGATGCCGGTCCACCAGATGATCCGCTGGGTCGGGTTGATGTAGTAGACGCAGGTGAACAGCGCCATCCACAACAGGTAACAGACCATCAGGCGGTGTCGCCGACGGGTCAACGAGGCTACCTCCTCCGCGACATCACCACGCCGGTCGGGCGGGGATTCCGGGTGAGGGTCGGTTCTTGGCGGGTTCGCCGGGCTCGGGCCCGCACCGCTCCGGTGGGTTCCGGTCCGGTGCTCGGGATGGGCCTTCAGTGCGTATAGTCGGAAATGTCGCACCTCCCAGCATTCTGCCGCCACACCACGAGGTCAAGCCGGTGGATGACGCAGCCGACAGCGCACAGGGCGCACGACCGGATGTGAGATCCGGGCGTCACGCCGTGCTTCAGAACAACTACGGCCAGTATGCGCTCTGGCCGATCGGGCCCACCGTTCCGGGTGGCTGGCGGACCGAGTTCGGGCCCGCCGCACTGGCCGAGTGCCGGGCCTACGTGGAACGCGCCTGGCGGTGGAGCGGGCTCGGACTGGGGCCCGTCGAGGCGGGGTCCGGCGCCGGTGCGTTTCCCCGGCCCGGGTTCGCCGACACCGTGCACGGGCTGTTCCGGGCCCGGGCCGCCCACGATCCCGAGGCGCCGGCCGTGGTCGCCGAGGACGGCGAGCTCAGCTACCGGGAGCTGGACCGGCGCAGCGACCGGCTGGCGGGCTTACTCCGGGCCCGCGGCATCGGGCGCGAGCAGGTGGTACCGGTCTGCCTGGAGCGCGGGACCGACCTGGTGGTGGCCTGGCTCGGCGTGCTCAAGGCGGGCGGGGCGTTCCTGCCGCTCAACCCGGCGCACCCCGAGCGGCGGCTCGCCCAGCTGGTCGAGGACTGCGGGGCCCGGCTGGTGGTGGCGTCGGGCGGACGGCGGTTCGCCGGGGTGGAGGCGGTCGACGCGGCCGCCGCCTCCCCGGATGCCCCGGGGAGCCCGGAGGCCCCGGATGCCCCGGGGATCCCGGAAGCCCCGGCGGAGTGGCCCGACCTGGCCGCGCCCGACGACCTCGCCTACCTGATCTACACCTCCGGCACCACCGGCACCCCCAAGGGCGTGCCCGTCACCCACCGCTCCCTGGTCTTCACCCTGGACCGGGTGATCAACGCCTACGGGCTCACCCCGCGCGACCGCGTCCTGCAGCTCGCCGCCCTGGGCTTCGACACCTCGCTGGAGCAGGTCTTCGCCACCCTGGTCAGCGGCGCCGCCCTCGTCCTCGGCGGTGCGCGGACCTGGGCGCCGACCGAGCTGGTCCGCCGGATGCCCGAGCTCGGGCTGACCGTCGCCGACCTCACGCCCGCGTACTGGCACCACGTGCTCGCGCTGCTCCCCGAGGGCGGCCCGGGCCCCGAGCGGCTGCGCCTGGTGGTCGTCGGCGGGGACACCGTCCACGCCGACGACTGCCGCACCTGCCTGGCCCGGCTGCCGGGGGTCCGGCTGGTCAACGCGTACGGGGTCACGGAGGCCGCCGTCACCTCCACGCTCTGCGAGCTCACGCCCGCGGTGCTGGGCGGCGCGGCCTCCGGCCCGGCCGCCCCGGTGCCGATCGGCAAGCCGCTGCCGGGCGTGCGGGTGCACGTCCTGGACCGCCGGCTCAGGCCCGTCCGGCCCGGCGAGAAGGGCGAGATCTACCTCGGCGGGCCCGGCCTGGCGCGCGGCTACTGGCGCCGACCGGGGCTCACCGCCGAAACCTTCCTGCCCGACCCCTACGCCCCCGCGCCCGGCGAGCGGATGTACCGCACCGGGGACGCCGGCCGCTGGCGGCCGGACGGCAACCTGGAGATCCTCGGGCGCTTCGACGACCAGGTGAAGGTCCGCGGCTACCGGGTCGACCCCGGCGAGATCGAGTCCGTGCTCGCCGCCCACCCCGACGTCCGGCTGGCCCGGGTCGCCGCCGACGGCAGCGGCGACGGCGCACGCGTCCTCACCGCCTACTACACGCTCGTCGACCGGGCCGCCTCCGGCGCCCGCGCCCGGCGCGAGCAGATCCGCGACTACCTGGCGGAGCGGCTGCCGGACTTCATGGTCCCGGCCGAGTTCGTGCTGCTCGACACCATGCCGCTGACCGCCGCCGGGAAGATCGACCGCCGACGGTTGCCGCGCACCGAACCCCTGGTCCAGCGGCGCGACGGCGTCGCCATCACCGACGGCGGCCGCCCGGGGGGCCGGCCCGGCCCCGCCGGCAACGGCAACGCCGTCGAGGACGGCGTCGCCCACCTCTGGTCCGAACTGCTCGGCATCGAGGACGTCGCCCCCGGCGACGACTTCTTCGCCCTCGGCGGCAACTCGCTGCTCGCCATGGAGATGATCGCCCGGGCCCGGATCATGTTCGGCGTCGACGTCACCCGGATCCGCTTCCTCACCCGCTCCCTGCTGCGCGACCCCACGCTGCGCGCCTTCGCGGCCGCCACCCACACCGCGCGGGCCGGCGGCCGCAACGGCCTGGGCGAGGCCGCCGTCGACTGGGCCGCCGAGGCCGAACCCGACACCCCCCTGCAGCAGTCCTGGCGCCCGCCGCCCTCACGGGCCGAACCGGACGAGATCCTGCTGACCGGCGCCACCGGCTTCTGTGGCGCGCACCTGCTGAAAACGCTGCTGCACACCACCAGGGCCCGCATCCACTGCCTGGTCCGCGCACCCGACGAGGAACACGCGATGGAGCGGATCCGCGCGGCCCAGCAGCGGTTCCTGCGCCACGACCTGGCGGACGCCCGGGTCGTCCCGCTGGTGGGCGACCTCACCGAGCCGCTGCTCGGGCTGACGCGGCAGCGCTTCGAGAGCCTGGCGGGCCGCCTGGACGCCATCCACCACCTCGGCGGGCAGGTCAACTTCATCTACCCGTACCACCAGTTGCGGGCCGCGAACGTCGGCGGGACCCGCGAGATCGTCCGGCTCGCCGGGCACTCGCGCGGCATCCCCGTGCACTACCTGTCCACCCTCGCGGTGCTCGCCGGGTTCGGCCCGGCGGGCGTCACCGAGGTGACGGAGCGGACGCCGCTGGCCTACCCCGAGAAGCTGTCGGTCGGGTACGTGGAGAGCAAGTGGGTGGCGGAGCAGCTGCTGCGCAACGCGTCCGCCGCCGGACTGCCGGTCACCGTGCTGCGCACCAACGACGTGACCGGGGACCTCTCGACCGGGGTGATGAACACCGGGACGGAGATGTGCGCGCTGATCAAGTACATGGCGGAGAGCGGCACGTGCCCCGACGTGCGGCTGCTGCTGGACTTCGTCCCGGCGGACCGGTTCAGCCAGGCCATCGCCCACATCGCCGCCCACGCACCGGCGACGGGCGAGGTGTACCACGTGACCTCGCCGCGTCCGGCGGAGCTGGCCGACCTGGCGGAGCGGCTGCGGGCACGCGGCTACGCGGTGGGCGAAGTCCCGTACGGGGAGTGGGTGCAGGGGCTGGTGCGGTTCGCGGCCGGGCACCCGACGCACCCGATGACCCCGTTCGTGCCGCTGTTCGTCGACCGCTGCCCGGGGACGGAGCTGTCGATCAGCGAGATGTACTTCCGGCCGACGTTCCCGCTCTTCGACCGCTCCAACACCGAACAGGCACTCGTCGGAAGCGGCATCGAACTTCCTGCGGTGGACGGGGATTTGCTGGACCTCTACCTCGGGCAGCTGGAGACCGAGGGGTTCCTCACCGTGTCGACCGGGGCGGTGCGGCGGTGAACGCCGGCCCCGCCGGTGGCCCCGCCGCCGGCCAGGTCGGGGGTGAAGTCGGGCGCCCCGCCGGGGTCTTCGGCGCGGTCGACCTCGCCCGGGCGCCCGCCGACGCCCCGGCGGCCTTCGGGGCCGACCTCGGGCCGGACGCCCTGCTGGCCGCCTACCGGTGCGGCCTCTTCCCGATGCCCGCCGCCGACGACTACGCCAGCGCCTTCAACGAGGCCCGGTTCGAGGAGGCGGTCGCGGTGGGGGAGGTGGCCCTGCTGCCCGGGGCCGGCGACGACCCGTACGCGCTGGCCTGGTGGTCCCCCGACCCGCGCCCGGTGATCGCCCCGGGCGGGGTCCGCCTCGGCCGCCACCTCGCCCGCCGGCTGCGCAACCGCCTGGAGTGGTGGACCAGCGCCGACCGGGCCTTCGGGGAGGTGCTGTCCGCCTGCGCCGACGGGCGCCAACCACCGTGGCTCACCGGCGGGTTGCGCTCCTCACTGGGCCACCTGTACGAGCGCGGCGCGGCCCACAGCGTCGAGGTGTGGGAGGGCGAGGAGTTGATCGGCGGGGTCTTCGGGGTCGCCGTGGGGCCGGTCCTGAGCCTCGACTCCATGTTCCACCGCCGCCCGGACGCCGCCCGGGTCGCCGTCGCCGACCTCGCCGCCCGGTTCCGGACCGCGGGCGGGCGCCTCCTCGACGCCCAGTGGGACGGCCCGCACATCCGCAGCCTCGGCGCCGCCCCGATCCCGCGCTCCCGCTACCTCGCGGAACTCGCCGCCCGGGCGGAGGTCGGCCGGCTCCCGGCCGAGGCCCTGCCGGCGGCCCGGCTGGGCTGAGCGCGGGCCGCCCGCTGGGGAGTTGAGCGCGGGCCGCCCCGGTGTCGTCAGTCGGTGGCGCCGCGGTGCTCCTCCAGCAGGGCGAGCAGCCGGGCCACCTCCCGGTCCACCACGACGTGCTTGTCGTCGACGTACGGGAGTTGGACCTTCCGGCCGTCGTGGCGGAGGGCGTAGGTGAAGAACTTCGGTGCGCCCCTGCCCATGTGGGCGTTCGGGTTGGGCTCCTTGCGGAACTCCTTGATCTCGGACCAGGCGAGCCGCCGGCGCCGGATCATCCCGCGGACCCTGACGCCCTCGGCGGTGACCACCGTGGCGGCCCGGGCCGCGCCGACGATCACCAGGAGGCAGAACCCCAGGATCAGCAGGGAGCCGATTCCCTTCGTGGAGGAGGCGAACTCCTTGTCCGACCACAGCGGCAGCAGCGCGCCGAAGGACAGCAGCAGGATGGTGAACGCGAATCCCCCGATCCGCGTGGTCGCCACCCGGTACTCGTGCGGCAGTCTGAAACTCTCGGCACTCATGTGTCCCACCCCCTGGTGAAGGTCGTTCTCCGTGACCGACCGGTGTCGCAGTGTAAGGGTGGGCGGCCGCCCGCCGACAGGGCGCACGGAGCGCGGCCGGAGGTTTGTCCGGAAGCGGCCGCGGGCACCGTGTCGGGCATGCTGTCGGTGGTGGTGGCCCCCTGGGGCGGGGAGCCGGTGTTCGTCCGGGCCCCGGACGCGTTGCACGATGCGGCGAGCACGATGAAGGTGGCCGTACTGGCGGCCCTGTACCGCAGCGGGGCGGACCTCGACGCCGAGGTGCCGGTGGTGAACCGGTTCGTGTCGGCGGTCGGCGGCGAGTACGGCAACGACCGTGCGTGGGACAGCGATCCGCAGCCGTGGACGCTGCTCGGCGGGGTGGCGCCGCTGCGCTCGCTCGCGGAGCGGATGATCACGCACTCGTCGAACCTGGCCACCAACCTCTGCCTGGCACAGGTGGGGCACGGCGCGGTGGCCGAGGTGTGGCGGCGGGCGGGGGCGACCCGCAGTGCCAGCCCGCGGGGGATCGAGGACTACCCGGCCCGGGACCGGGGCGTACACAACCGGGTGAGCGCGCTGGACCTGGTCCGGCTGCTGCAGTCGCTGGCCGGGGAGCCGGAGCTGCTGGCCCTGCTGGAGCGCAACGCCTTCCGGGTGGACCTGGCGGCCGGGCTGCCGCCGGGGACGCGGATCGCCTTCAAGAACGGGTGGATCCCGGGCGTGCGGAACAGCGTGGGCCTGGTGCGCCCGGAGGACTGCGCGCCGTACCTGATCGCGGTCTGCTACACCGGACCGCTGGCCTCCGGTGCGGACGAGGCGGACCCGGCGGCCCGGCTGGTGGCGCGGATCTCGGCGGCGGTCTGGGAGCGCCGGGCGGAGCTGGACGGCTCCGCCGGGTGACCGCGGGGAGAGGCAGGGAAACGGCAGGGAGGGGGCGGACGGCGGAAGGATCCGCCGCCCGCCCCCTCCCTGCACCGACTCACTGTCAGTAGGGCTTCACCAGCACGTGCGCGGCCCCGGGGATGCCGATCTTCAGCAGCTCGTCCTCCTCGGGGGTGGTCGGCGTGCCGGTCTCCTGCTTGAGCACGGCGCGGGACAGCGCCTGCACCCACATCGCGCGCGGGCGGCGGCGCTCCTCCCAGGCGGTGAGAGCGGCGGCGACGTCCTCGGCGGAGTCCAGACTCTGCGCGAGGACGAGCGCGTCCTCGACGGCCATCGCCGCGCCCTGGGCCAGGTGCGGGGTGCTCGCGTGCGCGGCGTCACCGGCCAGCACCACCCGGCCGACGTGCCACGGCTCCTCCACGGTGACCTGCGAGATCCGCGAGTAGACCACCGCGGCCGGGTCGGTGACCTGCGCCAGCGCCTCGGCGATCGGGCCGCCGAAGCCGGCCAGCCGCTCGGCGAGCTGCTCGTGGGCGCGCTCCGGGTCCGGCCGGAAGTCCTCGGGCTCGGCGAACACCGAACCGAGGTACATCAGGTCGTCGGTGATCGGCGTCAACAGCGCCTTGGCCTTGAGGTTGCCGGCGGACATCACCACGCCCTGCACCTCGGGCAGTCGAGGCAGCGTCACCCGCCAGTTGGCGAAGCCGGTGTACTCGGGCGTGTAGGCGTCCCCGTACAGGCGGCCGCGCAGCGGCGAGCCGATGCCGTCGAAGCCGACCACCAGGTCGTAGCGGCCGCTGTGGCCGTCGGACAGGGTGACGTCCACGCCCTCGCCGTCGTCGGCGAGTTCGGCGATCGTGGTGCCGAAGCGGACGGTCGCGCCGGCGGCGGTGGCGGCCGCGCTCAGCACCTTGGCCAGGGCCGGGCGCGGTATGCCGTTGTTGGAGGGGGCGTCGTCCATCCGGGGCTGCGGGATCTTGGCGAGGGTGGCGCCGGCCGGGTCGCAGATGGTCAGCACCTCCCACTCGAAGCCGGCCTCCAGGCAGGCGTCCAGCACGCCGATCTCGCGCATCACGTGCAGCGCGTTGGACGGCTGGATGATGCCGACGCCGAGCGCCTCCAACTCGTCGCGCAGCTCGGCGACATCGACCTGGTGGCCGCTCCGGGCCAGGGCGGTGGCCAGGGTGAGGCCGCCGATGCCGCCGCCGTGGACCAGGACGCGCAGGGGTGGGGTCATGACGTGGTTCTCCAAGGGGGCGAGAGACGAGCGGGCGAGAGGCGAGGGGGCGGGAGCCGCGGGGAAGGCGGACCGGACGGCGGTCCGCGGGCGTCAGACGGTGGCGGCCCGCGCGGTGGACAGGTCCATCAGGTGGTCGACCAGGGCCAGCAGGAGGTCCCGGCCGAACGCGCGCTCGCGCACGTCGCCGAGCAGCATCGGGACCTGCGGATCGAGGTCCAGCGCCGCCCGGATCTCCTCCGGGGTCCGGGTGTTGTGCCCGTGGAAGCAGTTGATCGCCACCACGAACGGGATCCCCCGGCTCTCGAAGAAGTCGATCGACGCGAAGCTGGTCTCCAGCCGGCGGGTGTCGGCGATGACGATCCCGCCGAGCGCGCCGTTCACCAGGTCGTTCCACATGAACCAGAAGCGCTCCTGCCCGGGCGTGCCGAACAGGTAGACCACCAGCTCCGGGTTGACCGTGATCCGGCCGAAGTCCAGGGCGACGGTGGTGGTGTCCTTGCTGTCCACACCGGAGAGGTCGTCCACGCCGATGCTGGCGCGGGTCAGGTACTCCTCGGTGCGCAGCGGGGCGACCTCGCTGACGGAGGCGACCAGGGTGGTCTTGCCGACGCCGAAGCCGCCGGCGATCAGGATCTTGACGGCGGCGGGGGCACTGGGGGGAGGGGGAAGGGGAGTCGGTGCCATGGTTCAGAGTCTCCGGAGTCCTTCGCGTACGGCCGTCAGCAGTCCGAGGTCCGCGCCCCCGCTGGCCCGGGCCACCGAGAGCGGGGCCCGGGCCAGCAGCAGGCCCTGGGAGATCAGGTCGCCCAAGAGGATCTTGGTGACCGAGACCGGCAGGTCGAGGCCGGCCGCCACCTCGGCGACGGCGGCCGGGCGCAGGCAGCGTTCCAGGATCATCCGGTGCTCGGGCTGCAGCGCACGCGGCCCGGACCGGGAGCCCCGGGCCACGGCGGCCCGGGCCTCGTCCTCGACGGTGGTCAGCAGGGTGATCAGCGTGAGGTCGTCGCGCTCGGGCGCGGTACGGCCCCGGGTGATGGTGTAGGGGCGCACCATCGACCCCGAGCCGTCGTGCTCGTCCTCGTCGGGCAGCTCGCTCCAGTGGGGGATCACCGGAGCATCACCCGCGGTTGCGCGCGGCGAAGGCGTCGAACTCGCTGCGCGCCGGGGTGGTCAGCTTCTGGCCGACCTGCTGGACCAGGGTGTGCATCGCCACGGACATCACCTCGGCGTCCACCTCCTGGGAGGCGACCACGGCCAGGTGGGTGCCCTGGGCGGCGGCGATGATGAACAGCCAGACCTCGGCGAGCTCCACGATCACCTGGTGCACCGGGCCGCCGTCGAACAGCTGGCCGACGCCCCGGGCGAGGCTCTGCTGGCCGGTGGCGACGGCCGCCAGGCGTTCGGCGTCGGCCCGCTCGATGCTGCGGGAGTGGCTGACGACCAGGCCGTCGTCGGAGAGCAGGACGGCGTTCCTGGTCCCGGCCACCGAGTCGACGAGTCCGTCCAGCAGCCAGTCCAGGTCCTGGTGGGTGGCGATCGTACGGTTCATGACTGGTCATCCGTCCTAGTGTTTCGGGGGGCCGCGCCGGGAAGGGCCCAGGGGGAGGGGGCCGACGCGGGGGTCGGGGGGCCGCCGGGCGCGGGGGAGGGCGGCCGGTGCTCACCGGGGTCGTGGCCGCCGTCCGGGCTGCCGCCCTGGCCGCTGCCCTGGCCGCGTGCGGCGCGGGACTGGCGCTGGAAGGCGCCGATCGCGGCGCCGGAGCGGCGGACCGGGCGCTGGAACGGGCTCACCGGGGTGCCCGGAAGGTGCGGTGCGGCGGGCGCGCCGACGGACGCGGCGGGCTCGTCCGGGCGGGGCGGCGGGATGCGCAGCTCCGCGGCCAGGCTGGCCTGCCGGACCCGCTGCGGCAGCGGCTGCTGCCCGCCCTCCGGGGTGCTGACCGGCACGGTGGAGGTGTACTCGCGCCGCTCCCGGCGCTCGGCCAGCCGGTAGTTGTCGGCCGGGCGGTACTGCTCGTCCGCGTAGGGGGACGCGGCCGGGGTGACCTTGGCGTAGGCGATGTCCGGGTAGGCGGGGGCGTCGACCCCGGGGGTGCCCTGGGGGGCGGCCGCGTGCGGCGCGGTGCCGTACGGGGAGCCCTCGTACGAGGTGTCGGCGAAGGGCACGGGCTCGTGTCCGGCCCCGTCGTGCCCGGCCCCCTCGTGCGGTGAGCCCTCGTAGGAGCCGTCCTCGTACGGGGTGCCCGGGTAGGACGCCTGCTGGTACGGGGTGCCGCCGCGGGGCGCGGCGCCGAACGGCTCGCTGCCGAAGGACCCGCCGATGTAGGACTCGCTGCCGTAGGGCGGGCTCTCGTGGGCGGTGCCCGGGTAGGGCGTGCCGTCCGAGGGCGAGCTGTGCTCGACGGTCTGCTCCGCCTCCAGCGGCTGGATGTACTCGACGTGCGCGAACGCCTCGACGGGAGAAGCGGGAGTACCGGGAAGTCCGGGGGCCCCGAGCGCGCCGAGCGCACCGAGCCCGTCGGGCAGGCCGGGCAGACCGGGTGCGAGGGGGTTGCCGGCCAGGCCGGCCGCGCCGGGCCCGTCGAAGGGGAACGCGTCCACCGGGGCGACCGGCGGTGCGGGCGCCTCGAACGGCTCGCCCGGCTCGCCCGCCGCCTCGCCGACGGGCGCCGCCGAGGCCAGCAGCGCGGCCAGCGCAGCCTTGCGGGGCCGGCGGGCCAGCGGGATCGGCTCGACCGCCGGGGCGTCGGGCAGCCCGGCGTCCCCGTCGATCACCAGCTCGTCCGGGACGAGGACGACGACCCGGGTGCCCCCGAAGGCCGACGGCCGGAACTCGATCTTCAGCCCGGAGGCGGCCGCCAGCCGGGCGACCACGTAGAACCCGAGGCGGACGTCGTCCGCCCGGGCCAGCACGTCCATCCGGGGCGGGCTGCTCATCAGCGCGTTGGCCGCGTCGTACTGGCCCGGGTCCATGCCGAGCCCGCGGTCCTCGATCTCCACGGCGAGCCCGCGGCCGACCATGGCGGCCCGGACCTCGACCGGCGTCGGCGGCTTGGAGAAGGTCGCCGCGTTCTCCATCAGCTCGGCGATGACGTGCGCGACCGGGCCGACGGCCCGCTCGGAGAGCCACGGGTGGCCCTCGACGTCCAGCATGATCCGCCGGTAGTCCTGGACCTCGCCCTGCGCGGCGCGCAGCACGTCCAGCAGCGGGACGGGCTTGCGCCAGCGCCGCTGCGGCTGGCCGCCGGCCAGGATGACCAGGTTCTCCTCGTAGCGCCGCAGGCGGGCGGTGAGGTGGTCGAGGTCGAACAGGCCCTCCAGGACCTCCGGGTCCTCGTGCTTGCGCTCCAGCTCGTCCAGCTTGCGCAGCTGCTGACCGATCAGCAGCTGGGTGCGGCGGGCGATGCGCTGGAGCAGCCGCTCGAAGCCGCGGTGCTGTTCGGCCTGCCGGACGGCGGTCTCCAGGGCGGAGGTGCGGGCCAGGTTGAGCGCCTGGCCGAGGCGGGCCAGCTCGTCGGTGCCGTTGCCGTGCGGGCCGGCGGTGATGGCCCTGGTCTCGGCCTCGACGTCGACGCTCTCGCCGTGGCCGAGGCGCTCGACCACCTCGGGCAGGGTGCGCTCCAGCTCCTGGGCCTGGGTGTGCAGCTCGTTGATGCGCCGGCGCAGCGAGCGGGTCAGGCGCCAGGTGGTGAGGACCACCGCGATGACGGCGATCAGACCGATGGCGCTGGTCAGCACGACCTTGAGGAGCAGCGAGAGGAACGAGCCCTTGCCGACCTCGACGATGCCGTCGGTGCGGGTCTCCAGCACCTTCACCAGCTGCGGGTTGAGCTGGTCGATGGCCTGGCGCCACTGCTCCTGGGAGGGCGGGAGCTTGACGGTGCCGCCGGCGTCGGGCGTCATCGGCCGGGTCAGCGCCTGCTCGACGGAGGCCTTGGCCTGCCACGCGGGGCTGGTCATCAGCTCCTGCCAGGCGGGGGCCTCGGCGGCGGGCACGTAGGGCGCGACCTGCACGGTGAACAGGTGGTCCTGGGCGCCGATGGACTGCTGCACCTGCTGGAGGTCGGTCGGGCTGAGCCGCCCCGAGGGCCAGCCGCGGGCGAGGATGGCGTCCTCGCGGGCCAGCATCTCCTTCGCCCAGAACCCGTTCACCAGGGTCTTGGAGATCCAGGTGACCTCACCGTTGTCGACGTGGCTGAGCGCGGTGAACAGCCGCAGGTCGACGGCGATCAGGTCGGTGTAGTAGGTGAAGACGGCCTGCTGGTCGACGGCGCCGCGGTCGATGGCGGCGCGCTGTTCGGCGAGCCGGCCCATCGCCTGCCGCGCCTCGGCGACGGCGGAGCGCACCTCGGAGGGCGCGTTGTCGGCGGTCTCGCCGGAGAGCGTCTGGAAGGCGCGGACGGCGTCGTCGGTCAGCTGCCGCTGGCGCCGCAGCGCCTCGGTGACGCTGCCGGGCCGGGCGAGCGATTCGGCGCTGAGCCGGCGCTCCTCCTGGAGGTTGTAGTAGACGATGTTGGACGGCTGTCCGGCCTTCTGGGCCAGCAGGCCCTGGCCTGCCTGGCGTTGGAAGTCGATGAAGGTCTGGCCCGTGGTGACCGCCCAGAGGACGGCGAGGGCGAGACTGGGGACGACGGCCAGGACGAGCAGCGCCGTCCGCAGTGACAGGCGCGGACGCCTGCGGGGGGCCTTCGGCGTCGGGGGCCGCCGATTCGCACGCGCGCGCAGAGCTGACTCCTTGGGGCTGCGGATCGACCTGGTCGGGCCGAACCGTCCGGGGCACGGGCTTTGACGAGGCGATACTAGTCATACGGTGTTATGGGAGTGAAAACTCGTTCGCTGTCTGGACGGTGTACGCACACCGCCTGAACACAACGTCACGCGCCGGTTGATGGTTGGTGATCGAAGCGTCCCCGCGGTGTCCACCGCCCTTCGGTGACCCGGAGTCAGCGCAGGTGGGAGCGGGTGCGCAGGGTACGCACGAGTGTGCTCAGACGGTGAACGAGTGCCGCGGGGAAGGGTCGGTCTGCCCGATCAGGCCGTCAGGAGACGGGCCAGTGTCCCTGTCAACTCTGCCCCGAGAATTTCCCCCGCGCCCTCGACATCGCCACGGCGGACCGCCTCGACCAGATCCGCGTGGGCCTCGTACCCGTGCCCCGGATCCCCCCTGCGCAGCCCCAGCAGTCCCACCAGTTCGACCAGGCGCTCCCGCAGCACCGGGACGAACTCGGCGAAGAGGTCGGACAGGACGGGGTTGTGCGCGGCGTCGACCACGGCGGCGTGCAGCGCGATGTCCGCCTCCACGAAGACGGCGTCCTCGGCCGCGCCCGCCTCGCGACGGGCGGTCAGCGCCCGGTCGAGGGCCGCGAGGTCCGCCTCGTCGCGCCGGGCCGCCGCCAGCCGGGCCGCCTGCACCTCGACGATCGACCGGACCTCGTAGACGTGCGCCAGCTCGGCCCTGCGCAGACGCGCCGACCAGTCCTCGCCGGGCCGGTCCGCCGTCACGAACACCCCGGCGCCCTGCCGGCTCTGCACCATCCCGGCCCCCGCCAGCGCGCGCAGCGCCTCCCGGACGGTCGACCGGCCGACACCCAGCTCCCTGGCCAGCGCCACCTCGCCCGGCAGCTTGCCGCCGACCGGCCACTGCCCGGCCGTGATCTGCTCCTGGATCCGCCGGGTCGCCTGGTCGACGAGGGGGGAGGGCCGGAGGGGGCCGAGTGGAGGCATCGCGCTCACCTGCCAGGTTGTCTGAGGAGTTGACTCGTGGTTACTGTACCCGGCATGAAGCCGTGGAGCCTCCTTCTTGGTTGCCGCAGCGGGGCCTGACCGGACCGGCACCCCGCTGCGGGGCGCCGCGCTGCCGGTTCGTCCTGCGCCGAACCGTACGAAGGACCTGGCCACGATGCAGCCGCCCACCCGCTCCGCCGCACGCTTCCCCACCCTGCGCACCCCCGCCGGCCCCGTCCCGGCCACCGCCCCCGCCTGGAACCCCCAGCGCGGCAGCGCCATGCCCCACCACCGCTACCGGCCCGCCCACGAGCGCGTCCCGCTGCCGCCCTTCCCCGGCGACCTGCCGCGGGAGTGGCCCGGCCGCCGGATCGAGCAGGCCCCGCTGTGGGTCCCCGTCGACCTGCGGGACGGCAACCAGGCGCTCGCCGAGCCGATGGACCCGGCACGCAAGCGGCGGATGTTCGACCTCTTCCTGGCCATGGGCTACAAGGAGATCGAGGTCGGCTACCCCTCCGCCAGCCGGACCGACTTCGACTTCGTCCGCCAGCTGGCCACCGAGCCCGGTGCCGTCCCCGAGGACGTCGCCGTCGTCGTCTTCACCGCAGCCCGCGAGGACCTGATCGACCGGACCTTCCAGTCCGTCGAGGGCCTGCCGAACGTCGTGATCCACCTCTACACCGCCACCGCCCCGCTCTGGCGGGACGTCGTCCTCGGCCGCGACCGCGAGGAGGTGCGCACCCTGATCACCGCGGCGGCCGAGCACATGGCCCGGCGCGCCGACGGCCGCCCGGGCGTGCGGTTCGAGTTCTCGCCCGAGGTGTTCAACCTGACCGAGCCGGACTACGTGCTGGAGGTCTGCAACGGGATCACCGCGCTCTGGGACGCCGACCCCGACCGCCCGGTGATCCACAACCTGCCGGCCACCGTCGAGATCGCCACGCCCAACGTCTACGCCGACCAGATCGAGTACCTGCACCGGCACCTGGACCGGCGCGGGTCGGTGATCCTCTCCGTCCACCCGCACAACGACCGCGGCACCGGCGTGGCCTGCGCCGAGCTCGCCGTCCTGGCGGGCGCCCAGCGGGTCGAGGGCTGCCTGTTCGGCAACGGCGAGCGGACCGGGAACGTCGACCTGGTGACCCTGGCGCTCAACCTGCACACCCAGGGCGTCGACCCGATGATCGACTTCTCCGACATCGACGAGATCCGGCGGACGGTCGAGCACTGCAACCGGCTGGCCGTCCACGAGCGCCACCCGTATGTCGGGGACCTCGTGCACACCGCCTTCTCGGGCACCCACCAGGACGCGATCAAGAAGGGCTTCGCCCACCACGCCAAGGCGGCGGCCGACCTCGGCGTCCCGGCCTCCGAGGCGCCGTGGGCCGTCCCCTACCTGCCGATCGACCCGGCCGACCTCGGGCGGGACTACGAGGCGGTGATCCGGGTCAACAGCCAGTCCGGCAAGGGCGGCATCGCCTATCTGCTGCAGACCGGGCACGGGCTGGAGCTGCCCCGGCGGCTGCAGATCGAGTTCTCCCGGGTGGTGCAGGAGGCGACCGACGACAGCGGGCGCGAGGTCGGCGCGGACGAGCTGTACGCGCTGTTCCGGGCCGCCTACCTGGACCGGGCCGTACCCGCCGCCTGGCGGACCGGCGAGGACGACGGCCACTGGGCGGAGGTCGAGCTCGGCGGCGCCACCCACCGGGGCACCGGCAACGGCCCGCTGGACGCGGTGACGGCGGCGCTGGCCGCCGGGGGCACGGCGGTCGACATCCTGCAGTTCAGCGAGCACGCCGTCCGCACCGGCCGGGACAGCGACGCCGTCGCCTACATCGAGGCGCGGGTCGGCGGCGAGGTGGTCTGGGGCGTCGGGCGGGACTCCTCCGTCCTGGCGGCGGGCGTCCGGGCGGTGCTGAGCGCCGTCGGACGGGCGCAGGCCGGACCGGCTGCGCGGTAGCGCCCGGTCGGGCCCGGGCCGGGCTCCGGTCGGTGCCGCACGCCGGCGCCGACCGGGGCCCGGCCGGTCCCTGGTGGGGAACGAGGGATCGAAACGGCCAGTAGTGCACCGCAGTTGGCGGACTTCCGCTGTGTCTTCTTCCAGTACGACCCTTCGCCGGGGTGAAGCAGACTGCCAGCAGGAGAGCCCGCGGCGCCCCCAAGTGCGCCGAACGGAGCCATACCTGACGAGGCAGACGGAAGGACGGCACGATGAGCACGGAGCTGTACGACGAGATCGGCGAGGCGTTCGAGGGCTTCAAGACCCTCCCCCTGGCCCGCTACGGGGAGGTGCCCGGCTTCCTCGCCCTCGTCGGTGACGTGAGCGGCAGGTCGGTCCTCGACCTGGCGTCCGGAACCGGCTTCTACAGCCGGGAGTTCAAGCGCCGCGGCGCATCCCGCGTCCTCGGCGTCGACATCTCCGGCGCGATGGTCGACGCGGCCCGGGCCATGGAGGCCGCCGCCCCGCTGGGCGTGGAGTACGAGATCGGCGACGTCGCCGAGCTGCGCACCTTCGAGCAGCGCTTCGACATCGGGGTCGCGGTCCAGGCGTTCAACTACGCCGAGGACGTCGCCACCATCGAGCGGATGTGTCGCAACATCCACCGCAGCCTCGCGGCCGGGGCCGAGTTCTTCGTCTTCGGGCAGAGCCCCGGCTTCCGTTTCGACGGCCCGTCCCTGGCCAAGTACGGCTTCCTCTGCGAACCGGCCGGCGAGGAGTCCGAGATCGGGCCGCGGGTGAGGATCACCGCGCTCCTCGACCCGCCGATCTCCTTCGTCGCGAACCCGCCGAGCCGCGAGGTCTACGAGAAGTGTCTGCGGGCGGCCGGATTCAGCGAGCTCACCTGGGTGCAGCTCGACATCTCGGAGGCCGGCGTGCGCGAGTTCGGCGAGGACTTCTGGGCCGACTTCCGCGCCAACCGCCCGCTGGAGATGCTGCGGTGCCGCGCCTGACCTGAGCCCGGCACGACGGTGGCCCGCCGCCCGGACCTCACGGTCGGGGCGGCGGGCCGACCGTGAGGCGGTGGTGTCAGAGCCAGCCCTGTTGGGCGGCCTTGAGGCCCGCTTCGAACCGGCTGCTGGCGTTGAGGCGTTCCATGATGGCGGTCATGTGGCGACTGACGGTGCGGGTGGAGATGCCGAGCCGCTGCCCGGCCGCGGCGTCGGTGAGTCCGGTACCGAGCAGGCGCAGGAGTTCGCGTTCGGTGGGGGTGAGGCCGGTGGAAGGGTCGTTGGGGGTTCGGGTGCCGAGGGGGACGGCGGTGGCCCAGGCGTGCTCGAAGAGGCTGGTGAGCGCATCGACGATGCCGGGCTGGGTGACGTGGAGCGCGCCCTTGCGGGTGTCGGCGGGGTCGATGGGGACGAGGGCCTGGGTGCGGTCGACGATCACGAGCCGCTGCGGGAGGGTCGGCGCGGTGCGCACCTCGCTGCCGAGGCTGACCAGCCAGTGGGCGTACGCGGTGGTGTGCGGGTCGTTGCGGGTGGCGTCCTGGTAGAGGGACTTGATCACCACGCCCCGGGCGATCGCGTCCGCATTGGCCCGGCGGCCCGCGGCGAGGTCCTCGGGGCGCTGCTGGGGGCCGGGGTGGACGCCGAGGACCTCGGTGCGGGCCTCGGCTCCCATGAGGTCGAGGCGGGCCTGGATGGCGTCCATGCCGAGGAGGCGTTCGCCCTGGCCCGCCCGGGCCTCGGCGTGTTCGGCGACCATGCGGGTGACGGTCGCGCGGGCGGCGGCGAGCCGGGCCTGCCGGTAGGCGAGGTCGGCCTCCTGGTGGGCCAGGGCGTTGGCGAGGCCGATGTCGGGGCTGACGGCGGCCAGTTGCCCGGGGTGTTCGGAGCTGGCGCGGACGAGCATGAGGCGGCCGAGTTCGTCGAGGCAGGTGTGGACCTGGGTGGCCGTCAGGCCGCAACGGGCGGCGAGATCGGCGAGGTTCAGGTCGGGACGGTCGAGCATCGCCCGGTAGACGGCGGCGGTCTCGGCGGTCAGTCCCAGAGTTTCGAGCATGCGAAGGCCCCCCTTGCCTCGGACCGGCGCGTCGGCTCCCGCGCGCCCGGACAGTCGAGATCCTGACACCTCCCGGGGCCCCCATCAACCTTCTTCTTGGCGCCTCCGTCCCAGGTCAGGGCATATCGGAGGAAACCTCGGCCCGGGTCGGCGCCCGAAGGGACGGGAAGTATTCAGTGCCTACATGTCCATGACATCGTGTCGTGATCACGCCTGGCGAGTCCACGCCGCCGGGAACCCCTTCCGCCACTCCCGTCACTCGGGCCAAGCTGGTGACCGCCGGCAGGGAGCAGGAGCCGGACGGCACACCGGGCAAGGCGTCAACCGCGGGGCGTCTGCCGGGAACTCACCACCGGACCATTCATCGAACAGGAGCACCACCATGATGCGCACCCGTCTCCTCCAGGCCGCCGCGGTCACCGTCCTCACCCTGGCCGCCGCTGCCACCGCCACTGCGGCCGGCGCCGCCACCGCCACCGTCGCCACCGACACCACCGCGGTGACCGCCGCCACCGCCTCCGCCGTCACCCCCGCGCCGGTCCCGCAGTCCAACCTGACCTGGGGCTGAGGCCCGGTGGACATCGTCTACGCGAGCCTCCACCGGCGGCAGCCGACGGCGCCCGAACCGGACGGAGAGCTGGCCGAGGTCATGGGCGCGCTGTGGGCCCACGCGACGCCGGCCGACGGTCTCGAACACGTCACCGGCCGCACCGAAGTGGACCGGATCGACCTCCTGATCTTCCTCGCCACCCCCGCCCTGTCTCTCGCCGACGCGCCCAGCAGGGCCGAGGTCCTGCTCGGCCGCTGCCACGAGGCCTCGCCCCTGCTGAGCCGGCGCTACCTGCCACCCCGAACCGCCACCGCCTGACCCGCACCGCCCGGCCGCACCACGCCGGCTCCGCGCGCCTCACCGACCGCTCCGCCCTTCCGGCGTCAGAGCGACCGCGCGCCCTTCGAACTTCCGCCGCTCAAGCGGCACCCGCCATTCCTTCACCGGCGCGGCCCCGCCGTGCCCGTCCTCTCCCAAGGAGCACTTCGTGCGTACAAACACCACCGCCACCGCCACCGCCGCGCGCTTCGTCGCCGCCTCGCTGCTCACCGTCGGCGCCCTCGGCGCCTTCACGGCAACCCCCGCCAACGCCGCCACGCTGGGCGAGCAGATCGCCGCCACCGCCATCGGTGAGGAGGGCAACGGCGCCTGCGCCCACGGCGGCTACGACGGTGGCCCGGGCCAGAGCAGCAGTTGCAGCGGTGGTGAGCGCACCCACGCCTGGTGCGCGGACTTCGCCGGCTGGGTCTGGGCGCAGAACGGTGTGACCGGACTCGGGACCCTGGACGACCTGGCGGCCAGCTTCTACGAGTACGGCCTCAAGTACGGCACCCGGTCCTCGACCCCGCACGTCGGTGACGCCGTCGTCTACAACTACGGCGGCACCACCACCGACGACCACGTCGCCATCGTCACGGCGATCTCCGGCAACACCGTCACCATCACCGGTGGCAACCAGGGCGGCTACCCGGGCCACGTCACCAAGCACAGCACCACCAACTGGACCGTCGGTTCGACCCCCTTCAGCGCCAAGCAGGTCATCAGCGGCTACATCTCCCCGGTCACCGGCACCGGCACCGGCACGCCCACCCCGCCGGCCACTCCCGCCGCCTCTCCGGTCGTCCACCTCTACGCGCTCGGCTCGGACCAGCGGATCTACGGTGACAACGGCGACTACTCCAAGAACACGTGGAGCGGCTTCAACCAGGTCGCCGACACCCAGGGCTTCAAGCAGTCGACCGCCGTCACCGTCGGCGACTCCGTCCACCTCTTCGCCCTCGGCTCCGACAACCGGGTCTACGAGAACACCGGCACCTACTCCACCAACACCTGGAGCGGCTTCAAGCTGGTCGACGACGCCCAGGGCTTCAGGCAGATCGCGGTCACCGTGACCGGCAACACGGTACGACTGTTCGCGCTCGGCTCGGACTACCGCGTCTACAGCAACGACGGCGACTACGCGGCCGGCGACTGGAGCGGCTTCAAGCAGGTCGACAACACCGCCGGCTACCAGGAGATCGCGGTCACCGCGACCGGCAACACGGCGCGCCTCTACGCGGTCGGCTCGGACGGCCGCGTGTACAACAACAACGGCAACTACTCCACCGGCGGCTGGAGCGGCTTCAGCCAGGTCGCCAACACGCAGGGCTTCGAGCAGCTGACCGCCGTCGCGACCGGGAACACCGTCCGCCTGTTCGCGCTCGGCACCGACAAGCGCGTCTACAGCAACAACGGCAACTACTCCACCGGTGGCGGCTGGAGCGGCTTCAACCAGGTCGCCGACGCCCAGGGCTTCAAGCGCCTCGCCGCCTCCGCACAGGACAACACCGTCCACCTGTTCGCGATCGGCTCCGACGACCGCGTGTACGGCAACAACGGCAACTACTCCACCGGTGGCGGCTGGAGCGGCTTCAACCAGGTCGCCAACACCCAGGGCTTCACCGAGATCACCGCGACCCCGGGCTCCTGATCTCCTGGGCCCGTGACGTCGACCTCCGGTCCGCGTCACGGGCCGCCCCCGGGGCCACAAGGCCGCCACCGCAACGGTGGCGGCCTTCGGCGTATCCCCTCCACGGCTCCCTTCGGCCGGTGGTCCCCGAGCACCGGCCGGGCGCGGGCCCGACGTGCCTGGTCTGGAGGGACGACCTCGTGCGACCGCCTAACTGATCACAACATCACGCAGGCCCTAGATGCCGAAGCCTGCGGCCCAGCGGACCGGGCCGGTCGGCAGCGGGTGGCGGTCGTCCAGGCTCAGTGCCATCCACGCCTCGTCGGGCGCGTCGATGGTGAGCTCGACCCCGTGGGCGGACGCCCGCCGGAAGCCGAACCGCGGGTAGTACGTCGGGTGCCCGAGGAGGACGACGAACCGCTCGCCCTGCTCCCGCGCGGCGTCGAGCCCGGCCCGGACGGCGGCGGAACCGGCGCCGGTCCGCTGGTGGTCGGGGTGGACGGAGACGGGCCCCATCGCGAGGGCGGGGACGTCACCGATGTACGCCCGGGTGAGGACGACGTGGCCGACCACGGTGCCCGCGATGTCGGTGGCGACGACGGACAGGCCGTCGATCCAGCCCTCGTCGGCGCGCAGCGCGTCGAGGATCTCCGCCTCGTGCGCCGTCGGGAAGGCGGCGACGGTGACGGCCCGGACGGCGGGGATGTCCGCGGCGGTCTCGGCGCGGGTGATCCAGCAGGAGGAGGTGTAAGCGGAGGAGGAAGACGAAGAAGACATGGGAGAACCCTTGGGTGAAAGGGGCCCCGGCACAGCACGGGCACACCCGGCGGCCGCGCGAAGGCGGCTCAGGGGGGTGTGGAAACGGTCAGACCAGGGCCCGGGACATGAGGATGGTCCGGGCGCTGCGCGAAGCAGCGGTCATCACCGCGGGCACAAAATCACTTCCCTGTCTTCTGTCGGCATCCTGGTCGAGCACGGATATTTCGACCGTAACACGCCCCCGATCGCGGACGCCTCCGGTTTTTCGCCCCCCGGTACACGGACGTACGCGGGCGGCGAGGGGGCGGTACAGCGCCCGGACGTACACCGGCCGCCCACCTCGTGGCGGACGGCCGGTACAGGATGATGGTGCGTCAGAGGGTGGCGGCGAACTCGACGAACGCCTGCCATCCGTCGGGGGTGAAGGTCAGGTTGGGGCCGCTCTTGTCCTTGGAGTCGCGCACGAGGACGGAGGTCGTCGTCTCGGCGACCTCGACACACTCGGTGCCCTCGTTGCCGCTGTAGCTGCTTTTGTGCCATGCGATCTCGACACAGTCGGCGCCTTCATTGCTGCTGTAGCTGCTCTTGCGCCACGCAATCTCAACGCAGGCGGCATCCTCATTGGTGCTGTGGCTGCTCTTGAACCACGCCAGCTCGGGCATGCTCACAGTGCTCCCGGCATCTTCAGGGCGGTCGGTGCAGGGTGATGATGTGTCAGAGGGTGGCGGCGAACCTGACGAACGCCTGCCATTCGTTGGGGGTGAAGGTCAGGTTGGGGCCGCTCTTGTCCTTGGAGTCGCGCACGAGGACGGCTGCGGTCGCATCGGCGACCTCGACGCAGGCAGTGCCCTCGTTGCCGCTGTAGCTGCTCTTGTGCCACGCGATCTCAACGCACGCGGCGCCTTCGTTGGTGCTGTGACTGCTCTTGAACCACGCCAGCTCGGCCATGCTCACCGTTCTCCCAGCATCTTCTGGATCAAGGCCAGGGACTCTCTCGGATTAAGAGCCTGTCCCCTGATACTGCTGTACCGTGCGGCCATCTTACGGACTTCGTCCGGGTCCGTGATCAGCCTATTGACGTGCTGCACTTCCACGTAGGCGATCGGCGGCTTTCCGCTTGGCGTCAGGAGGATGAAGCTTCCGCCCATCCCTGCATGCTCGGTCCTGTCCAGGGGCATCACCTGGAGTTCCGTGCCCCACATCTCGCCGACCTTGATGATGTGTTGGAGAGCCTCAGTATGCACGTCCCAGCCTCCGAGGGGTCGCCTCAGCACGCCTTCGTCGATCACCCAGCTCATAACAGGCAGCGGCTTCCGGGCCAGAATCTCCTGGCGTGCAAGCCGTGCGGCTACCCATTGATCGACCTGCTCGGTGCCAAGCCACGGGCGGCGCATCTGGTACAGCGCCCGGGCGTGGGCCTCGGTCTGCAACAGGCCCGGAATGGCTACGACGCTGTACTCATGGATCTCGACGGCCCTCGCCTCTTCGCTCGCGAAAGCCTTGGACCACGCCGGGTGCCGCGTGCTCACCCTCACCTTCGCCTTCATCACGTCGTCCGCGATCACCCTCAGCGCGCCGCCCGCGTTGAGGAGGGTGTCGGCGGCCTCCAGGAAGTCGGCCTGGGCCGTCCGCCGGCCGCGCTCGACCGAGCCGACCAGGTCGTCGCTGTAGCCGACCTGCTGCGCGAACTCCTTCTGCGTGAGCCCGGACCGCTCGCGGAACATCTTCACCAACTTGCCCACCGCGCTGAAGAACTCCGTCACACCCTCGGAGCCCTCCGGCAGCTCGCCGTCGTCGAACACCGTGCGCTCGCCACCCGCCACAGCAACCACCCTGTTCCTGCTCACCGTGTTTTCGATCGGTTAGTTCCAGGCCAACCGACAGGCCGACACTCCGCATCCGGACAGGCACGCTCCGTACGCGTCTGATGCATGGTCAGGGTACTTCCGGGCCACCAGGCTTTGTCCCATGAAGTCCGAAATTCGTCTCGACACGACCGCTCCGCGTACCCACACGACCCAACTCACCGCAACACCGAAAGGCGCGGCGATCTGCCGCCGCATCGCCAGACAACAGTTCACCGCCTGGGGTCTCAACATCACCGCCACCGAGCCGTTCCACGCGGCCCTGCTCGTCGTCGCGGAGCTGGCCGCCAACGCGATCACCCACGGCCGCGTCCCCGGCCGCAACTTCGAGCTCGCGCTCGCCCTCACCACCACCCCGGGGCGCGGCACCGTGCTGCGTATCGAGATCTCCGACGCCCGCGGCGACCGCCTCCCCGCCATCCCCGCCTCCTGTGCCCCCAACTCCCAGACCGGGCGCGGCCTCACCCTCATCGACCACCTCGCCGACCGCTGGGGCACCATCCCCCGCCACCCCAACGCCAAGACCGTCTGGGCCGAACTGGACGTCATCCCGCGCACCGATGCCGCCTGATCACCCCGCCACCCATGCCGCCGCCCTCACCCTCCTCCCGCTCGCCCTCCTCCTCGCGCTCACCCTCTCGGCCTGGCCCGCCCGTTCCCTCCACCCGGCCCACCCCACCCATCCCCAGCAGTCCTCACCGCACCCCGCCTCCCGCAGTGCCGCCACTCCGAACCCGCCGCCCTGAACCCGCCGCCCTGAAAAGCGAAGTGGGAAGTCGGACCCGCCGACTTCCCACTCCACGCCGTTCGGCTGCCGCTACGGGGTCACGCAGGTGACCGTGGGGGTCAGCGTCTGGGGGATACCGGTGTGGTTCGTGGCGGTGACCAGCCAGTAGGAGGTGTTGAAGGGGCGGCTGGTGTTCAGGTGGGTGTTGCCGCCGGTGGTGAAGCCTCCGCCGCCGGTCGGCACCTGTCCGGCCGGACACCGGGCCGTCGTGCTGGAGGTCTCCCCGGGGGCGAGGGTGCGCGGGTCGCCGAGGATGTGCGAGTGCGGGACGGTCGAGCAGAGCGCCTGCACGGTGAACGTCCGCTCCTCGCTGTCGTGGTTGATGCCGCCGGCCCGCCAGCTGGTCCGCGCCGACCCGCTGGAGTTCATGACGATGCCGGGGCCGGACGCCATCCCCCCGCCGGAGACCTGCATGCCGGCCGGGCAGACGGCCTCCGAGAGCCAGGCCTCGCCCGGCCGGAGGTTGCGGTTCTCGCCCCACGCCCGCTGGTAGCCGACCTGCGCGCAGATCACGTTGGGGACGTACTCCTGCGTCGTGGGCGTGGGGTTGGTGACCGTCACCCACCAGGAGTCGGAGATGGACCAGGAGGCGTTCAGGTCGAGGGTGCCGGTGGGGGAGTGGCCGCCGCCCCCGGTCGGGACGTAGCCCGCGGGGCACGGGACGAAGTCGGTCTTGGTCTCGCCGCCGAGGAGGACCATCCGGTCGCCGGTGCGGATGATGTGCGGTACCCGTGTCTCTCGGTGGCCCGAGCCCTGTGCGGCGGCCCCGCCGCTGCTCAGCGCGACGAGGGCGGTCACTGCGGCGAGCACTACGGTGCGTTTCACCTGGTTCCTCCAAGGGGTGTGTGGGGGAGGGGACGTCCCCGGGGAACCGCTTCCCGATCGGGTGCGAACCATGTGCGTGCGTCCGGCAGGTCACTCGCGCAGCGCAGGCAGGAACGATTCGTCACCCTCCGGGCGACCGCCGCTTCGGATGGAGCGCCGGGGAGTGGGAAGTCGGCGGGTCCGACTTCCCACTCCGTGACACCTCCGCCACCGGCGTCCCGGGCGGCCAATACGCAGAGTGATCAGCGATGCTGATCCCCATGCAGCGTCAACATGCTCTGACCTTGTGGGACAGCCCCTTCATCAACTTCCGGGATTTCGCCTTCCCGGACGGCGAAGGACACGGCTACCGCTGGGTGGACATCAAGCGCTTCCACCTCCCCGGGGACCCTCCCGACGATCGGGGCCTGCTGGCGGCCCTGATCGCCCACCCGGAGTTCCGCGACACCTACGACGGCGCCGGCACCTGGACCGAGCCGCGCCACGGCCAGTGGTGGTCCGACCGCATCACCCCGGCCGTGTACGAGTCGCTCGACGCACTCGCGGCCGCCGCGGTCATCCGCTCCTGGGCCGCCAACGGCGCCGCCACCCCCGTCGGCCTCGACACCCGGCTGACCACGGACGTCTACACCCCGATCCGCAACGCCACCAGCCGCTACCTCCTCGGCGAGCTGCCCGAGGACGCGCGCCACGACTACGGCCCGATCCACATCGAGTTCCACGAACTGGTGCTGATCGACCGCAGGATGGGCGTGCTCACCCTCCTGGTCGCCGCCGACGACTGACCCCGACGACTGACCCCGGCGGCCGGGCGCGAGTCCGGGGCGTGCCCAGACGCGAGGTCCGGCGGCACCGGCGTGATCCGGTGCCGCCGCGACTCGGTCAACGGCACGACCAGGGCGACGACCAGGGCGCTCCGGAGGGAACGGGGTCGGCCGCCGGGTCGGTAGCCGGTGTCAGGAGAAGAGGACGGACCTGAAGTGCAGACGGTTCCCGAGCTTCTTGCCCGGGTTCATGGTGTAGAAGACGTCACCGTCGCATTCGAAATCGAGGAAGACCGTGGCGGTCGACCGGGTGAAGTTCTCAGGCGCGAAGGCCGGATCCGCTTGGGTGGCCCCGAAGACGTTGATGCATTCGCCGCTCCGGGGATCGGCGAGCCCGGCCGGGATGCCGGGGCCGACCTTGTACAGGAAGTCGCCGGTGGCGGCGCTGGCGGGGGTGGGAGCGGACAGGAGGAGAGCGAGCACGCCGACCGTGGTGACGGCGGCCTGACGAAGGCGCATGGATGGGCCCTTCGGGACGGGTACCTCGCGGTACCGGGTGATCGTTACGAAATCACCCTAGAAGAGTAGAAAATGGCGAAACGTTCCTTCTCGGTGGGCGTCCGTGTCGCGCTTCGGCGGAACGGCAGCCCCGAAGACCCCGCGTCCGATCCGTGGGGCGAGCCCCGGCCCCGCAGGTGCTTGCGCAGAGTGACCGGTGCGAATCAACTCGGTTGCAGGACGCCGCCTGTTCGACTGATCCTTGGTCAACTCGATGATCAGGGGGAGTCGACGTGGGGAAGAGTTCCGTTCCGGGGAGACGGAGATGACCGACACGTTCACGGCGAAGGCCACCTATGGCCAGGTCTTCGCCGTCGCACAGTTCCGTGCCGTCTTCGCGGGCCGGCTGCTCGGCGTCATGTCGGACACGCTGCGGTCCGTCGCGCTGGCGGTGCTGGTGTTCGAGCGGACCGACTCGCCGTTGCTGACGGCGATGACGATGACGATCGGCTTCCTCCCCCAGGCCGTCGGCGGCCTGTTCCTCGCCGCACTGGCGGACCGGTTCCCGCCGCGGACCCTCATCGCCACGGGCTACGCACTCCAGTGCGGGGTCGGGCTGCTGCTCGCGCTCGGTCAACTCCCGCTCGCGGTCAGCCTGCTCCTCGTCGCGGGCGTGGCCTGCCTGACCCCGGTCACCACCGGTGCCACCGGCCGGGTCCTGGCGGAGGTCCTCACCGGCGACAGCTACGTGCTCGGGCGCTCGCTGTCCTACCTCGTCGCGGTCTCGGCGCAGATGGTGGGCATGGCCGCCGGCGGGGCGCTGGTCGTCTGGCTGGGCGTGGACCGGACGATGCTGGTCACCGCAGCGGCGCACCTGCTCGCGTCGGTGATCAGCCGCCTGTTCCTCGCGCGCACCGCGGCGGTCCGCGCGGGCGGGCCGGTCGTGCCGGTCGTGCCGGGCGGGTCGATCGTGCGGAGGACCCTGCGGGGCAACGCCGCGCTCGCCGCCGCCCCGGGGGTCATCAGGCTGATCATGGTCCAGTGCCTGCCCGCCGCGTACCTGGCCGCGGCGGGGAGCCTGCTCATCCCGTACTCCGCGCACCGTGCGTTCAGTCCGACGGAGACCGGCGCCCTGCTGGCGGCCACGTCGGTCGGCATGCTCGTCGGCGACGTCGTGGTCGGGCGGGCGTTCGCGCCCGCCACCCGGGAACGGCTCGTGCTGCCCCTGCTGCTGGTGATGGGCACGCCCCCGATCGCGCTCGTCCTGGACCTGCCGTACCCGGCGGTCGCCGCGGCGTACGTGGTCACCGGCGTCGGGTCCGCCTACCTGCTCGGCCTGCAGCGGCGCTTCCTGGAGGCCGTCCCGTCCGACCTCCAGGGACAGGGATTCGCCCTGCTCAACACCACGAGCATGACCATCCAGGGGATCGGACCCCTGGTCTTCGGCGTGTTCGCGGAATTCCTCCCGGTCGGCCTCGCGATCGCCCTGACCGGGGTGAGCAGCGTGACCACCACCCTCCTGCTGCGCGACGCGATCCGCCCGCGTCCGTCCGGCTGAGTCCGTCCCGAGGCCTCTACGGACCCTAGAGTGACCGGATGGACATAGCAGCGGTGGCGATCGCGGTGACCGGCGTGGCGGGGACCCTCGGGGCCGCGCTGCTCACTCAGCGGGGCGCCGAGCGGAACAAGCGGCGCGAGTTGGAGCTGGGCCAGGTCTTCCAGGAGCGCCGCGAGAACCTCGCCCTGCGGCGCGGCTGCTACACCCAGCTGTACCGCGACGCACGGCAGTTCGCGACCGCGCTGAGCCGGCACCTGCACGTCCTGCGCGACCGGACGCCCGGGGAGGAGGACGTCCGGGCGCTGGAGGAGGCCAAGGACACGCACCGCAACCACTGGTCCGAGGCCCTGATGGTCGCGCCCGACGCCGTGATCGCCCCGGGCGGCGAGGTGAACATGGCGCTCACCCGGGTCTACGCGACGGTCAAGCGGCTGGAGCAGGGCGATCCGCAGCCGGGCGAGACCCTGCACTCGGCGGGGGAGGCGCAGCACGAGCTGTGGCCGCTGATCAAGGTCATGCGGCACGCGATGCGACAGGACCTGGGCGTGGGCGGGGAGTTCTAGGTCGCGGCAGCGGGCAGCAACCGCGGCGGGCCCGGGTGGCTCCGGAAGCCGGGGGAGAGGGGAGTACCCACTCCTCTCCACTCTCAATGTATAGCGCGCCCGGGGGCTTGCCGCAAGACCCTGATCATGATGCAGAATCCTCACTCGAAGCTGGAGTTCGGGGAAACGGGAGTACGGAATGCGCGTTTTGCTGTCGGCCTACGATTCGCGTGGGGGCGTCGAGCCGCTGGTGGGACTCGCGGTGCGGTTGCAGGAGTTGGGTGCGGAGGTGCGGGTGTGTGCGCCGCCGGACGAGGAGTTCGCGAAGCGACTGGCCGGGGTCGGCGTGGAGATGGTGCCCACCGGTCAGTCGGTGCGCGACCTGGTGACCGGGCGGACGCCGCCGTCGCCGGGCGGAGTGCCCCGGCGTGCGGCCGAGTTGGTCGCCGCGTTCTACGACAAGGTCACCGCGGCGGCCGAGGGGTGCGACGTGCTGCTGGCGACCGGCCTGGTGCCGGCGGCGGCCGGGGTGCGGGCGGTCGCCGAGAAGCTGGGCATCCGCTACGTGTACGCGAGTTACCAGCCGGTCAGCCTGCCGTCGCCGCACCACCCGCCGATGCCGCGGCCGGGCCGGCCGCTCCCCGCGGACGTGACCGACAACCTGGTGCTGTGGGAGCGGGACGTCCAGGACGCGCAGGACGTGTTCGGCGAGGCGGTCAACACCCACCGGGCGTCGGTCGGCCTGCCGCCGGTGGACAACGTCCGCGACCACGTCTTCACCGACCGGCCGTGGCTGGCGGCCGACCAGGTGCTGGCCCCGTGGCAGCAGCCGGCGGACCTCGACGTGCTGCAGACCGGCGCGTGGGTCCTGCCGGACGAACGCCCGCTCCCCGCCGAGCTGGTGGCGTTCCTGGACGCAGGCTCGGCACCGGTGTACGTGGGCTTCGGCAGCATCCCGATGCGTGATCCGCAGGACGTCGCCCGGGTGGTCGCCGAGGCCGTCCGCGCGCAGGGCCGCCGGGTTGTCGTCTCCCGCGGCTGGGCCGGCCTCGCCCTGACCGGGGACCGGGACGACTGCTTCGTCGTCGGCGAGGTCAACCACCAGGCGCTCTTCCGCCGGGTGGCCGCCGTCGTGCACCACGGCGGCGCGGGCACCACGACGACGGCCACCCGGGCCGGTGCGCCCCAGGTGGTGGTACCGCAGGGGGCGGACCAGCCGTACTTCGCGGGCCGGGTGGCCGAGCTGGGCATCGGTGCGGCACACGACGGCCCGACGCCGACCGTCGAGTCGCTGTCGGCCGCGCTCGGGGCGGCCCTGACCCCGGAGACCCGGGTCCGGGCGGCCGCCGTGGCGGGCGCGTTCCGCGCCGACGGGGCGGCGGTGGCCGCGAGGCTGCTGCTCGACGGCGTCGGCGAGGAGGGGGCGTCGGCCTCCGGGTGAGTCACCCGGGGGTGCCCGTCCCGGGGTGTCGATCCCGGGGTGTCGATCCGGCGGGTGGAACTCCGGTCGCGGTCCTGCGCGTTGTAGGCCAGAAGCGCGGCACCCGTATCGCGCAGGGGTGCGCTCGGAGTGCCGGCGCCGGCCCGGGGGACGGCCCGGGACGGCGGCGCGGCCGGAGGGAGCTGGTACCGATGGCGGTCCTTCCGGTGCTCGTCATCGGGTCGTTCGTCCTGGTGTGGGTCCTCTTCATGCTCGGCGCGCCGACCACGTGGTGCCGGGACTGCAGGCACCAGCGCACCGACCACGAGGACGGGACGGGCCCGTGCGGCGGGGAGGACTTCGACGTCGGCGAGCTGTCGCCCAACGGGCGGACGTGCCCGTGCGACCGCTACCGCGACCGCCGCGGACCGAGGCGCCACGGGTAGGTCCTGCCCGGCCAGGGCGGGGACCAGGGCCGGGACGGCGACGGCCGCCCGCCCCTTGAGTTGAGGGGCGAGCGGCCGGTGTGTGCGGCGCGGTGTGTGCCGCGCCAAGGGGCGCGGGTGGGGCGTCAGTTCTTGTCGTACATGCCGAACAGGTCGACGATCAGGTCGGTCGGCTGCCAGCCCCGGTTCCAGAAGTCGATGACGGCCGTGCTGCCGGTGCCCGCCTGCACCAGGTTGGCGACGGTGGCGTCCTTCGTCCAGTTCAGGACGGAAGAGTCCGGCGGGGTCGGCCGGACGGCCTTGCCGCCGATGTAGTCGTCGATCGTGTTCGGGTCCGCGGCGACCGAGAGGTAGCCGCCGCCCTGCGTGTTGGTCACCGTCGCGTTGAGGACGAGGGCCTCCAGCGCCATGCCGGACGTCCACACGGTCTGGTGGTAGTAGTCCTGACCGGCGAGCGACAGGCGGTAGGGCCGCGAGTCGTACAGCCGCCGGGGCTCCTCCGGCAGGTAGGCGGCCTTGCCGTCGGCGCTGTAGTAGCCGGTGACGTCCACGATCACGTCGGCCGGGTCCCAGGCGCCGTTGCGGATGCTGATCCGGCCGTCCGGGCCGACCGGCACGATCACCGCGTTGGCGACCGTCTGCCCGGCGGTGAAGTTCAGGCTCGACGTGGTCGGCGCCTGCTGACCGCTCGGGAACACGGTCAGGTGGCCGGCGCCCTTCGGGTCGGTCGCCGTGACGTTGAGGGCCACGGCCGTGACGCCCGCGGCCGGCAGCCCGCCCTGGCCGGCGATCCGGACGTCGAAGGTGCTCTGGGCGGCGACCTGTCCCCTGGCCGCGCCCAGCCCCTCCCGGGTGTCGACCAGCCGGGACGGCTTGACGGAGGTGTACCCGGCCGCGGCGGAACGGGTGAAGTAGCCCGTCACGTCGGCGAGCAGGTCCACCGCGCCCTCGCTGCGGTTGGCGAGTTCGACGTACCCGTCCTCGCCGACCGGCACGATCGCCAGGTTCGGCACGGTCTGCCCCGTCGCGAAGTTGACGTTCGAGGTGGTCGGCGCCGCCTTGCCGGAGGCGTACGCGGTGATGTGGCCGCCCGCCGAGGTGTTGGTGGCGGTGATGTTCAGGGCCACGGCGGTCACCCCGGCCGGGATGCCGGAGTTGCCGGTGACCTTCACCCGGGCCGTGCCGTACGGGGCGACCTGGCCGGCTGCCGCGGTGCCGGTGCCGTCCCGGGTGTCCAGCAGCCGGGTGGGCGCGTGCGGGGTGAACTCGGAGCCGTCCACGACGACGTCCTTGGTGGTGACGGACGTCACCCGGGACATCACGTCGGTGGCCTTGATCGTGATCGTGTGGGTGCCGACCTCGGCGTACTTGTGATCGAAGTACATGAACTCGCTGGACTTGCCGATGTCGCGGACGACGGTGCCGTCGCCCCAGTCGACGTCGTACTGGGCGTAGCTGTCGGGCAGGTCGGTGGCGACGGAGGTCGCCAGGCCGATGGTGTGGGCGTAGCGGGCGATGGTCCCCATCCCCACGTCGAAGAAGCTGCTCTGCTGCGCGGGTGCCGAAGCGTCGGACTCGGCGGTCGCCTTCGGGGCCGCGGCCCTGGCCGCCTTGGCCTTGGCGGCCTTCGCGGCCACGTCCTGTGCGGCGGCCTCCCGAGCGGTCTGCCTGGCGGCCGCGTCGGCCGCCTTGCCCGCCTCCTGCGCGGCGGCCGCCTGTGCGGTGGCGTCCGGCGCGGTGGCGCCCTGCGCGGAACCGGCCGCCAGGGCCGGGGAGTTGGCGGTCGAGGCCCGGCCGGGGCCGGCGGCCGGAGCCGCCTGAGCCGTGGCGGGTACAAAGCTGACGGCTGCCGCAACGACGGCAGCGGAGATCATGACACGGTGACGGTACACCGGCCCCCCAGTTCCTGAACGTGCTCACAAAAACCTTGATCGGACTATATGTCAAAAGTTCGCGCCCGATGGGATTTTGTCCCGCCGAGGGGCCCTGCCGAGAGGCGGGTGCGGGAGGCGGGTGCGTGAGGCTAACCACTGCAGTTGACGTACTTCAGGTGCAGTGCTTTACTTTGCGTACTTCGGAGCGGGGAAGGAGAGCGAGATGCGTCAGAATCCGGCCCGTCGGGCCGCGCTGCTCGACGGCGCCATCGAGGTGCTCGCCCGGGAGGGCGCGCGCGGTCTGACCCTGCGCGCCGTCGACAAGGAGGCGGCGGTGCCCATCGGCACCGCGTCCAACTACTTCCGCAATCGCGACGACCTGCTCGTCCAGGCCGGCGTCCGCGTCTACGAGCGGCTCAGGCCCGACGAGGGCGTCATCACCGAGCTGTTCGACCGGGCGCTGGACGCCGCCTCGTACGGCGCGATGCTGCGGGGGAGCGTCGACCGGGTCGCGGCCTTCCGGTCCGGCCATCTGGCGCTGCTGGAGCTCCGGTTGGAGGCCACCAGGAGGCCGGAGCTGCGGACGCTGCTCACCGAGCGGGTCCGCGCCGACATCGACGAGAACGTCGCCCGGCACGAGGCCGCGGGCCTGCCGGGCGGTGCGGCCGCCGTCCTGCTGATGTACCTGGCCATGAACTGGCTGGTCGTCGAGCAGCTCACCCTGCCGGACGTCTTCACGGACGCCGAGCGCGACGAACTGGTCGCGCGGGCGGTGGAGCGCATCGTCGGCCCGTTCCCCGCCACCTGACAACGCACTACCGGTAGTACCCCGGTGGCGCCCGAACCCGGGCCGCCCACCCCGCCACGGTCCAGCGACCGATCCTCAGAAGGACCCTACTTGCGCAAGCTCGTCCACTTCATCGCCGCCACCCTCGACGGCTTCATCGCCGGGCCGGACGGCTCCGACCCCACCGGCCCCGGTGGCTTCTGGTCCCCCTCCGGGGACTACATCCAGCACCTGATCGAGGAGTACCCCGAGACCCTGCCCGGCCCGGCCCGGGCCGCGCTCGGTGTCACGGTCGAAGGCACCCGGTTCGACACGGTGGTCGAAGGCCGCAGGAGCTACGAGGTCGGCCTCGCGGCCGGCGTGACCGACGCCTACCCCCACCTCAGGCACCTGGTCTTCTCCCGGACGCTCGCCGAGAGCCCGGACACCGGCGTCGAGCTCGTCGCCGGCGACCCGGTGGCGCGGGTGCGGGAGCTGAAGGCGGAGGAGGGCAAGGACATCTGGCTGGTCGGCGGCGGGGAGCTGGCCGGCGCGCTGTACGGCGAGATCGACCGCCTGATCGTCAAGTTCAGCCCGCTGACCGTCGGTTCCGGCATACCCCTCTTCGGGCGGGCCGCGGCCTTCGAGCCCCGCGCCTGGGAGCTCGCCGGCCACACCGTCCTCCCGGGCGGCGCGGTCTTCCTCACGTACGAGCGGGGTGCCTCCGAGTAGCAGGGGAGCCTGCGAGGGGGCCTCGGCTACGCGCTCTGCTATGCGGGGCCGAGGTCCCAGGACTGCTCGGCGGCCCAGGCCTCGACGGTGTGCCAGCCGGTCTGCGGGTACCGCGCGTGCAGGGCGTCGACGTCCACGTCCAGGCCGGTCTCCTGGAAGTAGCGGAACATCGCGGCCAGGTCCTCCGAGTAGCCGGCGACGACGGACAGCGGCACCTCCTCGAGGCGGATGTCGCGGCCGCTCGCCGCGGCGATGGCGGCGGCGATCTGCTCGGGGGTGCGCCACTGGGAGGCGATGTCGATCCGCTGCCCGGCGAACTCCTCGGGGCGGGACAGCACGAGGGCCGCGAAGGCGCCGATGTCGGCGGCGGCGATGAGCGGCAGCGGCCGGTCGGCGGGCATCGGCAGGTGGAGGACGCCCTCGCGCAGCGACTGCAGCGTCCAGTCGTTGGTGTAGTTGTCCATGAAGACGCCGGGGCCGATCACCGTCCACGGCACGTCGAGGGCGGCCAGGTGGCGCTCCAGGCGCCACTTGGTGTCGAAGTGCGGGATGCCGGTCGACCGGTCGGCGTTGGTGGCCGAGGTGAGGACGATGTGCCGCACCCCGCCGGCCGCGGCGGCCGCGTCGAGCAGGGCCTCGCCCTGGCGGACCTCGGTGTCGAGGTCGCTGCCGAACGGCGTGGACATCGCGAACAGGGCTCCGGCGCCGTCGAGGGCGGCGGCCAGTGAGGCGGGGTCGTCGAAGTCGGCCCGGACCACCTCGGCGCCGAGCGTGCGCAGGGCGGCGGCGGCCGGTCCGGCGGGGTCGCGGGTGAGGGCACGGACCGGGAGGCCGAGGCGCAGCAGTGCGCGGGCGGTGGCGCCGCCCTGGGCGCCGGTGGCGCCGGTCACGGCGACCGGGGCGGTCGGGGCCGGGGCGATCGGGTCGGGGGAAGTCGTTGATATCTGCGTCATGCAGATAAATGTAGGGCGGATTGCCTGCGCGGCGCAACTGTTTACTTCGAGACCGTATAGAATGTGGGTACACCGGAGACACGAGAGAGCGAGGCCCGGCCCATGGCGCGCGACGACCTGCTGGCGGAGCTGTGGCCCGAGTCCAGCCGCTACCTCGCCTCGTACGTCCTGTTCAACCAGGCCGTCGCCGACCACCTCGGTATGCACCCCACCGACCTGCAGTGCCTCAACCTCCTCACCCTCGAAGGCGGGCCGGTCACCACCGGGCGGATCGCCGACATGACCGGCCTGACCAGCGGCTCGGCGACCAGGCTGGTCGACCGGTTGGAGAAGGCCGGCCTGGTCACCCGGCGGCGGGACGACCGGGACCGCAGGCGCGTCCTGGTCGAGGTGGTGCCCGAGTCACT
The DNA here is from genome assembly GCF_042883905.1 of Kitasatospora sp. NPDC058170. Taxonomy (NCBI): domain Bacteria; kingdom Bacillati; phylum Actinomycetota; class Actinomycetes; order Kitasatosporales; family Streptomycetaceae; genus Kitasatospora; species Kitasatospora sp. NPDC058170. Next base: position 44,026 of record NZ_JBHVUV010000016.1, read on the forward strand.
GGAGCGGTTCAACGCCGTCTGGCGGGATCTGGGCGCCGACTGGGCGGAGATGTTCCAGGAGGACGACGAGGCCGACCTCGCCGTCCTGCTGCGGCACATGCGCCGCACCGTCGAGCTGAGCCGCCGCCAGATGGCCCGGCTGGCCGAGCGCCCGGGGACGGTCGGCCGGCCGCGACCGACCGGCCCGGCGGGAGAGTCCGCAAGGTCCTCTTCGAGGCCTGCCCGCCAGGGCTGACCTTCGATCACGGGTGCGGCTCGGCTCAGCTCTTGTGGCCGGACTCCGAGGTCGGCGACGGGCTTCTCGGCGGAGCGAGGCCTGGATCGGGCGCCTTCGAGTTTCTCCTGAAGGTACGGTGCCCGCGGGTGAGCTGCTGGACGCGCTGCTGCCCGACAGCCTGCACCGCCTCACCGCCGAGGCCTACCTCGGCCACGCCGAATCCGACATGACGCCCGCGGCGCTCGGCGAGCTCGACCGGGCCCTGGATGCCGCGGGTGTCGGCTACACCTCCGAGATCTACCCCGGCACCGTCCACGGGTTCACCATGTCTGACACCGACGCCTTCAACCCCGCCGCACTGCAGCGCCATTGGGACAATCTACCCCCCCTCCTCGGGCGCACCCTGAAGCAGGCGGCCCTGTAGCGGCTGGCAGTGCCGACCGGCCGGCGGGCGACCGGTGCCCCGGCCCTGGTGGGCCGGGGCGCGGTGTGGCGCGAGGGCTCAGCTGAAGCTCACGTCGTAGGCGCCGTCGCTGCGGGGCGTGAAGTGGGCCTCGCCGGTGAGGCCCTCGTAGGCGAGGGAGCCCCCGGTGACGACGGCGTCGAACAGCTGCGCCTTGGCTCCCTCGTGGGGGACGGGCATGACGGCGGACAGTGAGATCTGGTTCTTGTCGTCGAACTTGAGAATGCTGGTGCAGATCACCTGGTCCTGCTCGTCGCCGAGCGCGTCCTTGGCGCAGACGCCGTACGCGGTGCCGATGGCGTTGCCGTCGGCACTCGCCTTGATGACGGCCCGGCTGCCGAAGGCGTTGCCGATCCCCTGCGGGACGCCGCCGAGGTCGGAGGTGCCCGTGGGGTCGATGGTGAGGTCCGGCACCTGGGCGGCCCGGGTCGCACGGTGGGAGCCGCCGGGGGCCTGGGTGTCCGCCAGAGCGGGCACGCTCAGCGCGGCGGCCGCGCCGACCACCGTCCCGGCCAGGACGAGGGCGAGTGCGCGCTTGGAGGGAACGGTGCGGCTCATGGGTCTCCTCGGGTGCTGCTCCGGGCGCGGTGCCCGAATTCGACGGAATTCGAGCACATCGGAGGAGTCGGCGAAGTCGGCCGCACAGGCGCGTTCCGGGTACCGGCCGGGCCGGCACCGGCCTTGGGGCGCAAGCGATTCGGCCGTTCGCCGGGGCCGGGAGCCGGCCCGTCCGCGAGGTCACGGCCGTCACCCGCCTGCTCGGCGAGGTTCACTCACCTGGCCTGATCGGCTGCCTGGCACACCTCCTGGCGGAACGTCCGGCAGGGGGGGCCGTCACGGACGCTCCGGGCCAACGGTCGACGTCGCTCACGTCCAGCCCGGGCGGCGTCGGGCGGGGGTGTGCGTGCCCGGCTCCGGGCGTCAGGACGCCGCGTGGAGCGTGCTGGGGGTCGGCAGCCCGGCGCGGTGGGCGAGCGCGGCCGCCTCGCCGCGTGAGGCGACGCCCAACTTGGCCAGGATGTTGGCGACATGGAACTTCACCGTGGACTCGCTGATGTGCAGGGCGAGGGCGATCTCCCGGTTGCGGCGGCCCTGGGCGAGCTGGTCGAGGACCTCCGACTCCCGGGGCTGGAGCCCGTCCAGGGGGTCGGCGGCGACCGGCGCCGGGGTGTTGAGCGGCAGGTCCACGGTGACGGTGGTGCCCCAACCCGGCACGGCGTCCACGGTCAGCCGGCCCGCGAGCGCGGCGACCCGGTCCGCCGTCCGGTGCACGGCGAGCGCCTCGGCGGCGAGCAGCCCCGGTCCGTCGTCGCGCACCACCGCGCGCAGGGTGTCCTCCACCAGCTGCCAACTCACGTGCAGCCGGGTCAGGTCGTCCTGCTCCAGCATGGCCAGGACGGCGGAGCGGACGGCCGCCCGGGCGGTGTGCGCGGTGTCGGCCGGGATCCGCGGGGCGGCGGAAGCGGCCGTGGTGGCCGCGGCGACCGCGGGCGGCAGCAGGTCGAGCCGGACGGGCCCGTGCCGCAGCAGCGGGCGCAGCTCGTCGGCGAGGCGGGCGAAGGCGGTGTCGACGGGCTCCTCGCTCAACTCCCGGTCGAGGTCGGCACCGGCGCGCAGCTCCAGCAGCGAGGAGACGGCGAGCTCGGTGGCGCTGCGGCGGGCGGTGGCGTCGTCCAGCGCGGCGGAGCGCAGGGTGGCGAGGATCGCGGACAGCGCCGAGGCGTGCGTGCCGGTCAGCTCGGCGATCGCCCGGGCCCGGGCGCCCGCCGAGGCGCGGGAGGCGGCCGCGTGCAGCGGCGCGGCGTCGCTGGCGCGGTGGTGGGAGTGGGTGGTGACCAGCTCCCACAGCTGCTGGAGGACGGTGAGCGCCGACTCGGGCAGCGGCGGCCCACCGGCCTCCCTGACCAGGACGAGCAGTGCGCCGTTGGTGCCCGCGGGCGCCGCCGACACGGCGACCGCCGGGCGGGCTGAACCGGCCAGCACCGCCTCGCCCTGCCAGGGCCGCCCCGGCCGGACCGACCCCGCCAGCCGGCCCAGCTCCAGGCTGGTGATCCGCCCGGCCAGCCCGGGGCGGCCGTAGGAGTTCGTGGGGGAGTGCGTGCAGACGCCGCTGAGCTGGGCGATCGCGGTGTGCGGGGCGAGGTCGGCGAGCACCTCGGAGAGCCGCCGCAGGATGGCGGGCCGCGGCGCCCGCAGCACCTCCACCGCGCGGGCCAGCGCGTCCTCGGGGCCGGCCCAGCCGGTCCGGGTGGGCGCGGTGCCGGGTACCGCGCCCGTCGTCGTACCGTCCGCCATGCGATCCCCCCGGTCATCCGCCATGCCTTTCACCCTAACCGGGCGGCCCGCGCACGGGCCTGGCCGTTCGGCCGGGTGGAACCGTCCGAACGGCGGGCCGGTGGGCGGCCGTGCGGAGGCCAGGCTGGAGGCGTCAAGGAACGAACTCCCCGACCAGCGAAGGACTGTGGGACTCATGACGAAGGCCATCGGCTTCACCGGGTACGGCGACGCGGACGTGCTGCGCCCGCTCGCGATCGACCTGCCCGCCCCGGGCCCCGGCCAGGTGCGGATCGCCGTCCGCACGGTGGGCGTCAACCCGGTGGACCACAAGGTGCGCAGCGGTGCGATGACCGCGCTGTTCCCGGTGCAGTTCCCCCATGTGCCGGGGTACGAGGCGGCGGGCGTGGTCGAGGCGGTCGGCGAGGGCGTCACGGACGTGCGGCCGGGAGACGAGGTGTTCGGCCGGACCGTCGCCGGCGCGTACGCCGAGCACGCGCTGCTGGACACCACCGAGCTGGTCCGCAGGCCGGCCTCGCTGAGCTGGGAGGAGGCCGCCGCGATCCCGGTGGCCGCCGAGACGGCCTGGCGGGCGCTGGACCTGCTGGGTGTGCGGAGCGGGCAGACGCTGCTGGTGCACGGCGCGGCGGGCGGGGTCGGCACGGTGCTGCTGCAGTTCGCCCGTGCGCGGGGGATCCGGGTGATCGGCACGGCGAGCGAGCCCAACCACGGCCACCTGCGCGAGCTGGGCGCGACTCCGGTGGCGTACGGTGACGGGCTCGCCGAGCGGGTGCGGGCCGCCGCGCCCGAGGGGATCGACCGGGTGCTGGACGCGGCGGGCCAGGGCGGGGTCCTCCCGCTGTCCGTCGAGCTGGCCGGGGGTGCGGAGAACGTGCTCACCATCGCCGACTGGGCGGGCTCCGCCGAGTACGGGGTGCGCTTCACCGAGGGCCAGGAGACCACCCACTACACCGGCCCGGCGCTCGCCGCCGCGCTTGAGCTGCACGAGGCGGGCACACTGCGGCTGCCGCTGCACCGGGTGTTCCCGCTGGCGGAGGCGGCACAGGCGCACCGGGTGAGCGAGCACGGGCACCTGCGCGGGAAGATCGTGCTGGTCGCCGGCTGAGCGGGCGGCGGGGGCGGGCAGGGGTGGCGGGCAGGGGGATTGGGCGACCTGCCGGGCTTTCTGACGGGTACTCGGTATCGTCGGGGCCGTGAACGCTGAAGCAGGGGCCGGGCGACTGGCCGGCAAGTCGTGTGTGGTCACGGGTGCGGCGAGCGGCATCGGCCGGGCGGTGGCCGAACGCTTCGCCCGGGAGGGCGCGCTGGTCGTCGCGACGGACATCGACGCCGAGGGCCTGCGGCGGCTGGCGGAGCAACTGCCGCAGGCCGTCAGCACGGTGGTCGGCGACGTCGCGCAACCGGACGACGCCCGCCGGATGATCCGCGCCGCCGTCGAACGCCACGGCCGCCTCGACGTGCTGGTGGCCAACGCGGGCGTGATCCCGCTGATGGAGATCACCGAGGCGGAGGCCGAGGACTGGGACCGGGTGATGGCAGTCGACGGCCGCGGGATGTTCCTCACCTGCAAGTACGCGGTGGAGGCGATGACCGGCGGTGGTTCCGGTGGCTCCGGCGGCGCGATCGTCTGCCTCTCCTCCATCTCCGGCGAGGCCGGGCAGCGGGGCCAGTCGGTGTACGGGCCCGCGAAGTTCGTCGCCTCCGGGCTGACCAAGCACCTGGCGGTGGAGTGGGCGGACCGGGGGATCCGGGTCAACGCCGTCGCCCCCGGGACGATCACCACCGAGCGGGTGAGCCGCCTGCGGGACGAGCCGGGCGGGCCCGCGTACCTGGAGGCGATCGAGAAGCTGCACCCGATGGGGCGGCTGGGCACGCCCGCCGAGGTGGCGGCCGCCGTGCTGTTCCTGGCGTCGGACGAGGCCTCGTTCATCACCGGGGTGGTGCTGCCGGTGGACGGCGGGTACCTGGCGCAGTAGGCCCTCGGCGCGGTGGTCGTTGGTTGCTTCAGGCCCGGGACGCTCCGAGGAACCGCAGCACGGCCAGGACGCGGCGGTGGTCCGCGTCGACCACGGGCAGGTCGAGCTTGGCGAAGATGTTGTTGATGTGCTTCGCCACGGCGCTCTCGCTGACCACCAGCGCCTGCGCGATGCCGGCGTTGGAGCGCCCCTCGGCCATCAGGCCGAGCACCTCCCGTTCGCGGGGGGTCAGCCGCGCGAGCGGGTCGCTGTCGCGCCGCAGCAGCAACTGGGCGACGACCTGCGGGTCCAGGGCCGTGCCCCCGTCCGCCACCCGCCGGAGCGCCGCCACGAAGTCGGCGACATCGGCGACCCGCTGCTTGAGCAGATAGCCCACACCGCTGGTGTTCGCCGACAGCAGGTCGGCCGCGTACCGCTCCTCCACGTACTGCGAAAGCAGCACCACCGGCGTCCCCGGCCAGCGCCGACGGATCTCCATCGCCGCCCGCACCCCCTCGTCGGTGAAGTCGGGCGGCATCCGGACGTCGATCAGGGCCAGGTCGGGCCGGTGCTCCGCCACCGCCGCCAACAGCCCCTCCGCGTCGTCGGCCTCCGCGGCGACCTGGAACCCGCCCATCTCCAGCACCTTGATCAGGCCGACCCGCAACAGCACCGAATCCTCGGCGATCACCGCGCGCACGGCAGCTCCGCGGTGATGGTGGTGGGCCCGCCGACCGGGCTGCTGACGTGGAAGGCCCCGTCGAGCGAGCCGACCCGCTTGGCCAGCCCGGTCAGCCCCGTGCCGGCGGCGGCGTCGGCACCGCCCAGCCCGTCGTCGGTCACGCGTACTCGCAGCACCTCGCCGACCTGGCGGACTGTCACCTCTGCACGCATCGCGCCGGCGTGCTTCGTCGCATTGGTCAGCGCCTCGGAGATCACGAAGTACGCGACCGACTCCACGTCGGGCGTCACCCGCTCCTCCAGATCGACCCGCAGCCGCACCGGCAGGGGCGTGCGGGCAGCCAGCCCGGACAACGCCGCGTCCAGACCCCGGTCTTCGAGCACGGCCGGGTGCAGCCCCCGCACCAGGTCGTTGAGTTCGTCGATCGCCTCCTTCGCCTCCAGGTGCGCCCTCGCGATCACCTCGCGGGCATCACTCTGCAGGTCCGGGCGGGTGGCAATGGCCAGACCCAGGTTGACCGCGAGAGACACCAGCCGCTGCTGGGTGCCGTCGTGCAGGTCGCGCTCGATCCGGCGGCGCTCCGCGTCGACGGCCTCGATCAAGTCGGTCCGGCTCCCGGCCAGCTGATCGACCCGCTCCTGGAGCCGCTGCGCCCGGCTGGGCCCGAGCAGGCCCGACGCCAGTCGCGCCTCGGCCCGGGCCACTGCCCGCGCGGTCCAGGGCAGGGCGCACAGGAGGAGGAGTCCAGCCGCTGTGTAGGCCGGCAGCTGGGCCAGGTAGCCGAGCCAGCCCTGGTGGATTCCGGTCGGCAGCGCCCATGCCCAGGCGTAGGCGATGGCGCCCGCCAGGCCCGCCGCCGCCACCGCGAGCACCAGCAGCTCCAGCAGCGCGAGCAGCGGACCCAGCAGGAGGTGGTAGCCGACCTTGCGCCAGGGCCGCGTCGCAGCGAGCCACCGGGCGGTCGAGGCCCACGTCCGTTGTTCCGGCGCGGTGGGGGTGAGCCGGGGGACGTCCACACCGATGAGCACCCGGTAGCGAACCCGCTGAACCGCCGTCAGCACCGGCGTCCCGAGCAGGACCAGGACGGCCGACACGGGAACCGTGAGCAGCCAGTTCCCCGTCCTGGCGGTAGTCGTCGCCGCCCAGGCCCACACGGGCACCAGCGCCAGGTGCGGCAGCACACCGGCGGCGAGAAAGCCGGTGTCCCGCTGCGCCCGGAGGACCGTGCGTCTCAGTCCAGCTGGAATCGTCATGGCATGACGCTAGGGCACGACAGGAGGACGGTGCCATGAAACCTGTACCCGATCTCATGGTGAACCTAGTACCAGCTTTGGACGCGGGCGGGTCCCGGTCACGGCGCCGAGGCAGGGCGGCCGGCGGCCAGCTCCGCGGGCTCGCCGGAGAAGCCGACCTCGCCCCGGTGCAGCACGTGGACCACGGCCGCGCCGGCCAGGCTGCGGGGGAGCGACTGCGCGGTCACCACGACCGTCCGGCCCTCGGTGTCCGCGTCCGCCAGCAGGTGGGCGTGCAGCCGGGCGGCGACGGCGGGAGCCAGGCCGCGGTCCGGTTCGTCGAGCAGGAGGAGGCGCGGTCGGGTGATCAACGCCCGTGACACCGCGACGAGTTGCTGTTGACCTCCGGAGAGCGTGCCGGCCGGGCGGGTGAGCAGGGGAGCCAGCTCCGGAAAGCGGTCGATGACCTCGGAGGGGTCGCCCCGGCGCCTGACGGTCCCGGACGCCTCGGCTGCCCCGGCGGCCAGGTCGAGGTGCTCGGCCACGGTCAGGGAGGCGAAGACCGCGCGTTCGGCCGGTACGAGGGCCACTCCGAGCCGCACCCGCTGACGCGCTCCGAGCGCCGTGACGTCCCGCCCCTGCCACGTCACCCGCCCGGCCGACAGCCGTACGACGCCGGCCAGGGCGTGCAGCACGCTGGTCCGGCCGGCGCCGTTGCGGCCGAGGAGCAGGGTGACGCGGCCGGCCGGGAAGGCCAGGTCCACGCCGTGCAGCGCCTCCAGGGGGCCGTAGCGGACGCGGGCGTCGTGGAGGGCGGCTTCGATGGGCATGGGCGTTCCGGTCGGGTCGGGGGCGGGGGTGGGCTCGGGAGTACCGGCTGCGGTCTGACAGCCTGAAGTCGGACACCTGAAGTGGGACACCTGAAGTCGGGAAGCTGGGAGCTGTCAGTTGTCACCCGCCTCCGGAGCCGCCCCGCCCCAGGCCCGGGCGACCCGCGGGTCGGCCAGCACCGAGGCCGTCGGGCCGCTCGCCACCACGTGCCCGTCGGCCATCGCGTAGACCGTGTCGGCCAGCTCGGCGACCAGGTCGACGTCGTGTTCCACCAGCAGCAGCGCCATGCCCCGGTCGGCGAGGCCGCGCAGGACGGCGGCCAGACGGCTGGTCTGCACGGTGTCCAGACCGGCCGCCGGCTCGTCCAGCAGCAGGACGCGCGGGCCGCCCGCGAGCGCCCGGGCCAGCTCCACCAGGCGCAGCACCCCGGTCGGCTGGTCGCCCGCGGGCTGCGCCGCGAGGCCCCGCAGGTCCAGGAGCGCGAGGGCGCGCGCGGTGTCCGCCTCCACCGCCCGGACGTCGCGGCCCCGGCTGCGGCCGCGCTGCTGCTCGGCGCCGATCCGGACGTTGTCCGCCACCGAGAGGGTCGGGAAGACGGCGATCTGCTGGAACGTCCGGGCCAGGCCCAGCCGCACCCGGGCGTGCGCGGCCAGCCGGGTGACGTCCCGACCGCCGAGCAGCACCCGGCCGGCGTCCGGGCGGGCGGTCCCGGCCAGGCAGTCGAACAGGGTGCTCTTGCCCGCCCCGTTCGGCCCGATCAGGGCGGTGATCCGCCCCGGCGGCGCGCTCAGGTCCACCCCGGCCACCGCGGCGATCCCGCCGTAGCGCCGGACGACGCCCCGGGCGGTCAGCCGGGCGGCTCGGGGGTCGGCGCTCGGGTCGCTGCGGGGACGGGCGCGGGGACCGGAACGGGGGTCGGCGTGGTTCACGGTCCCGCCTCGCCGGAGGGGCCCGGTCGGCGGGCGCCGATCAGGGCCCGGGCGCGGCGGCCGGCGGGGCTGAGGCGGACCGGCGGGAGCGGTCGCGGCGGCGGAGGCGAGCGGCGGGGGAGGCGGACGGCCAGGCCCGCGAGCCCGCCCGGGAGCCGGCCGATCGCCGCCGCGAGGACACCGACCGCGACCGCCGAGACCCCCGCGACGGTGCCCGCGTCCAGGCCGATCAGCAGGGCGGCGGCCAGGACCGCGCCGAGCGCGCTGTCCGCGCCGGCCACGACCACCGCCGCGAACCAGAGCAGCCCGCGCACCGGATCGAAGGCGGCCGGGTCGAACGCCCGCCCGGCCAGCCCCATCAGCCCGCCCCCGAGCGCGGCCAGCGCGGCGCCCACCACGAAGGCGAACAGCTTCAGCCCCGGTACGTCCACACCGGCCGCGACCGCGCCCGGCTCGTGGTCGCGCATCGCCGTCAGCGCCCGCCCGAGCCGCCCCCGGTGCAGTCCGCGCACCGCCACCAGGCCCGCCCCCAGCAGCACCAGCTCGGCGAGGTAGAAGGCGCGGTCGCCCGCCAGGAAGTCCGGCCGGTCGAGGCTGAGCCCGGAGGTCGCGTACGGCTGCTGGAAGACGAACCGGCTCATCGCCGTGCCGACCGCGAAGGTCACCAGCGCCAGCGCCGGCCCCCGGCGGCGGATCGCCGGCCAGCCGGTCAGCAGCCCCAGCGGGGCGGTGGCCAGGACCGCGAGCAGCAGGGCGGGCACGGCGGGCAGCGCCGCGAGGCCCGGGATCCGCCCCGACATCAGCAGCCCCGTGCCGAGCGCGCCCATCCCCGCGTACCCGGCCTGGCCGAGCGAGATCTGGCCGCCGTAGCCGGTCACCACCACGATCGAGAGCAGCACCAGGGCGAGGGCCGGGACGGCCAGCGCGCCGCGCAGGTCGTCGGCGCGGAAGCCGAGCGGCAGCAGGAGCAGGACCAGGCAGACCGCCAGGACCAGGCAGACCGCCAGGGCCGCGCGCCCGCCGGCCGGGGTCCGCCCGCCAGCCGGGATCCGACCGCCGCCCGGGATCCGCCCACCGCCCCGGTTCCGCTCGCCGCCCGGGATCCGGGGCCCCGCCAGCAGGGCGGCGACGAGCAGCGCGATCACGAACAGGTTGGCCTGCACCGCCTGGACCAGCGGCAGCAGCTGGCCCGCGGGGCGCAGCCGGGTCAGTTCGGCCTGCACGACGCCGAGGCCGAGGCCCGTCGCCACCGCCACCGGGATGCTCCGCAGCCGGGCCGCCACCGCGACCGCCATGGTCTCCATCACCAGCAGCGGCAGCCCGTACGGGTCGAGCAGCAGGTACGGCGCCAGCGCGACGCCGACCAGTCCGGCGGTGAACGAGCCGAACGCCCAGCCGGCCGCCGACACCCGGTCGGCGTCCACCCCGGCGAGCTCGGCGAGCCTGCGGTCGTCCACCACCGCGCGCAGTTGCAGGCCGAAGCGGGTGAAGCGGCCGGTCGCGGCCACCGCGAGGGAGAGCACGAGGATGGCGCCGAGCTGCGCCACGGTGTCGGGCCGCAGGGTGTGGCCGCCGGGCAGCGCGATCGGCGCGCCGCCGAACGGCGAGGGGGCGCCGGCGACCGGCGCCGTGCCCCAGAGCAGCACCACCACGCCGATGAGCAGCACGAACACCCCGAGTCCGGCCACCATCGTCTCGGCCGGACCGGCGCCGCGCCGCTGCAGCGGGCGGTACACCAGGACGTCCAGCAGGACGCCGAGCGCGGGCGCGACCAGCAGCAGGCAGAACGCCACGGCGGGCCAGACCGGCCAGTGGCGCACCACGACCAGGTCGCGCAGCAGGTAGGCGACGGCCATGGCCTGGGCGCCCTGGGCGATGTTGAGCACGCCGGTGGCGCGGTGGCAGACCACCAGGCCGATACCGCTGAGCGCGGCCGCGCTGCCGACAGTGAGTCCGGCGAGGGCGAGGTCCACGGTGAGGTCGAGGGACGACATGTCGGTCATGGGCGTGCGCCGTTCGTCGCCCCCGCTGCCGTGGCTGCCTCCGGCCCGGACGGGGCCGTGTCGCTCAGGGGTGTGTCGTTCGCGGCCGTGCCGGTCATCCGATCGGCCGCCTCAGCCGTTCGGCGGGGCGGATTCGCCCGCAGGAGTGGGGTCGCCGGGGCGCGGTGGCTCGCAGACCCCGCAGGCGGTCAGCCCCCTGGACCGGACGGCGGCGGCGCCGACCGGCTCGGCGCGGGGCTTGCCGGCGATCAGCGGACAGTCCGGGCGGTGGTAGAGCGTGCCCTCGGGCAGGGCCAGCCGAGCGGCGGCGCGCGGCGGCGGGTCGGGGCGGTCCGGGTGGCCCGGCCCGGCGGCGGCGCCCGCGTTCGGCGCGGTCCGGCCGGCCGCCTCGTCGGCCGCGCCCGCTTCGGCCGGGTCGGCCGGTTCGACCAGCAGGGCGTACAGCCGCTCGATCCGGAGGTCCGTCGGATCCCCCTGCGGCGGCGAGGACTTGGAGCGGCCGGACGTGCGCACGGCGACCATGACCGTCCCCGCCACGACCAGCGCGGCGCCGGGGATGGTGGAGGAGGCGAGGTAGGGGATCTGCTGCTCGACGAAGGCCTCGCCGGAGACCCCGTACCAGCCCAGCACGCACAGGACCGCCCCGGTCGCCGCGAGGGCCCAGCCGAGCCACTCGGGTGCCCCCCGGGCCGGTCGGACCTCCCGCCCGGGCGTCCGCTCCCTCGCGTGACGAGGTCTCGCGTCCTCGGATTGCGATTCGTCCATGGATCCGCCTTCATGGTGTCACCTGCGACGTTTCCAGGAACGGCCTGGAACAGCATCCGGGACGGATCCGGGAAAGCGCCCGGGAAGGCCCCTGGGAGGCACCCGGGAAAGCGCCGGGAAAGCACCCGGGAAGGCATCCGGGGCAGTGCTCGTGACGGCGCCCGGCGAGAGGAACACCATGCATGTGACGCAGCGGGGCACCCGTCGGGGCGGCACCGGTCGGCGCGGCACCCGTCGGGGCGGCGGCCTGGTCCTGCGGTCCGCGAGCGTACTGCTCGTGGTGCTGCTGGCGGGCTCGACGGCCGGATGCAGCAGCAGTGGCTCCGGCTCCACGACCCCGTCCTCGGCCCTGGGGTCCGCGGCGGCGTCGGTCTCCGCGGCGATCTCCAGCCTGGCCTCCGGGCTGGCGTCCGCTTCGGCCTCCGGCTCGGCGTCGGCCGGTGCCACCGGTACCGCGCCCGCCGATCCGGCGGCCGCCAGGACGGAGGTCACCACCAACTGGGAGAAGTTCTTCGACCCGGCCACCCCGATCGCCGACAAGGCCAAGCTGCTCCAGAACGGGGACGTGCTGCTCCCGGTGCTCCAGGGCTTCTCGCAGGACCCGAGGATCGGCCAGGTGCAGGCCAAGGTGACGGACGTGGCGTTCACCTCGGCGACCGAGGCCACCGTCACCTACTCGCTCTCCCTCCAGGGCACCGTGGTCGAGCCCAGTGCCAGCGGCCAGGCCGTGCTGGAGAACGGGACGTGGAAGGTGGCCCGCTCCACGCTCTGCGGCCTGCTCACCCAGGCCGGCGGTGCCGGCGGGACGCCGATCCCCGGATGCAGCTGACGGCCTCGCCGTCCGACCGGGCCGCCGGAGCGCGCCGGCGGCCCGGGCAGCCGAGCGGTCGGCTGCCCGCCGCAGCCCTCGCGCCGGTGGTCGCGCTCGTCCTGCTGCTCGTGGCGGGCTGCGGTACCCGCTTGCCCGGGTCCGCGTTCAGCGGGCGCCCGACCCAGGGCGGCGGGACCGGCCAGCCGCCCGGCTCCGGCTCCGGCTCCGGTTCGGGCTCAGGCTCGGGCCCGGGGTCCGGCTCCGGCGGCAACCCGGCCTCCGACACCGGGGTCACCGCGACCGAGATCCGGATCGGCATCGTCACCTCGCTGACCAGCCCCGTCGGCAGCGAGGTGTTCAGCGGGCCGCGCTACGGTGCGCAGGCCTTCTTCCAGGCCCTCAACGACCGGGGCGGCCTGCACGGACGCACCGTCCGCCTGGTCACCTGCGACGACGGCGGCAGCGGCATCGGCAACCAGGACTGCGTGCACCGGCTGATCGACCAGGAGCACGTCTTCGCCTTCGTCTCCGGCAGCGTCCTGGACTACGCGGGCGCGTCCTACGTGAGCGGCAAGGGCGTGCCGGACGTCGGGGGCCAGCCGATCGGCACGGCGTACGACCGCTGGCCGCACCTCTACGGCATCTACGGCAGCAGCGCGCCGCGCGACGGCCGCGCGGTCGGCTGGAACGGCACGCTCTACCAGACCACCGAGGTGTTCCGTTTCTTCAAGGAGCGGCTTGGCGCGGGCAGTGCCGCCGTGGTTGCCTACAACCAGGCCGACTCCGCCCGCTACGCCGCCCGGCTGAAGACCGGACTGGAGGCGGAGGGCTACCGGGTGCTGGTGCAGACGGTGGACTTCGCGCTGCCGAACTTCCAGGCGGTGGCGGCGGCCGTGCGCGCCGACGGTTCGCAGCTGCTGTTCGACGCCATGGACACCCGGGGCAACGCGGCCCTGTGCCGGGCGCTGGACGAGGCCGGGGCGCAGGTGGCGGCGAAGGTGACCAACGTCCAGAACTGGTCCCAGAGCGTCGGGACCGACTACCAGGCCTCACCCGCCTGCCGCAACGCGCTCTGGGCGACCGCGTCGAGCCTGAACTACGAGGACGTGGGGTACCCGGCGGTGCGGGACTTCCGGGCCGCGATGGCGCGGTACCTCCCGGACCGGGAGCCGCTGCTGTCGGCCTGGGAGCTGGAGGGCTGGGCGGGCGCCCAGTGGCTCGCCGACGCGATGGACCCGTGCGGCGCCGAGCTCACCCGGGTCTGCGTGGAGCGCTTCATGAACCGGACCGAGCCGTACGACGCGCACGGACTGATCCTGCCGGCCTCCTTCGTCCCGCAGCCCCCGCCGACCGGGCTCGCCCGGGCCTGTCTGAACGCCGCCCGCTGGCAGGACGCCGCCGAGTCGGGCAGGGGCGGCTGGGTCACCCAGGTGGCGTCGATGACGACCACCTGCTTCGACGTGCCGCAACTGCCGTACACGCCGTAGCGCCGGGGCCGGAGGGTAGCGGCGCGGAGTTGGGCGGACGGCCGGTCACGCGCCCCGCGGGCTGTCTCCCGGCAGCCGTTCCACCGCGACCATCGCCGCGTCGTCGTCCAGCCGCCCGCCGACGTGCGCGAGCAGGTCGCGGCGGAGGTGCTGCAGGAGGACGGCCGGGCGCTCGTCGTGCCAGGCGGTGGCCCGCTCGGTGAGCGGGTAGAAGCGCCGCCGGGCGTCGCGGGCCTCGATGACGCCGTCGGTGTAGATCAGCAGCCGGTCGCCGGGGAGGAACGGGTACTCCTCCACCTCGTACTCGGTCGGCCCCAGGTCGCCGAGCCCGAGCGGCGGGGCGGGGTTGCGGGCGGCCAGCGCGGTGGTGCCCCCGGCGTGCAGCAGGAGCGGGGGCGGGTGGCCGCAGTCGATCAGGCGGACCACCGAGCCGTCGTCCGGGATGTCGAGGATGACCGCGGTGATGAACGACTCGCCGGCGTCGCCGGTCGGCTCGCCCCCGTCCGGGTCGCCGTCGTGCCCCTGCATCCCCAGCTGGGCGAGGTCCCAGCAGACGCTGCCGTCCAGGTAGACGGCGAGGTCGGGCAGGGAGGCGTGCAGGTGGGCGGCCGCGCGGAAGGCGCCGAGCAGGAGGGCGGCGTCGCCGAGCGAGGCCAGGCCCTTGCCGCGGATGTCGCCGACCAGCAGCCGGGTGCCGGTGGCGGTCCGGGCCGCCGCGTACAGATCGCCGCCGACCTGGGCCTCGGCCTCGGCCGCGAGGTAGACGGAGGCCAGGTGCAGCGGCCCGATCCGGTCCGGCAGCGGGCGCAGCAGGACGCGTTGGGCCGCCTCGGAGACCGAGCGGACCTGGGCCAGCTCCTGTTCGTGCCGGTCACGCAGCACGCGCAGGCCGACGATCAGCGCCGAGACCACGATCTGGGCGGCTATCTGCGCCTCGTGGTTGGCCGTGGTCAGCCCGTCGCGCAGGCCGCCGATGACGACCAGGGCGGCGATCGAGAGGAGGGCGACGGCGGCGGTGGCCCGGGTGCCGGCGAAGGAGGCGGTGATCGCGGGGGCGACGATCAGCAGCGGGCCGAGGTGGATCTCCGGCGGCGACAGGATGTCGACCACGGTGATCACGGCGATCAGTGCGAGCGGCAGCGCCGTCAGTGCGCGGCGGTCGGGCCGCCACACCCGGCGCGGGTCTCGGGGGTGCTGCCGAAGTGGCACCTCTCCTCTGTACACCGTGCGGGCGGTGGACCGCATTCCGGCGGGAGGGCCCCGGGGCGGAAAGGGGCGGTCCCGGCCGCCCGGGCGGGTTCGGTCCGCGCCCGGTCCGAGCCGGTCCGAGCCGGTCCGAGCCGGTCCGAGCGTTCGGCCCGGGCGGCTCAGTCCTGGGCGCCGTACCGGGCGAGGTAGTCGGCGAAGCGGGCGACGTCCTCGTCCGACCAGTCGGTGAACCGCGCGGTGAAGGAGATCCGGCGCTGCTCGTTGGCCTCGCGCAGCAGGGTCAGCCCGGCCTCCGTGGCGCGCAGGATCTGGCCGCGCTGGTCCTCCGGGTCGGTCTCGCGGCGCAGCAGCCCCAGCTTCTCCAGGGCGCCCACCTGGCGGCTGACGGTGGACTTGTCGAGCATGAAGTACGAGGCGACGTCGGCGGCCCGGCAGCCCCCGCGCTCGTTGATCAGGTCGAGGATGCTGTAGGTGACCAGGGAGAGGTCCGGGTGCAGCTGCGACGCCTTGTGCCGCGCCCGCCGGGCGAAGGCGGTCAGCTCGCGCTGGATGGTTTCGATCGACGTCTCGCGACCGGGCACGGCGCACCTACCTCCTCGAATATTTGTTGCATCATACAACAAATTTCCCTGTGCCCGGCTGTCGCCCGTCCGCTCAGCGGGCCGATGCCTGCCAGGCCCGGGCGGCGGCGATTCGACGGGTCGCACTCGGGTGAGTGGCGAACAGTAGCTCAAGCACCCGGGGCGGGTCGACATCGGACACGTTGACCAGTGCCAGTCTGCGCTGCATCGCGATGAACTGCTCGGCGTCCGAGGTGAGTTCGAGTGCGTGTCGGTCCGCCCGGGCCTCGACCCGCCGGCTCACCGCGCACTGTACCGGTCCGGACAGCGCCCCCAGGAGCGCCGCGCACGCGGCCAGCAGGGGGAGCGAGCGCGGATCGGCGGCGTCCGTCGCGCCGGCGGCCGACAGCAGCGGTCCCCAGCCGGTGAGCAGGCCGAGCACGCACACCACCGCGGCCGCGCCCACCGCGCCCAGCACGGTGCCGGTCAGCACGTCCCGGTGTTTGACGTGGCCCAGCTCGTGCGCCACCACCAGCTCCACCTCGCGCGGTTCGGCCGCGGCGAGCAGCGTGTCGTACGCGACGATCCGGCGGGTCGCGCCGAGTCCGGACACGTACGCGTTGAGCGCCGTCGTGCGCCGCGAGGCGTCCGCCACCAGGACGTCCCGGACGCGTACCCGGTCGCGCTCGGCCAGCGCCAGCAGCGCCTCCCGCAGCGGGCCGTCCGGCATCGGCGTGAAGCGGTTGAACACCGGCTCGACGACGAGCGGGAAGAGGAAGGAGAGGGCCGCGGTGAGCAGCGCCGCCGCGCCCGCCGCCGGGATCCACCAGCGGTCCGGCGACCAGGCGGTCAGCGCGTACAGGCCGAACACGACCGGCAGCGCCAGGGCCAGCGTGAGCGCCAGCCCGCGCAGCGCGTCCACCGCCCAACCGCCCCAGCCCTGGGTGACCAGTCCGTACCGGGCGCGGACGGTGCGGGCGCCGGCCCCGAAGGGCAGCTGCGCGGCCTGGCCGAGGAGGACGAGGGCGGCCGCGCCGGCGAGCACCTCGGCGCTCCGGGAGCCGCCGAACCAGCCGCCGACCGCGGTGACCAGGCCTGCGCCGACCGGGGTCAGCCCGAGCAGGAGGGTGAGCGCCAGGCCGAGCGCCCGCCCGCCGAGTGCCCACGGCAGTTGCTCGCGGCGCAGGGCCCGGCCGCGGGCGCGCTCGGCGGGGGTGAAGTCGGGGGCGGTGAAGTCGGGGGCGGTGCCGGTGCTGGTTTCCATGGGTGCCTGGGGTCCCGGTGGTCGACTGACGGAATCCGAAGTCCGAAGTCCGGAATCCGAAGTCCGGAATCTGTCATCTGTCATCTGGTGTCTGCTGTCTGGCGGTCGTCGTCGAGCGGTGGCCGTCATCCGGCCTGCGTCATCCGCCGACCGCCAGGGACCAGCATGTCAGTCCTCGACGGACCCGGTGGCGCCCTGGGTGCCCGCGCGCAGGAGTTGGTGGCCCAGGTCGACCAGTGCGCGGCCGACGGCGAACTCGTCCCCGACCGCCGGCGCCGGGTCGTCGCGCGGGTTGCGGCGGGCCAGGGCATCGCTCCGCAGGACGGCCCCGTCGGCGTCCAGCACGGCGTGCACCCGGGTGGTGTCGCGTTCCTCGACCACGTGCAGGCTCAGCTGCCAGTCCTTGGTGCGGACGGTGCCCGGACCCCCGCCGTCACCGTTGCCGTTGCTGACAGCGCCGGTGCCGTCCCTGCCGTCCCTGTCGTCCATGCCGTTCACGACCCACCACCTCGAGCGCGGTTGCCACCCCTCCACTCCACGCTGCGCGCGGGCGCCGCCGCCGCGCCAGTGACACGGTGGCCGGATCGGGCGCCCGGGTTGGGCCGGTCGGGCCTGTCCGGGGTCCCGTGGAGGCGGGGCGAAGGCCGCGCGGAGGCGTGACGTAGGCTGAACCGCTCTTGGACCGACCCCTGGGGGAATCTCAATGCGCCGTGTCGCGGCCGCCGTCGCACTGCTGGTCGGGCTGATACCCGTGGCCGCCTGCGGACCGGACGACCCCGCGCCGGCTCCGGCCGCGCTCGCCGCGGACGGCGCCAAGCCCTCGACAGGCGCCACGGCCTCCGCCGACCCCTCCGCAGCGGCGTCCGGCAGCCCCGCCGCGCCCCGGCCGGACGGCAGCATCACGGTGGCGTTCGCGGGCGACGTCCACTTCGAGGGCCGGACGGAGTCGCGGCTCGCCGTGAAGGCGCCGGAGCAGCCGCTCGGGCCGATCTCCAAGACCCTCTCGGACGCCGACCTCGCCGTCCTCAACCTGGAGACCGCGATCACCGACCGCGGCGCCCCCGAGCCGAAGACCTACACCTTCCGCACCTCGCCCAAGGCGCTCACCGCGCTGCGCGACTCCGGCGTCGACGTCGTCTCGATGGCCAACAACCACGCCGTGGACTTCGGCGCCGACGGCCTCGCCGACTCCCTCGCCGCCAAGGACGCCTCGCCGATCCCGATCGTCGGCTTCGGCCACAACGCCAAGGAGGCGTACGCGCCGTACGTCACGACGGTGCGCGGGGTGAAGGTCGCGGTGGTGGCGGCGAGCCAGGTCGAGGACCTCACCAACCAGAAGTGGCGCGCGGGCGCCACCAAGCCGGGCATCGCCTCGGCCCTGGACGCGGCGGCCCTGGTGAAGGCGGTCGAGGCGGCCAAGCAGCAGGCTCCGGTGGTGCTCGTCTACCTGCACTGGGGCGACGAGGGCAAGGCCTGTCCGACCAGCGCCCAGACCGCCATCGCGAAGAAGCTCGCGGGCGTCGGGGCGACGGCCGTCGTCGGCACGCACGCGCACACCATGCTCGGCTCGGGGATGCTCGGCAACACGTACATCGGGTACGGCTTCGGCAACTTCCTCTGGTACGGCACCTCCAACTACGCCTTCTCCAACGAGACCGGCGTCACCACCCTCACCCTGAACGCCGCGGGCAAGGTGACCGGCGAGACCTTCGCCCCGGCGACGGTCGACGGCCAGGGCGTCCCCGTCCCGCAGACCGGCGCCGCCGCCGAGGCCGCCCTCAAGCGCCGCGACGGCCTTCGGGGCTGCACCGGTCTGGCACCCGCCCCCGCTGCGCACTGACCGCCCGCAGCCCGTCCAGGTCCTCCGCGGTCACCGCCTCGGCGGTGTGCGACCAGCGGTGGCCGGCTCGGCGCAGACCTGTCGGCCGGGCGAAGACCTGTCGGTGGTGGCGCGGATACTGCAGCCATGCGTGCGAGCCGACTGGTGTCCCTTCTCCTGCTCCTCCAGACCCGCGGCAGGATGACCGCGCAACAGCTGGCGGACGAGTTGGAGGTGTCGGTCCGCACCGTCTACCGGGATGTGGAGTCCCTGCACGCGGCGGGCATCCCGCTGTACGGCGACGCCGGTCCGGCCGGCGGCTACCGGCTCCTCGACGGCTACCGCACCCGGCTGACCGGTCTCAGCGCCGACGAGGCCCGGGCGCTCTTCCTCGGCGCGCTGCCCGGACCGGCCGCCGAGCTCGGCCTCGGGGCGGTGGCCGCGGCGGCCCAACTGAAGGTCCGGGCCGCGCTGCCCGCGGAACTCCGCGACCACATGGCGCGCAGCCAGGAGCGGTTCCATCTCGACACCCCCGGCTGGTACAGCGAGGGCGAGGAGGTGCCGCACCTGCCGGCCGTCGCGGACGCGGTGTGGAGCCGGCGGCCGATCAGGATCCGCTACCGCCGCTGGCAGGCGCCGACCGAGGTCGAGCGGCACCTCGCGCCGTACGGCCTCGTGCTCAAGGCCGGCCGCTGGTACCTGGTGGCCCGCAGCGGCCCGGACGTCCGTACCTACCGGGTCGACCAGATCCTGGAAGTCCAGCTGCTGGACGGGGAGTTCGAGCGCCCGGAGGGGTTCGACCTGGCCGCCTTCTGGCGGGAGTACGTCGCCGACTTCCACGCGCGGCTGCACCAGGGCCAGGCCCTCGTCAGGCTCTCCCCGCGTGGAGTCGAACGCCTGCCCGGGCTGCTGGGCCGGGTGGTCGCCGAGGCCGTGGCCGCGAGCGTGCGGCCCGACCGGGACGGCTGGTGCCGGGCGGTCGTCCCGATCGAGTCGGTGGACCATGCGCACACCGAGTTCCTGAAGCTCGGCGCGGAGTTGGAGGTCCTGGAGCCCGCGGACCTGCGCGACCGGATGGCCGCGTCCGCACGGGCGCTCGCCGGGCTGTACCGATGACCGCCGCCCCGCCGCGCGGTCAGCCCGCCCCGGTGCCGACCGTCGGCGCACCGCACCCCGCGGGTCGGACGGGCGGGACGGTCTCGGCAGGTTCGACGGGCAGGGCGGGCCGGGCGGGTTCGACCGGCTGGGGCGGCTCGCGCCGCAGGGCCCGTCGGCCCACCGCCGCGACGGCCGCCACCGCGCTGATCGCGGCGAGGACGGCGAAGCCGTACCGGCTGTCGGAGTGGTCGGTGACCGCGGAGACCGCCAGCATCACCACCACCGTGGCGGCCAGCCCGCTCGCATGGGCGACGCCGAAGACCCGTCCGATCCGCTGCTCCTCGACCGAGGTCATCAGCAGAGCGCGCGAGGCGATCCGCGCCTGGCCGAAGAGGAAGGCCCCGAGCGTCACGAACACCACCAATCCGGTGACCCCGAAGAGCGGTTGCAGCACCAGCATCAGACTGGCCGCGAGGAAGCCGACCACCGCGATCCGCAGATCGCCCGTCCGCCGGCCGAGCACCCGGTACGCCACGGCGGCGAGCAGGAACCCGGCGCCCCCGGCGGCGTCGGCCGCCCCGAACACGGCCGCCCCGCGGTGCAGTTCACCGATCACCAGGACGGGGAGCAGCGCGTTGAAGACGGTGACGACGACGCTGCCCTGCGCGTACAGCACGATCAGACGGGCCACCGGGCCGCGCGAACTCCCCGGTGCCGGCACCCGTTCGGCCCCGACCAGCCGTTCGGCGGCCGCGGCGGCCGGGCGGTTCCCCGTCGCGGCCACGCACACCGCGGACACCAGGAAGGTCGCCGCGTTGAACACGAAGAGCGGGGTGGCTCCGAAGAACTGGAGCGCGAAGCCGCCGACCGAGGCGGAGAGCAGCATCCCGGCCTGGGTGGCGACCTCGTAGTCGGCGGTGAACCGGCGCAGTTCGGCGGGCCGCACCCGCTCCTTGATCAGGCCCGCGCTGGCGGGGCCGAAGAGCGCACCGACGACCGCGAGCGCGAAGTTGCCCGCGTAGACGACGCCGCTGCTCGGGCCGGCGGCGGCCGACCAGACCGGGACCGCCAACGCCGCGACGGCGCTGACCAGGTCGCACCCCAGCCAGAGCCGCCGACGGTCGAACCGGTCGGCCAGCCGCCCGAAGAACGGTGACAGCACCGCCTGCGGGACGGCCACGGCGATGAACAGCCAGCCGACCGAGAGCATCGTCCCCTCCGTCCTGACCATCAGCAGTGCCGCCGCGATCAGTTGGATGTTGTTGCCCAGCGCGGTGATGAGCGCGGCGGGTATCAGCAGGCGCTCGGCGGCAGGGGCGGGACGGTCGGGCTGGATGCGCAAGGGATCCTCGTCGGGAGTCGGAGTCGGAGTCGGAGTCGGAGTCGCAGTCGGGAACCGGCGGTCGGCGGGCCCGATGTGGACCGCCGACCGCCAGTCTCGCGAGAATCCCTGACACCTCCTGTCAGTGTCTGCCGGGCAGTGTCCGCCGAGCAGTCTCCGCCGAGCACTGAGTGGACGAGCGGGGGCGGTGGCCGGGGCGGCCGCCCGCGGTCAGCCCTTGTGGTCGGAC
The DNA here is from genome assembly GCF_042883905.1 of Kitasatospora sp. NPDC058170. Taxonomy (NCBI): domain Bacteria; kingdom Bacillati; phylum Actinomycetota; class Actinomycetes; order Kitasatosporales; family Streptomycetaceae; genus Kitasatospora; species Kitasatospora sp. NPDC058170. The sequence goes on from NZ_JBHVUV010000016.1 coordinate 65,217, forward strand.
TCGCCCTGCTTCCAGTAGCCCTTGGCCTGGACGTGCTCGCGGGGGTAGCCGAGGTCGGTGAGGAGGTGGCGGCGGATGGCGGTGACGGAGGAGGCCTCGCCGGCGAGCCACGCCGATGCCGAGGAGGGGAGCCGGGCGTCGAGCAGGGCGGCGCTCAGGAGGTGGCCCTTGGGGTGTCCGGTGGGCCGGGGGAGCCAGCTGGTGGTCAGGTCGGCACGGGTGCTGAGCGGGAGGGCGTCGGCGGCATCGGCGATCTCGAAGTAGGCGGACACCCGGACGGACGGGTGGAGTCGGTCGAGGATGGTGAGGGCCGCCGGGAGGGCGCTCTCGTCGGCGGCGAGCAGGAGGTGGGCGGCGCTGTCGAGCGGCTGGAACCGCCCGCGGGGGCCGGCGAGACGGGCGGCGTCGCCGGGGCGGGCGGTCGCGGCCCAGCGGGAGACCGGGCCGTTGCCGTGCAGGACGATGTCGATGTCCACCTCGCCCTGCCCGGGCCGGTGGTGCCGGATGGTGTAGGCCCGGGAGTGGCCCTCCGGGATCGCCAACTTCACCCACTGGGTGGGGTGTTCGATGCCGAGGTCGGCCAGGGTGGGGCCGTTGAGGGTGAGTCGGACGAGGGTCGAGGTCAGTGGTGCGACCGCGGTGACCCGGACGTCGTGGGTCGGGCGGGGGCGGCGGAACATGGCGGCTCCAGAGGGCGGCCCGGGGGACTCACGGGCGCGGAAAGGGGATTGCGCGGGAACAGGCCTGCGCGGAAAGAGGACTGCGCGGAAAAGGATGTGACGGACCGTCAGTGATCGAGGTGTCGGTCGAGCAGCGCGTCGACGAAGGCCGGGTCGAGCGGGCGGCGCAGGACGAGGGCGCGGTGGTAGAGCGGGGCGAGGAGGGCGTCGAGGACGGACTCGGCCTCGGCGGCGGAGACCGAGAGGCAGCGGGCGGTCTGCTCGACGTCCCGGGCGTGCAGCTCGTCCAGGAAGCCGGAGTGCAGCAACTCCGCGGTCCGGCTGTCGAGCTGGGCGTGTCCGAGGAGGGCCAGCAGGACCCGCCCGGCCGGTTCCTCGCCGAGGAAGCGGGCGAAGCGGTGGACGTAGGCGCGCAGTTCGTCCGCGCCGGGCGGGGTGTCCTCGGGCCAGACGAGGGCCGGTCCGGCGTCCAGGGCCAGGTTGTCGAAGAGGATGTCGACCTTGGACTTCCACCAGCGGTAGATGGTCTGCTTGGCTACCCCGGCCGCGGCGGCGATGCCCTCGATGGTGAGGCCCTCGAAGCCGTGTTCCACCAGCAGGTCGTCGGCCGCGTTCAGCACGGCCAGGCGCGCGGCCTCGCTGCGGCGGCTGCTGCCACCGGTCGGGGCGGGGTGCTGCTGGGCGGCGATGGTGCTGAGGTCCTTACGGGCGGGCCGGTGGACTGTTCGGCCGGAGGTGCTGGTCGGGCCCATCCTCTCACGCCTCCCGGGGGTGGACGGGCGCCGTACGCCGGGCCAGGCCGGCCGCGGCACCGAGGGCCAGCACGGCGACCAGGGCGCTGAAGACCAGGCCGGCCGTGCGCAGCCCGGCGAGCTGGATCAGCACGCCGACGCCCACCACCGGCACCGAGAGCATCGTGTACAGGATGGCGAAGAAGGTGGACACCGCCTCGCCGCGCTGCTGCGGTGCCACGCCGGTGTTGATGGCTCCCAGGCCGGTGCCGACGGCGGTGCCGGTGGCCAGCCCGTTGACGCAGGCGCCGAGCAGGAGCGGGGCCAGGGACTCGGTGAGCAGGGCGGTCGCGATGAGGGCGGCGGCCGCGACCAGTCCGGCGCAGGCGGTCGGCAGGGCGCGGGGTGCGGGCAGGAGGCGGGCCAGCAGCTGGCCGACGGCGGTGGCGGCGAAGGCGAGGCAGACGACCAGGCCGGTCAGCGCGCGGTTGTGGATGTCGAGGACGGTGGCCAGGAAGAGGCCGCTGACGGCGGTGAGCACGCCCAGGACGGCGAACCCGGAGCCGCCGGCCAGCGCGGCGCGAAGGAAGTCGGGCCGGATCGCGGCGGGGACGCGCAGCGGCTGGAAGCGCAGCCTGAACCGGGCGCCCGCCTGTGCCCCGGCCGCCCGCCGCGGACCGGCCGCGGCGCCGGGCACCGTCTCGGGGACGGCGAGCAGTCCGAGCAGCGCGGCGGCGGTCAGGGCGAGCATCACCGTCCAGGGCAGCCGCAGGGGCGAGCCGGCCCACTGGGCGAGCGCCCCGGCGAGCAGGGTGCCGCAGGCCAGGCCGCCCATGTTCGCGGCGAGCGCGAGGGTCTGGGCGCGTTGGCGGCGGTCGGGCGCGGCGAGGTCGAGCAGGGCGGCGGTGGCGCTGCCGGTGATCAGGGCGGCGGAGAGGCCGGAGACCACCCGGGCGGCGAGCAGCCAGGGCAGCGCGTCGGCGGCCTGGAAGAGCCCGGCGGCGGCCGCGGCGAGCAGCAGCGCTCCGCCGAGGACCGGGCGGCGCCCGATCCGGTCGGAGAGGCGGCCGAGGGTGAGCAGTCCGGCGACGACGCCGAGCGCGTAGACGGCGAAGACCACCGTGACGGTGAACGGGGTGAAGCCGAAGGCGTGTTGGTAGAGGGGGTAGAGCGGGGTCGGGACGGTGGTCCCGGCCATGGTGACCCAGAGCGCGAGCGCGACGGCGGCGCGGGCGACCGGTGTGGGGCGGGCTGCGGAGGGCATAAGGGGTGCTCCTCTGGTGGTGGATCCGGCGGTGGGTCCGGGGGTCCGGCGGGTCCGGTGGCGGACTCGGTGGTCGGTCCGGTGGCACACACGCGGCGGATCCGGGGTGAAAGTAGACGCAACGTTGCGTTGCGACTGAAGTGTCCGCACCGTAGCACTGGACGCAACGTTGCGTCCAGGTTCGTGCGCCGGACCCGGCCCGCTCCGCGGCTTCCGGCGTGGAGTGGTGGCCCGAATCCGCGAGTTGACGGGCCCGCAGACCCTCGGCCGAACCGAACAATTGTGTTAGGTTAGGCTTGCCTAATACTTCTGGCGCACCCGAGCCGTCCGCCGTCCGACCCCCGCCGCTCCACCCGCAACGCCCCGCACCCCGCCCGGCCCCACCACGGCCCGGCGGCCACTCGCAGACTGGGAGAATCCAGGTGACCACGGCGCACCACGCCCCCGCCACGGCGTACCACGGCCCGGACGGGACGGACCACAGCGTCATCGGCGCGGCCAGCGGGCTGCTGGGCCGGTACCGGGCCGGGTCCGACGAGGCGTTCTTCGCCTCCCCGAGCCGCACGCTGCTCGCCGAGGGCGTGCACGCCCGCGTCCCGCAGGGCGCCCGCCCGCTGCCGGTCCGGGTCGCCGAGACGTTCGCCCGGGCCCGCCGCGACGGGGTCGAACACCCGCTGGTGATCGGCGCGGTGGCGTTCGACCACGACAGCCGCGCCGAACTGGCCGTGCCCGCACAGGTCCGCCACTGCGGCGCGCTGCGCGACGACCCGCTGATCGCGCTGCCCGCCCCGGCCGCCGAGCGGGTGGACTGGCAGGTCCGCCCGATACCCGAGCCGGCCGCGTACGGCGCCGGTGTCGCCGAGGCCGTCCGCCGCCTCCAGGGCGGCGAGTTGAGCAAGGTGGTGCTCTCCCGGACGCTGGAGCTGACCGCCGCCGGCCCGCTCGACCTGCCCGCGATCCTCCAGCGGCTGGCCCGCCGCGACCCCGGCGGCTACACCTTCGCGGTACCCGCCGGCGGCGGCCGGACGCTGATCGGCGCCAGCCCCGAACTGCTGCTCTCCCGTCACGGCACGGCCGTGCTGGCCAACCCGCTGGCCGGCTCCGTCCCGCGCAGCGCGGACCTCGGCGAGGACGTCCGCCGCGCCGCCGCCCTGCTGGAGTCGCCCAAGGACCTGCACGAGCACGCCGTCGTGGTGGACGCCATCCGTACGGCGCTGGCCCCGTACTGCCGGGACCTGGACGTGCCCGAGCGGCCGACCCTGGTCCGCACCGCCGCGATGTGGCACCTGGCCACCACCATCACCGGCGTGCTGGTCGACCCGTCCGTCTCCGCGCTGGAGCTGGCCACCGCGATGCACCCGACGCCCGCCGTCTGCGGCGCGCCGACGCCGCTCGCCCGCACGGTGATCGGCGAGATCGAGCCGTTCGACCGCGGCCTGTACACCGGCATGGTCGGCTGGGGCGACGCGGACGGCGACGGCGAGTGGGTGGTCACCATCCGCTGCGCCGAGGCCGACGAGCGCACGCTGCGGCTGTACGCGGGTGCGGGTGTGGTCGCCGCGTCCCGGCCGGAGTCCGAACTCGCCGAGACCAGCGCGAAGTTCCGCACCTTCCTGGACGCCGCGGGGGTGCCGCGCTGAGCCACCGGGGGTGCAGGGGCTGAGCGCGGAGGGCCGGTCGTGCGGGGCGGGCCCGGGGGCGGATCCGGGCGGCAATCCGGGTGGTGGATCCGGCCGGGGGCGCCGCTGTAGCACCGGGAACCGGGACGATCGGCCGGACACGGCCTACCATGACGGGCTGTCGGTCCGATCGTCCAAGGAGCACGCGCTGGAGCTGCACTTCACCACCCTCGGACCGCTGAAGGCCTGGCGCGCCGGCCGGGAGCTGCGCATCAACCGGGCCCGGGACCGGGCCGTGCTGGCCGTCCTGCTCGCCGGCGCGGGGCGGCCGGTGCCGGTGGGCGAGATCATCGACGGGGTGTGGGGCGAGGAGGGCGACGAGGCGCCGGACCGGGCCGCCTCGCTGCCGGGCAACGTGTACCGGCTGCGCAGCGTGCTCGACGGCCGGGGTGCGGGCATCCTGCGGCACGTGGGCAAGGGGTACCGGCTGGACGTCGACCCGCAGGGCATCGACCGGACGGTCTTCCTGGCCGCGCTCGCCGAGGCCGCCACGGCCCGCCGGAACTGGCAGCCGGAACGCGCCCGCACCCTGCTCTCCGAAGCGCTGGACCTGTGGCGGGGCCCGGCGCTGGACGGCGTGCCGGGGCCCTTCGCGGAGCACGAGCGCCGCCTGCTGGCCGGACGGCGGGAGGAGGCGCGGCGGTCCCTCCTCGAACTCGACCGCGAACTCGGCCCGTTACCAGGCCCGTTACCAGGCCCGTTGCCAGGCCTGGTGCCCGGTTCGGGGCCCGGTTCGGGGCCCGGTGCAGGGCCCGGTGCAGGGCCTCATCCGGAGCCCGGTCCGGAGGTGGTGACCTGGGCGCCCGGGGCCGCCCGCGCCGGTGCCAGGCCGGTTCGCCGCCCCTTCCAACTGCCCACCGACCTTGCCGACTTCACCGGCCGCGTGGAGCAACTCGCCACTCTCGCCGCCCTGCTGACCGGGCCGCGTCGGCCACCGGCCGCACTGGTCACGGTCTGCGGACCACCCGGGTCCGGCAAGAGCGCGCTGGCGGTGCACGCCGCCCACGCGGCCGCACCCGGCTACCCCGACGGCCAGCTGTACGCCGACCTCCACGGCCGCCCCGGCGAGGACCCCGCGGAAGTGCCCGGCATCCTGGCCGCGTTCCTGCGCGCCCTGGGCGTCGAGGAGCAGGCCGTGCCGCCGGGCCCGGCCGACCGAGCCGGGCTCTACCACCGGCTGCTCGCCGACCGGCGGGTCCTGGTCCTGCTCGACGGCGCCACCGCCGTCGACCGGATCCGCCCGCTGCTCCCCGCCGCACCCGCCTGCGCGGCCCTCGTCACCCTCCCCGGTGACGGCCCGGCACCGGGCGAACACACCGTCAGGCTCGGGCGGATGACCGCCCGCGAGGCACGGGAACTGCTCGGCCGGGTCCTCGGCCGGGAGCGACTGGAACGCGAACCGGCGGCCGCCCGGGAGCTGGCCGCAGCCTGCGACCACCTGCCGCGCGCACTGCGGGACGCGGCCGACCGGCTGGTGCGCCGCCCCGCCTGGCCGATCTCCGCCCTGCTCTCCTCTCCCGGCGCGTAAACGCGGGCATTCATCACCCGTCAACCGACGCGGCCGAGACTTCCCCCCGCAGGCGGCCACCACCCGCCTGAACAGGGCGGCCGCGGCACCAGCAGCGGCCGGGGGAGAGGACCAGGACATTGCGCCGGACCGTCACACGCACCATCCGCGGGCTCGCCGGAGCCGCCACCGCCGCCACCCTGGCGGCCGTCGGCGTCCTCGCCGTCCAGGGCACCGCGCACGCCACCTACGACGCGCCGACCGCGAGCATCTGGGACGACGAGGAGCTCCGCAACGACGGCGGGCACGTCGACAACCCGGGCAACGGCACGGCCCGGCTGGTCATGCAGCCGGACGGCAACCTCGTCGCCTACTACGCGCCGGACCACGACTGGTCGCGCCAGTACCCGACCTGGGCGTCCGGCACCGTCGGCTGCGGCGTCCGGGCGGTCATGCGCGCCGACGGCAACCTGGTCGTCCTCGACCCCTCCGGCGGCCTCTGCTGGGAGAGCGGCACCGCCGGCCACCCGCACGCCCGGCTGACCCTCTGGCGCAGCGGCGACCTCCTGATCACCGACACCTGCAACCGCCTCCTGTGGGAGCGGCAGCCCGGAACCAGCTACGTCCGCGACCAACTGCACGGCCCCATCCACACACCGGACTCCACCGAGAGCCCCTACGTGATCCTGCCGGTGCCCAGCGGCTGCTGAGCCCCGCCGACCTCGGCCCGACCCGGTCCCGCAGCGGGCCGGGCCGAAGGCGTGCACCCGCCGCCTCCGTGCGCCGGCCCCGGGGCCCCACCACGCCCACGGAGACCCGACATGGAGACAACCGAACCCGGCCCCACCGCAGCGGCGGCACTGCGCTTCAGGCTGCTGGGCCCGCTCGCCGCCTGGCACGGCGAACAGCCGCTGGCCCTCGGACGGCGCCAGCAGCAGGCCTTCCTGGCCATGCTGCTCGCCCATCCGGGCCGGGCGCTCACCGCCGGGCAGCTCGGCGACGGCGTCTTCGACGAGGACGGCCCGCCGAACCGGCCCAGGTCCATCCTCGCGACCCACGCCTACCGGGTGCGCAGGGAGCTGCGGAAGTGCTCCGCCGAGCACCTGCTCGTCACCGTCGACGGCGGATACCGCCTCGACGTGCCCGCCCTGGCGGTGGACAGCGCCACCTTCGACAGCCTCGTCGCACAGGCCGCCGACCGGCTCGCCGCGGGTGACCGCCCACGGGCCAGGGAGCTGCTGACCGGCGCGCTCGCCCTGCACGCGGGCGAACCCCTGGCGGGCCTGCCCGGCCGGCACGCCGCCGAGCTGCGCCGCCACCTGGCCGAGCGCCGGCTGGACGCCTGGGAGGCGAAACTCGGCCTCGACGTCGAGCTGGGGGACAACCCCTCCTGCCTCGTCGAGCTCGACCAGGCCGTCTTCGCCCACCCGTTCCGGGAGCGGTTCCGGGCACTGCTGATGCTGGAGTACCACCTCGCCGGCCGACCGGCCGAGGCCCGCGCCGTCCACGCCGACGCCCGGCGCTTCCACCGGTCCGAGGGGCTGGACTGCGCGGAGCTGGACGCGCTGTACGACCGGATCCTCCGCGCGGACCCGGCCCTCGGCGCCGGGCGCCGGGCCGCCGCCCGGGAAAGCCCGGCGCGGGCCGCCACCCCGGACCAACTACCGCCCGGTATCGCCGACTTCACCGGTCGGGCGGCGGCCGTCGCGGAACTCGCCGCGGCGCTCTCCGGGACGGACCCGGGAGCCGTCGTCATCTCGGCGGTCAACGGGATCGGCGGCGTCGGGAAGACCAGTCTGGCCGTGCACGTCGCCCACGCCCTGCGCGGGAGCTTCCCCGACGGGCAGCTCCACCTCGACCTGCGCGGCGCCCAGGGCGACCCGCTCGACCCCGCCGAGGCGCTCGGCACCTTCCTGACCGCCCTCGGGGTGGAGGAGCGGGCGATCCCGGCGGACCGGGTCGAGCGCGCCGCGCTCTACCGCACGACGGTCAGCGGCCGGCGCCTGCTGATCCTGCTCGACAACGCGGCCGACGCCGAACAGATCGCCCCCCTGCTGCCCGGCTCCAGGACCTGCGCGGTGGTCGTCACCAGCCGGGCCTGGCTGACGGCGCTGCCGGGCGCACGGCACCTCCACCTCGACGCGATGGAGCCGGCCGAGGCGCTCGACCTGCTCGCCGCCATCGCCGGCCGCGCCCGGATCGACGCCGAACCCGAGGCGGCGGCCGCCGTCGTCACGGCCTGCGCCCTGCTGCCCCTGGCCGTGCGGGTGGCCGGCTCGCGCCTGGCCGCCGATCCCGCGCAGTCCCTGGCCGCGCTGGCCGCGAGCCTCGCCGACGAACGGACCAGGCTCGGCGAACTCGCCTGCCACCACACCGCCGTGGAGCCCGTCCTCGCGCTCTCCTACGCCCGGCTCGGCGCGGCGCAGGCACGCGCCCTGCGGCTGCTCGCCCTGCCGGACGCCCCCGACCTCGCCCTCGCCGCCGCCGGCGCCCTGCTCGGCACGGGCCTCGACGAGACCCGCGAACTCCTGGAGGAGCTGGTCGACCTCAACCTCCTGCAGTCCCCGGCCGCCGACCGGTACGCCTTCCACGACCTGCTGAAGGTGTTCGCCCGGCAGCGCAGCGCCGGCCAGGACGCCCCCGGGGCGGTGACCGCGGCGTTCGCCCGGCTGCTGGACTTCTGTCTGGCGAGCGCCCGCAACGCCGAGGAGACCGCACACCGCGTCGACCGCGCCCGCCGCAGCCTGATCCGCGCCGAGACCACCGGACCGGGCCGGACCTTCCACACCGTCGAGGACGCCACCGCGTGGCTGCGGACGCAGACCGACCTCCACCGCGCGGTCCTCCACCGGGCCTGCCAGGACACCGGCCTCCCGCTGGAGCAGAGCGCCGACCTGCTGGACAAGATGGGCTCGATCCTGTTCGGGCACGGCTACGCGACCACCGTGGCCGAGCTCGCCGGCCGGGTCGCCGCGCAGGCCCTGGCCCGGGGCCGGCGGGACGCCGAGGCACTGGCGCGCTCGGTCCGCGGCAGCATGCTCTGGCACGCCAACTCCTATGCGCAGGCGGAGGCCGAACTCCACCGCTGCCTGGCCCTGTGCGACGGGCCGGACATGCTGCGGCTGCGCGCCAACGTCCTCCAGCTCCTCGGCGCGAACGCCCGCGCCCGCCGGGAGTTCCACCGGGCCGTCGGCCCGCTGGAGGAGGCCGCCGCCCTCTTCCACCGGCTGGCGGACGACACCGCCGAGGGCCTGGTGCTCGGCGAACTCGGCTTCAACTACGCGCAGTGCGGGCGGCTCGGCGAGGCCAGGACCGCCGCCGAGCGCTGCGCCGCACTGACCGGCGCGGACGCCTCGGACGCCTCGGGGGCCTCGGGGGCTTCGGGGGCCTCGGGGGCCTCCATCTCCGAAGCGGTCGGCCGCTACTACCTCGCCCGGGTGCTGCACCTGTGCGGGGAGCTGGACCCGGCCCTCGACGAGGCCGGGCAGGCGCTGACCCGGTTCCGCTCCTTCGGGATGCCCGGCTTCCAGGCCGCCACCGGCAGCCTGATCGCCCACGTCCACCTGGCGGCCGGGCGCGCGACGGAGACCGTCCGGGCGGCGGAGGAGGCGCTCGCGCAGGCGCGCCAGGTCGGCGGGATGCTCGAAGGCACCCTGCTGCGGGTCCTCGGCGAGGCGCTCGGCCGGCTGCACCACACCGACCGGGCACGGACCTGCCTGACCCAGGCGGTGGGCCACTTCCGGCGACTGGACCTCACCGCGGACGCGGCCGCCGCCGAGGAGCTGCTGCGTGGACTGGGCTGAGCCGGGTGGGCCTTCCGGGCCTGCTCAGGCACCTGCTCAGGCACCTGCTCAGGACTCTGCTCATCGGATGTCCATCGGCGGGGCGCAGCCTCTTCACGTGCCCCGGTCATCCGGGCCGGGCAACACGGGAGGGAACGATCATGTCCGTTAAGGGAATCCGCCGGGCCACGCTGGCCCTGGCCACCGCGGCACTGGCCGGCGGCGTCGCGCTGACGGGTGCCGGGGCCGCCTCGGCGGCGAGCGGCGGCGGCTGCAGCGGCCCCGGCTGGAAGCAGGCCTGTATCAGCGCGGGCGGCGGCCAGGTGGCGGCGACGGTGAACACCAGCTTCGCCAGCAACAACTGCACCGAGGAGGTCATCATCTGGGACTACACCACCGGTAGCCGGGCGCTCTCGGCCTCGTTCCCCTGCCGCTCCGGTCAGTTCGCCTACACCCTCAACCTGACCAACCCGAGCCCGGGCCACGACTACAAGGCCGAGGCCCGCTTCTACTGGCAGCCCGGCAACGGCTACGACTTCCAGACCAGCCCCGACCTCTGGTACTGACCGGCCGACTGACGGGCGGCGGGAGGTCGCGGTCACGGCCGCCCGCCGCCCGGATGGCCCTGGGCCTTGCTGCGGTCGGGTTGGTTCCGGGCTGCGATCGGGTGACTTCTGGCGAGTCTCGAAGTCGGTTTATATGACAAATGGGCACGCATGAGCCCATGACCAACACCAGAAAGTTCGTGGCGGCCGCAGGCCTCGGCGTCGTGCTGGCCCTGTCCTCCGCCGGCCCCGCGCTGGCGGGCTGCGACGGTCCCGACAACGCCCCCGTCTCCTCGGGCATGTCCAACGCCTTCAGTGGCGGCGGCGGTACCACCTGTATCAACGAGGGCGGTGCCTACGCGAGCGGCGTGGTCACCGGCTCGCCCGGTGTCCTGTCCGGCAATCAGATCCAGATCCCGATCAGCATCCCGATCAACATCTGCGGCAACAGCGTCAACCTCCTCGGAATCGGCAACGGTACCGGCGGTGGCGGTGGCAACAACGGCAGCGGAGGCAACAACTGATCCGTAGTCGCGCTCCCGAACGCTGACACCGGCTTCGACGCAAGGGCTGCAACCCCAGCGGGTTGCAGCCCTTCCGGCCGTCCGGGGCGCCAGGCGTCAGGCGTCAGGCGTCCGCGGACGGGGTGCGGTTCGCGGCGTAGGCGACGAAGGCGGCCCAGGCATCGGGGGCGAAGGCGAGTTGGGGCCCGGTCCGGTCCTTGGAGTCGCGGACCCGGACGGCGGCGGGGGTGGCGGCGACCTCGATGCAATCGCCGCCCGCTGTACCACTGTGGCTGGACTTGAACCAGATCAGTTCGCCGCTCATAGTTCCTCCGCCAGCTTGCCGATGAACCTCGCAGAGTCCTCGTGGTTGAGGGCCTGTCGGAGGATCATTTCATGGCGTTGGCTGAGCAGGCTCACCTTGGAGGGGTCCGAGAAGAGCAGGGCCATCGCCTGCCCTTCCTCGTAGCCGAGGCGCTCGTGCTCGGCGGTTTCCAGGAGTACGAACGGGCCGTCGAGCCCAGGGTGTGCGCCCTTCGCCGGGACGACCTGGATCTGGACGTGCCGGGGCTCCCCGGCGGTCAGCAGGTGGCGGAGCTGGCGTCGGTGCTCGTCCGCAGTGCCGACCCGGTGGTGCAGCGCGGCCTCACCGACAAGGAAGTTGAAGGACTTGGTCTGCGTTCTCAGGATGGCCTGGCGCTCCAACCTGGCAGCCACGCGTTCCTCGACCGTCTCGTCGTCCATGCGCGGCCAGTAGGAGTTCATGAGGGCCCGGGCCGTCTCCTCGGTCTGGAGCAGGCCCGGGATCAGCTGGTTCTGGTAGTTGCACAGGATGACGGCCTCGGCCTCGTGTCGCATGAAGTCCTCGGCGAAGTGCGGGTACTTCTCCGGCTTCAGGAACTCCGCTCCCGCCGCCAGGATGCCCTTCGCCCCGCACAGTTCGTCGGCCACGTGCAGCAGGTGCAGCGAGGGCCGGCGCCGACCCGCCTCCATCGAGCGCAGGCTCTCCACGACGTACCCGGCCTCCTTGGCCAGCTCCTCGCGGCTGATCCGGGCATGGGTGCGCCAGAGCTTGATCTGGTTGCCGCAGTACCGCCATGCCATGGGCGGCGGAGTGTTGGAAGACTCGCTCATCGCTGACCCCCCGGGTCCTCTACTGGCGTTGCTCCGGAGGCTAGATCGGCCGAGGCCTGAAAGGATTGGGAATCCTCCCAAACCCCACGTCCGAGGGAATTTCGCCCGCGCGAGCCGTGGCGTGTGCTCTCCGGTGCTCGTCCATGCGCCCCAGCGCGCTCCAGTGCTCTGACCGGGGAAAATCGTGGTGCCTTGATCATTTTCCGCCTAGGGTCTGCCGCATGACTCTTGCTTACGATGCGGCCGGTGACGGCCCCGCGCTGGTGCTCCTCCACTCCGGGGTGTGCGACCGGAGGATGTGGGACCCGCAGTGGTCGGCCCTGGTCGACGCCGGATACCGGGTGGTGCGCTGTGACTTCCGGGGCTTCGGGGAGACCCCCCTGCCGGACCGGCGCCACAACGATGCCGATGACGTGCTGGAGCTGCTGGACACGCTCGGCATCGACCGGGCGGCGCTGATCGGCTCCTCGTTCGGCGGGCGCGTCGCCCTGGAGATCGCCGCCCGCCGCCCGGAGCGGGTGTCCGCCCTGGTCCTGCTGTGCGCCGGGCTGCCGGAGCACGAGCCCAGCGACGTGCTGCGGGCTTTCGGCGAGCGGGAGGACGCGCTGCTGGAGGCGGGTGACGTCGCGGGGGCCGTGGAGCTGAACGTGGACACCTGGCTGGGGCCGGACGCGCAGGAGGCGGTCCGGGACGAGGTGCGCGCGATGCAGCGGCATGCCTTCGACGTGCAACTGGCCGCCCCCGAGGGGGCCGGACGGTTTGCGGTGGAGACCGATCTGTCGGCGGTCAAGGCACCCTGTCTCGCCCTCTCGGGCGGCCGCGACCTGGAGGACTTCCGGCAGATCGCGGCCCGGCTGCCGGAGCTGCTCGCCGACGCCCGGCACCTCGAACTGCCCTGGGCCGGCCATCTCCCCGGCCTGGAGCGGCCGGCCGCGGTGTCGGACCTGCTGGCCGGCTTCCTGCGGGAGACCGTCCCCGCCGGCTGAGCGTGGTGGTGATCGCGGCGGATCGCGGTCGGGGCGGCCCGGGGCGGCCCAGGCCTGGGTCGGTCGTGGTCAATCGGCCCGGTGGCGCGGCGGGGTGCGGCCCCGGCGGCGGGCCGGTGTGGTCTGCTGGGGCGCCGCGTCCGCGTCCGTCGCCCCTTGGAGGGTCCACCGGTGCTCCGCCGCTCCGCCGCCGTCGTTCTCGCCCTGCTCATCGGACCGGCCGCCGCCGTGGGCTGCTCCTCCGCCGCGCCGTCGGCCGCCACCGGGACCGCTGCGACCGCGCCCTCCGGAGCCGCGTCGGCCGCCTCCGGACCGGAGGTCGCCGTCCGGGCGACCGTCACCGACGGGCTGGCCGCGCCCTGGGGCCTGGCGGTGCTGCCGGACGGGGATCTGCTGGTCTCCGAGCGGGACAGCGCACAGGTCGTCCGGGTCGCGGCGAAGGACGGCGCCAAGACCGTGGCGGGCACCGTGCCGGGGGTGACCGCGGGGGGCGAGGGCGGGCTGCTCGGGATCGCCCTGTCGCCCGGATTCGCCACCGACCACCTGGTGTACGCCTACTTCAGCACCGCCGACGACAACCGGATCGTCCGCTTCACCTACGACCCGGCGCAGCCCGCCGACCGGCAACTCGGCACTCCCGAGGTGCTTCTGACCGGAATCCCGCACGGCCCCCGGCACAACGGCGGCCGGATCGCCTTCGGCCCCGACGGCATGCTCTACGCGGGCACGGGCGACAGCAGCAACAGTGCCCTCGCCCAGGACAGGAGCTCGCTCGGCGGCAAGATCCTGCGGCTGGCCCCGGACGGCCTCCCCGCCCCCGGCAACCCGTTCCCCGGTTCGCCGGTCTACTCCTACGGCCACCGCAACGTCCAGGGGCTCGCCTGGGACCCTCAAGGCCGGCTCTGGGCCTCCGAGTTCGGCCAGGACAGCTGGGACGAGCTGAACCTGATCAAGCCCGGCGGCAACTACGGCTGGCCGGTGGTCGAAGGCATCGGCACCAACCCGGACTACATCAACCCGGTGGCGCAGTGGCGCACCGCCGACGCCTCCCCGAGCGGTATCGCCTACGCCGACGGGGCGATCTGGATGGCCGCGCTGCGCGGCACCCGGCTCTGGCGCATCCCGCTCGACGGCGACCACCTGGCCTCCGCGCCACAGGAGTTCCTCGACGGCGAGTACGGCCGCCTGCGCGCGGTCGTGGCGGACCGGGACGGCACCCTGCTGGTGGTCACCAACAACACCGACGGCCGCGGCGACCCGCAGCCGGGCGACGACCGCATCCTGCGCCTCTCCCCGGCGTAGGCCCGCCACCGCCGTCAGCCCGGGCGGTCGGTGGCCCGGGTGGTCGGCGGCCGGGGCGGTGGTACCCCTGGGCGATCGGCAGCCCGGGAGCTTGCGCTCCGGCAACGGGAGTCGGCGGACGCGGACGGCAAACAGGTGCTGGACGCTGTCCTCGCCCCGATTGCGATCGACGGCCGCAGCGGAGTGGAACAGGCGGTCGAGAGGCTGACCGCCGCCGAGGCGTGGGCGGCCTCGCGGGGGCGGTGGACCACTCGGAGATTCTGGACAGGTGTCCATGTACAGTGGACACCTGTCCATGAAGTGCGAGAGGGAGTGGGTCACCGTGGAGACGACGGCGAATGTCCTGGTCGGCCTGGTGGCCGCCCTGCACGCGTACATCCTGGTGCTGGAGATGTTCCTGTGGGAGAAGCGGCCGGGGCGTGAACTCTCCGGCTTCGACGCGGAGATGGCCCGGGCCACCGCCCCGCTGGCCGCGAACCAGGGCCTGTACAACGGCTTCCTGTCGGCCGGACTGGTCTGGGGTCTGATCGCCGCCGACCCGACCGGGTTCCGGGTCCAGGTGTTCTTCCTCGCCTGCGTGCTGATCGCCGGCCTGTACGGCGGGATCACCGCCAACCGGCGCATCCTCCTCGCCCAGGCGCTGCCGGGGGCGCTGGCCCTGGCCGCCGTCCTGCTGGCCCGATGACGGCCGGGCGGGACGGCGACCCCCGGGCGGCCAGGACCAGGGCCAGGCTGCGCCGGGCGCTGCTGGAGGAGTGCGCGCTGCGCCCGCTGGCGGAGGTCAGCGTCGCGGCGCTGGTGCGCCGGGCGGAGGTGGGCCGCGCCACGTTCTACCTGCACTACGCCGACCTGGAGGCGCTGGCCGTCGACGCCTGCGCAGACATCGTCCGGGAGGCGGTGGACGCCCTCCACGCCTGGCGCGGCGCGCCCGATCCGGCCGTCCCGCCGCCGGCCCTGGTCGCCTTCTTCACCGACCTCGCCCCGCATGCCGGGCTCTACCGGGAGCTGCTGAGCCCGGGGGGCGGCGGCCCGCTCGGCCTGGTCCTCCACCGGGACCTGCGTGCCCGCAGCCGCGCCGAACGCGCCCTGGTCGGCGCGCCGGAGCCGGATCTGGTCGCCTCGGCCGTGGCCGCGACCTTCGCCGGGGTGCTCGCCGACTGGCTGCACGGCCTCGTCGAGGCGACCGCCCCCGAGCTGGCCCACCGGGTGTGGCGGCTGCTGATCGCCCTGCACCGGACGGCACTGGACTGACCCCCTGCTCCAACCGGCCCCGCCCGCCGGGGCATTGCGCCCGCCGCCCGCCCGCAGACAGGGCTCCGCCCGGCTGATCGTTCACTCGTTCGATGGGTTTGAGGGTCGGCAGAACCGGTGGCGGCCCCCCGGCGGCCGCGTTGTCAGTGTGTCCCGTTACGTTCCTCCCATCACTGACCAGCTGGGAGGAGAGCGGCCGTGGCATGGGTGGAAGCAGGATCGGGCGGCTACCAAGTCGCGCTCGACGCGGAGGGAAAGGTGGTGTGCCGCAACGCGGCCGGCCGCCAGTTGAAGTCCGTGCCGTCGAAGCTGGGTGACGACCCGGTGGTCACCGGGCTCAAGCAGCTCACCGAGTGGCTCGCCGCGCACGAGCGCGGCTGCCTGGAGGACGTCGAGCGGTGGATGGTCCGCTCGCTGCCCGTGCCCGCCGCCGTGATCACCGCCGTCTGGGCGGACGAGGCCTGGCAGCAGGTCCTGCGCGACCTGGTGGTGACCGGTGCGGACGGCGCGGTCGCCGGGTTCCTGCGCGGCGCCGACGCCGAGCGCGGCCTCGGCCTGGTCGACCTGGACGGCGACACCGTCCGGCTCACCGACGGCGAGGTCCGGATACCCCACCCCGTCCTCCTGGAGGACCTGGACGAGCTGCGCGAGTTCGCCGTCGAACTCGGAGTCTCCCAGCGGGTCCAGCAGCTCTACCGGGAGGTCTGGCACCGCCCGGCCGACGCCGGGGGACAGGCCGCCCAGATCGCCGCCTACGCCGGCGGCCGCTACAAGGAGCTGCGCGAACTCCTCGGCCGCTGCACCCGGCTCGGCTACCGCGTGCGCGGCGGCCACGCCGTGCTCCCCGTCGTCGAGGGCGGGGTCGCCCAGGAGGCCCGGGTCTGGGTCGGCGACTACTACGAGTACGACGAGTGCGAGACGGGCGCGCTCAGCTGGACGGGCCCGGACGGCACGGTGCTGGGGCTCGCCGAGGTCGGGCCGGTCGCCTGGTCCGAGGGGATGCGCATGGCCGCGGCGCTGCACGCCGGCCGCACGATCGAAGGGGAGGAAGCCGCATGAGCGCCACCGACCGTACGACCACCGTCGAAGCCCACGAGAGGCTGCTGGACGCCGGCGCGGTGCTGGCGCCCGGCACCCTGCCCGACGCCGGACGGCCCGACAGCGCGGCGGACGTGCTCACCGCGCGCGGCTACACCCACCCGGCGCTCGACGGGCGCCGCATCGTCCGACTGGTCCCCGGCGCGCTCGGCCCCGCCGAGGACCTCGCGGTCGACTTCCTCGGACTGGTACCCGCGGGCGAGCCCGCCGAGGTCGGCCAGGTCCGCCAGGAGGCGCTCGGCTTCCCCGCCTGGGCGCTCGTCCACGACCCGGCCAACGGGCACCACGCCCTCGCCCTGGTCAAGGAGATGGAGCGGCTCGCCCGGCAGGCCAAGTCCAAGCCCGGCAACGCCAAGGACGGCTTCGAGGCGCTCGCCGTGCGCCTCGGCCGCGCCGTGCCGCACTTCCTCCCCACCTACTGCGAGCAGGTCGGCCGGATCTTCATCGAGCACGGCAACCAGACCTACGCCGGCACCTTCTTCGGCCGCGCCCGCGAGGCCGAGCGCACCTACAGCCTCGCGGTGGACGAGGAGCGGCTGCGCGCCGTCTTCCTGGAGTTCGCCCTGGCCGGCGCACTCACCGTCAAGGCGCTGCGCCAGTACGTCAAGGAGCTCAGCACCCGGCTCGACCCGCTCACCGCCTGGCAGCGCTTCCGCCAGCTCTGCACCGAGCGCTCCGCCGCCGGCATGGCCCCCTACGCCGGGGTCGCCGAGGACGCCCGCGCGCTGATCAGGGCCGCCGGGCTCGACCGTACCGAGCACGAGCAGGCCCTGCTCGCCGAACTGCTCGCCTCACCCGCCGTCGACCGGGCCCCCGGCGCCTTCTGGAAGTCCTGGCACGGCGCCATCATCGAGCTCGCCCAGCGCGACGAGGCCGTCCGCGCCCGCCTGCTGGAGATCCTCCCCAACCCGGCCGGCACCTCCGACGACGCGGCCCAGGACGTCGGCTGGCTCGCCGTCCTCGCCGAGAGCGGCGCCGAACTGCTGCTCACCGGCCCCCGCCCCGAGGGTGCCGAGCCCGTCGCCGGCTGGCTGCAGCGCTGGTGCGCCCACGTCGGCCGCGGCTGGCGCTCCCGCCCCGCCTGCGCCGCCACCTACGCCCTCGCCGGACGGATGGCCGAGCGGCTGCGCGCCGACGACGTCCCGGTCGACCTCCTCGGCGGCCGCCGGCGCGGCAAGACCCAGCTGGAGGTGCTCGACCTGCTGCTCGCCGAGGGCGTCCCGGTCGCCGACCCGGCCGGCACCCACTCCTTCGACCTCACCGACTGGGTGAAGGAGGCCCGCCCCGACAGCCCCACGCTGGCCGCCGTCGCCGCCGACCCGCGCCTGCGGCCCACCCTGCGCGCCGCCGTGCCGCCCGCCTGGAAGAGCGCCGCCGCCGCCAAGACCCTGCCCGCCCTCCCGGTGCTGCGCGAGCTCTTCGTCGAATGGGCCGACCAGCGCACCGACGAACTCCTCGCCGCCCGCGGCCTGGCCGGCGCCGCCGACCTGCTGCGGGAGCTGCGCTCGCACCGCAGCTCCATCCGCACCGAGAACCCGGCCGCCGCCGAGCGGATCGCCGGCCTCGACGCCGCCGGCCTGCTCGCCCGCGCCCTGCGCACCGGCATCCTCGACGAACTCGGCTGGCCCGCCCTGGAGGAGGCACTCGGACGACTCGGCGCCACCACCGGCGAGACGCCCGGCAACCCGCCCGGCCAGACCCTCCCCGAGGGCCTGCTGATCGAGGACGCCTGGCCCCACCTCATCCTGGCCCGCAAGGGCGAGGCCCTGGTGGTCGGCCCGCAGGGCATCCTGCTGGAGCACACCCTGCGCCACCCCAAGCTGGAGAGCTGGCAGCGCCCCCGACTGCGCTACACCGACGGTGAACTCCTGGTCGTCTGGTACCAGGACGGCAAGCAGCACGCCTACTGGTCCAGCCGGCCCGCCGAGACCTTCGAACTCGGCGGCGAGTCCGTCGCCCACTACTACGGCGGCCGCGACGAGCCCGACGACCCGTCCATCCCGCTGCCCGGCGGCGGCCGCACCACCGGCGAACGCCCGCTGCACGCCGGCGACACCCGGATGCCCGGCGAATACCAGGTGCTCGGCGACGGCACCGGCTTCTGGGCGCTGCGCCACGACCGGGGCGACGCCCTCGTCGAGCTCGACCCCGCCACCGGCACCCTCGGCCGCACCGCCGAGCCGCCCCGGATCGCTGCCACCGCCGGCGCCGGCCGGCTCGACCTCCACCGCACCCGGCTGCTGCCCCTCCAGCCCGGCCTGGAGGGCACCCCGCTCGGCACCGACGGCGCCGCACTCGGCAGCTGGGTCCGCGTCGACGGAGCCCGCGTCACCACCACCACGGCCGACGGCCGCACCCTCACCCTGACCGGCTCCGGCGAGCACGTCCGGCGCTACCCGGTGGGCCGGCTCGGCCTGCCCGGTGACGCCCACCCGACGCTCGCCGAGGAACGCGGCAACGGCCTCGCCCTCGTCCTGCCCGAGGCCGGGGGCGACGGCGGCAGCGACCGCACCTGCGAGCTCCGCGCCTGCCGCCCCGGCGGCCTGCACGCCGCCGGCACCGCCCTCGTCCCCCCGCTGGAGCAGTGGCACGCCCTGCGCCCGCGCGACGAGGAGGGCTCGCGGATCCTGCGCACCGTCACCGACGAGCAGGCCGCCCGGCTCATCGACGCCGCCTGGCCCGTGGACGCCGAACCGGTCCCCGAGGCCGAGCAGCGCTGGCTCACCGTCCAGGGCGTCCGCCGCCCGATCCCGCACACCAAGAAGGCCAGGGCCCGGGTACGGGTCCAGGAGGTCGGCGCCGCCCTCGACGGCCTCGGCCACCCGCTGCTGCTCGCCGGGGTCGCCGGGCTCGCCAGGGTCGCCGCCGACCTGCTCGACGCCGCCGCCTGGTTCGTCCCCCAGCCCGAGGCCGAGGCCCGCTCCAAGGCCGGCGCCGGCCGGCAGCGCACCGCGCACCGGCCCGAGCACGGCCGCGACCACGAACTGCGCGAAGCCGCCGGCGTCCTGCTGCCCGACCTCGGCGGCTTCGGCCGCTCCTGGGAGCGCGACGAGACCTGGCGGGTGGTCAACAACCTGCGCACCGTCGCCGCCGTGCTCGCCGACCCGCCCGCCGTCGCCGACGGCACCGAGGGCTGGTCCACCCCGCTCACCGTGGACCTGCAGGGCGACGACAACCACCACGGCTGGCTGCACCTGCTCGGCCGGCTCGGCACCCTCGCCTACGCCGCCACCGCCCCGCTCACCCGGCCCGAGCAGCGCGCCTCGCTCGCCCTGCTGCTCACCGAACTGACCCGCGCCCCGCTCGCCGACCCGCAGGGCACCGTCCGCGAGCTCACCCTCACCGAGCCGCTCAACGCCGCCGGCCACGAGCGCAAGCACGAGGAGCGCGCCGGACAGGTCCTGCGGCTCGGCCACCGCACCGTGGTCGTCCTCGGCTGCCGCCACCACCAGGACGACCAGGTGCACTGGCTCGCCGTCGACCACGACCCGAGCGGCGCCTTCGGCCCGGTCGCCCACTTCGCCACCGCCGAGGAGCGGATCGCCGCCGAGCCCTTCACCGCCGAACGCGCCGCCCGGATCGCCGAGGCCGTGCAACTGCCCGGCGGCTTCACCTGGGACGCCGCCCACGCCGCCGCCTTCGGCGAGCGGACCGGCATCGGCCGCACCCGCGCCACCCTGCTGCTCAGCCCCACCAACACCCTGTTCCAGTGGTACGGCGGCGTCCTGCCCGCCGACCGGCTCAAGGAGTACGGCCTCAAGTCCACCGAGGCCAAGGCCGCCCGGGACTGGCTGCGCGAGCGCGGCCGGGAGGACCTCGCCGCCGTCTGGGCCGCCCTGGTACCCGCCGACCCCGCGCAGATCCGGACCGCCGGCCCCGACCTCGCGGCCGGCGTCCAGGCCTGGACGGAGCGGATCGGACAGCTCGTCACCCTGCCCGAGGAGGAGCAGGCCACCGTCAGCGGCGCCGACATCCGCCACATCGAGGCGGTGCTCAACCCCGCCCGCACCGCCTGGCTGAGCCGCACCACCGGGTACCGGATGCGCACCGACCCGGACCGCGGCATCGACCGGCTGCTGCCCGACGACCCCGACGCCGTGCCCGCCAACGGCGTCCTGGGCGGCATGGTCGACGCCCTGCGCTGGCTCGCCTACCACCTGCCGAACGAGAGCCCGCTGCGCCCGCTGCTGCCGCAGGCCGCCGCCGCGCTGCGCCGGCGCCTCGCCGACCCGGACCTGCTGCTGGACTACGACATCCACCACGACGTCAAGGGCCGGCCGCTCGGCCCGGTGCTGCGCACCCGCTTCGGCCTGCCCGCCGAGGGCGGCGCCGACGCCGACGGGCTGGTCCGCTGCGGTGAGGCGCTGGTCCTCGTGCCCTGGCACGACGGCGTCGAGACGGCCTGGCTGCGGCCCGCCGGGCTCACCGGAGCCGACGACCCGCTGCTCGAACTGCTCGAAGGCCTCTCCTCCAGCTACTGGTTCGGCAGCCAGCGGCCCGGCATCGAGGCCATCCTCGGCGGCGAGCTGGCCCGTCTGGTGGCCGCACCCGAGCCGGGCGCCGAGACCGGCTGGGCGCACAACCCGCAGCTCAGCGTCCCCGACCTGGTCGCCGAGGTGGCCAAGACGCACGGCCTCGGCGAGGACGCCGCCGCGCTCTACCTCCAACTGCTCGCCCTGCCGGACCCGACCGACCGCAACACCGCCCGCTGGACGGGCTGGAAGCCCGCCCGCCTGAAGAAGGCCCGCGCCGAACTCGCCGCCACCGACCTGGTGCTGGAGGCCAAGCGGGCCCGGGCCGGCCGCAGCCTCTTCCTGCCCGGCGGCTGGCAGGAGGCCAAGGCCCCCGGCCTGCCCGCCGAGACCTGGAAGGCCGGCCTCTACCCGCTGGCGACCCACCAGGCGGTCCTGCCGCACCTGCCCGTCCCGGAGCTGTTCGCCCGGGCCTGGCAGCGGATCGCCGAGGGCGACACCCCCGGCTACGAAGAGCTCCAGACCAGCAAGCGCAGGAAGGCCCGCCGATGAGCACCACCGTCACCAGCACCACCGCCGGCACCGCGACCGACGCCACCACCAGCACCACCGCCGGCACCGCGACCGACACCGCTGCCCGGCAGGTCGTCCCGCCGGAGGAGAAGTACGCCGCCGAACTGGAGTTCCTGGCCGCCCACGACTCCGGCCCCCGCCCGCCCGGCTGGCGGCTCACCCCGCGCGCCGTCGTCACCTTCGTGATGGGCAGCGACGGCGAGAAGCTCAAGGCCGGGCGGAAGAGCCTGGCCGTCGAGCAGAAGTTCGTCGGCGAGCGCGCGCTGGTCGAGCGCTGCGTCGTCACCCTCGCCGGGGAGCGCGGCCTGCTGCTGGTCGGCGAGCCCGGCACGGCCAAGTCGATGCTCTCCGAGCTGCTCGCCGCCGCCGTCTGCGGCAGCAGCGCGCTCACCGTCCAGGGCACCGCAGGGACGACCGAGGACCAGCTCAAGTACGGCTGGAACTACGCGCTGCTGCTGGCCAAGGGCCCCAGCCGGGAGGCCCTGGTGCCCTCGCCGGTGCTCACCGCGATGACCACCGGCGCCGTCGCCCGGGTCGAGGAGGTGACCCGCTGCCTGCCGGAGGTGCAGGACGCCCTCGTCTCGCTGCTCTCCGAACGCCGCATCGCCGTACCCGAGCTGGCCGGCACCCCGGACGCGCAGCTGCACGCGGCGGCCGGGTTCACCCTGATCGCCACCGCCAACCTGCGGGACAAGGGCGTCAGCGAGATGTCCGCGGCCCTCAAGCGGCGGTTCAACTTCGAGACGGTCGGGCCGATCGGCAGCCTCGCGGCCGAGGTCGAGCTGGTCCGCCGCCAGTCCACCGCCGCCGTCGCCCGGGCCGGCGCCCCGTACGCCGTGGACGACGCGGTACTGGAGGCCCTGGTCACCGCCTTCCGGGACCTGCGCACCGGCCGCTCCACCGAGGGCTGGGACGTCGAGCGCCCGTCCACCGTGATGAGCACCGCCGAGGCCGTCTCGGTGGCCACCGCCCTCGGCGTCGGCGCCGCCTACCTGCCCGACGGCGGCGACCTCCTCGGGCGGCTCCCCGGTCAGCTGATCGGCGTGGTCCGCAAGGACGACCCGGCCGACGCCGCCCGCCTGCTCGGCTACTGGGACGGCCCGGTCCGTCGCCGCGCCGAGCAGGGAGCCGCCACCTGGCGCACCCTGTGGGACCAGCGCTCGGCTCTGGAGGCGTGAGGCGATGAGCAGCGCGGTGATCACCGACGGCTCCTCCCGGGAGGCGGTCGAGGCACGGGCGGCCGAACTGGCCGCCACCGGGGTGGCGCGTCCCGGGCCCTACCTGATCGGGGTACGGCACCACGCGCCGTCGCTCAGCGCCGTGGTGCCCGCGCTGCTCGACGCGGCCCGACCCGAGGTCCTGCTGGTCGAGCTGCCCGCCGAGTTCCAGCCGTGGCTGGGCCTGCTGGCGGACGAGGACACCCGGGCGCCCGTCGCGCTCGCCGCCGCACCCGGTGCGGACGGGTCGGCGCAGGACGGGACGGCACCGGACGCGGTGGGCGAGGGCGCCGCAGGGCTCGCCTTCTACCCCTTCGCGGACTTCTCACCCGAGCTCGCCGCGCTGCGGTGGGCCCGCCGCAACGGCGTCGAGGCCGTCGCCTGCGACCTGCCGCTCGCCCACCGGGCGCAGGCCCGCCGCACGCCCGGCGGGCCCGGACCGGCGCAGGACGGGGAGCCGGGCGTGGCCGACGCGCTGCGCCACCGGCTCACCGGGCGCGCGGACGACGACGACCTGTGGGACCGGCTGGTCGAGACCGCCGCCCCCGGCTCCCCGCCGGAGGCCGTCCGGCGAGCCGCCCTGCTGGTCGGCTGGGCGATGCGGCGCGACGCGGCGCAGGGCGCGGGCGTCGACCCGTACGACCTGCGGCGGGAGGAGTGGATGCGCGACCGCATCCGGGCCGCGGCGCAGGGCGGCCGCCGGGTCGCCGCCGTGATCGGGGCGTTCCACGCGCCGGCGCTGCTCGACGCCCTCGACCAGCCGAACGAGCCGGACAAGCCGGACCGGCCGGGACCGGCTGAGACCGTACCGGCCGACGGCGGCCACGTGGTCTCGCTGATCCCCTACACCTACCCGCTGCTGGACGCCCGCTCCGGCTACCCGGCCGGCATCCGCGACCCCGAGTGGCAGCACACCGTGCTCGACGCGGCCGGCGACCCGGAGCGGCTCACCGAGGCGCTGACCCTCACCGCTGTCCGGATCTGCGAGGCCCTGCGCACCCAGGACCACCCCGCCGGACCGGCCGACGCCCGCGAGATCGTCCGGCTCGCCGGAGACCTCGCCCGGCTGCGCGGGCTCGCCGCCCCGGGCCGGGGCGAACTGATCGAGGCGGTCCAGACCGTGCTGGCCCAGGGCGAACCGCTCGGCCGCGGCCGGGCGGTGGCCCGCGCGTTGGAACGCGTCCTGGTCGGCACCCGCACCGGCCGACCCACCCCCGCGGCGCCGCGCAGCGGCCTCGCCCCGGCCACCGAGGCCCTGCTCGCCGAGCTGGGCCTGCCCGACCCGGGTGAGCCGGAGGCGCGCGAACTGCGCCTCGACCCGCTGCGCTCACGCCTCGACCGCCGCCGCGACCTGCTCCTGCACCGGCTCGCCGTCTGCGGCGTCCCCTACGCCGAACCGGTCGCCGGTACCGGGGCGGGCGGCACCGAGACGGTCGGCACCCGCTGGCGCGCGGAGTGGACCCCGGCCGTCGCCGCGATGCTGACGGTGGCCGGCACCCGTGGGGTCACCCCGGCGCAGGCCGCCGAGGGCGCCCTGCGCGAGCAGCTGCGCCGCGAACAGCAGGCGGACGGCCCGACGGCCCGCCAGGTCCTCCAGGGCCTCGCCGACGCCGCCGCCTGCGGCCTCCCCGCCCTCGCCGACACCCGGCTGGACCAGCTCACCGCCACCCTCCCCGCCGGCGGCACCCTGCCCGAACTCCTCGACGGACTCGCCCTACTGGACCGCCTGAGGGCCGGTCACATTCCGGGCCTCGCCCCGGAGCGGGCCGATACCGGGGCCGGCGAGGCCGGTGGGGCCGGCGACGCAGGCGGAGATCCGCGGGCCGCGGTACTGACGGCCGCCGGCGAGCTGTTGACGGTGGCGGCCGTACGGCAGTTGGAGGGCCTGGGCGGCTCCGACGATCCGCAGGACGCCCGGGCGCTGGTCGACCTGGCCCGGCGGGCGGACGAGTCCGGAGGGCTGCGGCTCGCCCACACCCTGGCCGAACTCGCCGACGGGGGAAGCCCGCTGGTCCGGGGCGCGGCCGGGGCGGTACGGGTACTGCTCGGGCACCAGCCGCCGACGGTGTTCGGGGAGCGTGCGGCCTCCTGGGTCGACGGCGCCACCGGCCCGCAGACACGGCAGGCGCTCGGGCGCTCGCTGATCGGCCTGCTCACGGCGGCGGAGGGGCTGTTCGCCACCGCGCCGGAGGTGCTCGAACCGGTACTGGAACGGGTCACCACCCTGTCCGACGAGGGGTTCCTCGACCGGCTGCCCGCCCTGCGCGGCGGCTTCGACACCCTCAGCCCGGCCGCCCGGGAGCGCCTGCTGACCCTGGTCGAGGAACGCCTCGGCACCCGGCTGGGAGCCCTGCCGGACACGGTCGACCCCGCCCTGCTCACCGGCTGGGCCCGCGCCGACCTCGTGGCCCGCGCCGCACTCGGCCGACGCGGCCTGCTGCCGGCGGCGGCCGACGCCACTCCCGGCGCCACTCCCGGTACCGCCACTCCCGGTGCCATCACTCCCGGTGCCGCCACTTCCGGCGGCACCCCCGGCCCGGTGCGGACCCCAGGCCCGGTGACGGCCCCCGTACCCGCGCGGACCGGCGACCCCGAGGAAGCCTCCGACCGGGTCCTCGCCCCCGCCGAGCGGTGGCGGCTGCTGCTCGGCCGACCGGGCGGTGGCCGCCCGGGCGGCCGGTCCGCCCGGCTCGCCACCGCGCTGGACGAGCTCTACGGCACCGGACGCGGCGAGGGCTCCGGCCCCGGCCTGGACGGGCGCGGTGGACCGGGCGGCAACCGGGGCGGCCGCGAGGCCCCCTACCCGGGCGTGCGGGAGTGGGCGGAGGAGCTGGCGCTGCTGTTCGGGCCGGGCATCCGCGAGGAGGTGCTGGCCGCCGCCGTCGCGCAGGGTCGGACGGACGCGCTGGACGCGATCGACCCGGGCGCGGTCCGCCCGTCGGTCGACCTGCTGCGTACCGTCCTGGAGCACGCGGGCGGGCTGCCCGAGGCCCGCATCGCCGGGCTGCGGCCGCTGGTCCGCCGCCTGGTGGACGAGCTGACCAGGGAGCTGGCGACGAGGCTGCGCCCGGCCCTGACCGGGATCAGCGTGCCGCGTCCGAGCCGCCGCCCGGGCGGCGGCCTGGACCTGCACCGGACGATCCGGGCCAACCTGGCCACCGCCCGCCCCGCCCGGCCGGGCGAGCCGGACGCGGGCACGCTGATCGTCCCCGAGCGGCCGGTGTTCCGGACGCGGGCCCGCCAGGCCTCCGACTGGCGGCTGATCCTGGTGGTCGACGTCTCCGGATCGATGGAGTCGTCCACGGTCTGGGCGGCGCTGACGGCCGCGATCCTGGCCGGGGTGCCCTCGCTGAGCACCCACTTCGTCGCCTTCTCCACCGAGATCGTCGACCTGACCGAGCGGGTGGAGGACCCGCTGGGCCTGCTGCTGGAGGTCAGGATCGGCGGCGGCACGCACATCGCGGCCGGGCTGAAGTACGCCCGGGAGCTGGTGACGGTGCCGTCCCGCACACTGGTCGCGGTGATCAGCGACTTCGAGGAGGGCGGTCCGATCGGCGGGCTGCTCGCGCAGACCCGGGCGCTGGTCGACTCGGGCTGCCATCTGCTCGGCTGCGCCGCGTTGGACGACACCGGCGTGGCGCGGTATTCGACGGCGGTCGCGAGCCAGCTGGTCGCGGCCGGGATGCCCGTGGCGGCGCTCAGCCCGCTTGAACTGGCCCGCTGGGTGGGGGAGAAGGTCCGATGACGGCGACGACGGCGGAGCAGAGGACGGATCGGCCCGGTGGCGACTGGCCGGCCGTGCGGCCGGAGGTGGTCGCCGAGGTGGTGGCCGGGCTGTCGGCCCGGTTGCAGAAGCGGCTGGACAGCGCGGCCGCCAAGCTGGCCGTCCGGCCGGTGAGCCGCTCCGGTGACGAGTGGCGGATCGAGGTGGACGAGGAGACGGCGCTCGTCCTGCACGCGCCGGGCGGTGTGGTCGCCGGGGAGCAGGACGTCCGCTGCGGCTGCCTGCTCGCGCCCGCCTGTGTGCACCGGGCGGCGGCGGTGACGGTCTGCCGACTGGCCGACCCGGGGGAGGGTGTCGAGGAGGGCGCCCAGGAGGACACGCCGGAGGGCGCAGCCGGGGCAGACACCGGGGCAGCGGCCGGTGCCGAGCCGACGGCTCCGACCGCCGAACCCGCCCCCGCCGAACCCGCCCCCGCCGAACTCGCCCCCGCCGAGCGGGTGTCCGCCCATCACCTGCACCGGGCTGCGGCCGCCGTGCTGGCCGCCGGGGTCAGCGGGGCGGGCGCCGTTCTCCAGGCCGAGCTGCTGCGGGCCGCCCACCGCGCCCGGCTCGCCGGGCTCTACCGCCCGGCCGCCGCGGCCGTGGCGGTGGTGACCAGAGTCCGGGCGGCGCGTTCCGGTGAGCCGGACCACCGGCTCGCCGACCTGGCGGCCGGGCTGCGCGAGCTGCTCGACCTCACGGCGGCCCTGACCGCAGCGCAGGCCTCGACCCCGGCCACCGCCCTCTCGGTGGAGCACTCCGACCTCGCCGAACTGCGCGGTGTCGCCCGCCAGGCGTACCAGGAGGCGGGCGGCCTGCGGCTGTACGGGCTGTTCGCGGAGCCGGTGCTGACGGTCACCCACGCGGGCGTGCTCACCTGGGCGGTGGACGCGACCGGGCGGCTGAGCACGGTCGCGGAGGTCATGCCGCACGCGGACGCGACGGCGGCGGCGCCGCAGGCCGTCGGGGCGGGCAACCGGGCGGTCCGGCTGGGCGACGCCTCGCTCAGCCACCGCGCGTTCAGCCGCGCCGGGCTGGCCGTCCAGGGGGCGACCAGGTCCGCCAACGGGCGACTGGGCGCGGGTGCCTCGGTCCGGGCGGTGCGTGCGGCGGGGGCGGGGTGGACGGCGGAACCCCTCGCGGCGCTGTGGGCCGAGCCGGTGGCCGCACAGGTGGACCGGGCCCTGGCGGCGGCGGCCCTGCCGTACGAGAGCCGCCCGGCCGGGAGCGACCTGCTGTTCCTGGACGTCACGTTGCTCGGCACGGCCCCGTCCGGGCCCGGCGGCGCTCAGCGGCTGCTTGCCGACTGCGGCGGCCGGGTGGTCGCCCTGCTCCCGGGGCACGAGCACCCCGGGCTGGCGTACCGCGGCAACCTCGCGCTGCTGGCGACCGGGCCGGGCCTGCGGCTGCGGGTGATCGGGCGGCTGGAGCGCGCGGCCCGCCCGGAGCTGCGGCTGCTCGCGATCGGCGACATGCCCGAGCCGTCCGACCTGCCCGAGCTGCCGGGGATTCCCGGATCACCAGAGGCACCCGGGGCACCCGGGGCACCCGGATCACCCGAGGCACCAGAGGCGGTCCCGACCGCGCCCGCCCTGGCGCTGCCGGCCGACCGGGCCGGCCGGGTCAACCTCGGCCTGGAGCGGTTGCAGACCGCCGACCTGACCCCGGGCCGCGAGGGCGAGCCGTCGGCCCCGCCGGTGGTGGGGAGCGGGCCCGAGGCCCCGGTGCACCTGCTGACCCGCCGGGTGGAGCAGGCGGTCACCAGCGGGCGTCGCGCCCTGGCGCTCGGGGCGGGGACGGCCACCGCCGACGCGGCGCAGCTGCGGTCGGCGGGCCTTGCCACGGGGGCCGCGCTGTTGGACGGGCTGCGTGCGGCCGCGGCGGACCAGCCCCGGGACGTGTTCGGCCGGGTCGCCGCCGAGGACCACGGCGCGTTCACGGCGGCCTGGCTGGCCGCGGCCTGCTACGGGGAGGAGTTGGCCTCGGCACTCTGCGCGGGAGGCTGGGCCGAGCGTGACCCGCAGGGGGCCGAACTCCAGGAGGTTGGGTAGATAGGCGCGATGGGGCACCTCGGGAGGTGAAGAGGCCAGGGCCTGGTGATCATGGGGTTGCGGCGCTCTGTGATCACCGGGAGACCTGCTTCTGTGCCGTGTCCTGGAACTCAGGCCGTGCACAAGGTCGCGGCGGGGCGCCGACCAGTGGTGAAGGCGGCCGGTGGGACACCCATGAAGCGGCGGAACTCGGCCGTCATGTGGGACTGGTCGTAGTAGCCGGCCGTCGCGGCGATGTCCGCCCATC
Organism: Kitasatospora sp. NPDC058170; assembly: GCF_042883905.1. Lineage (NCBI taxonomy): Bacteria > Bacillati > Actinomycetota > Actinomycetes > Kitasatosporales > Streptomycetaceae > Kitasatospora > Kitasatospora sp. NPDC058170. The sequence goes on from NZ_JBHVUV010000016.1 coordinate 94,002, forward strand.
GGCCCACATCGGCCGCGAGCACGGTGCGAACGCGGTCAATGCGTGCGAAGTGCTTGGGGGACAAGCCGGTCGCGTCGGTGAACAGGGCGTGCAGGCGGCGCTCACTGATGTGCAACCGGGCCGCGGTCGCGGTGACAGTGGTGCCGACCAGTAGACGCGCGGCCTCTTCAAGCCGCTCCGACGGCTCCGGGCGGTCGACCAACGCTCTTTCGAGAGCGGTGACCGGGTCGGCGGCGAGCTGGTCGATGTCCAGGCCCGGTAGTTCGCCGAGCGGCAGGACACCGTCGGCGAGACCGTTCAGCGAACGTCCGAGCAGGGCCTGGGCACGGCCCGGCCGCATCCGAACCCGCACGCACGAGTGGCCGGGCGTGGCGACGTGATAGGCGGCCCGGGTGCGGGGCCCCATGACGATCAGCTCGCGTTTGTCGGTGCGCACGAGAAGTGTGGTGGCGTGGTCGGGCACATCGACCGCCGCCGACCCGGCCGCCGTAGCGACATCGATCCCGGCGACCCACCCCAGAAGGGAAGGCGGCACGACGAGTGAACTCACGCGGCCCACGATAGTGCCGAAACTTCCTATCAGGAGCCGTGAGAGCGCTGCCATCGTCGGGACATGATCCTTGTTACCGGTGCCACCGGCACCATCGGCAGTCACGTCGTCCGCCTGCTCACCGAGCGCGGCCTACCGTTCCGGGCGATGTCCCGCCGCGAGCGTCCCGGCGGGGTGCGGGCCGACTTCGACGACCCGGCGTCGCTGGCGCGCGCAGTGGCCGACGTCGACACGGTCTTCCTGGTAACCGTGCCCCCCGCACCAACCGCGGACCACGACATCGCCCTGGTCGCGGCCGCCCGGGCGACAGGCGTCCGTAAGATCGTCAAGTTGTCCGCCATCGGCAGCGGCGAGCGGTTCGACGGGGCGACCGTCGGCGCGTGGCACCTCGCCGCGGAGGAGGCGATCGAGGCCAGCGGGCTCGTGTGGACGATGCTTCGCCCGGCGAGCTTCTCCTCGAACGTCTTGTGGCATCGGGCGCTGATCCAGGACGGAGAGCCGATCCCGAACCTGACCGGCGACTCCCGGCAGGCCATCGTCGACCCGAGGGACGTGGCCGCGGTCGCCGTCGCCGCCATGACCAGCGGTGCGCACGACGGGCAGCGGTACGACCTGACCGGGCCGGAGCTGCTGACGTTCGCGGACCAGGCGGCGATCCTGGAGGGCGTGTTGGAACGGCCGGTCAGGATCACCGACACGAATGCGCTCGACCAGTTGCCGGCCGGGATGCGCACCGGCGTCGGCTGGGCACGCGCCGGCGGTGCGGCCTACCTCACCGACCACGTGCCGCGAGTGCTCGGCCGACCGGCGGGCACCTTTGAGCAGTGGGCACGCGACCATCGGGAGGCATTCGCGGCAGTGCCGTAACCGACCGCCGCCGATGGCCGCCAGGGGTTCCCGGTTTGCCCCGGTCGACCGGTGGGCGTCCGGCGGCTTCTCCGCCTCCAGGGGTTCGATCAGCCATGTCGGCAAGGCAGGCACAGGTCTCCCGGTGATCACAGAGCGGCGCCCCCATCTGTGCGACCTATAAGGAGAACTACTTGCACAGGCAGCTAATCCGCGCCGACTGGCATACTTGAGTGAACGGGGGAGTCGAAAGCCCCGGGGAACAGCAGGCAACAACGGGGAATCACGGGAACGGAGAGGCCAGCCATGGGTATCCACGACGATGCCGCCGAGGTCCGCGCCCGCGGCTGGCGCACGCTCGCCGCCCTGCACGGCCTCATCGACACCGCGCTGGAGAAGGCGCTCCAGGCCGAGCTGCGGCTCTCGGTGGTCGAGTACACCGTGCTGGACGCACTGTCCCGGCAGGACGGCTGGCACATGCGGATGCAGCAGCTCGCCCGTGCGGCCGCGCTGAGCAGCAGTGCCACCACCCGCCTGGTGACCAGGCTGGAGGACCGGGAGCTGCTCAGCCGCTACCTGTGCGCGGACGACCGGCGCGGCATCTACACCGAGCTGACCCCGCAGGGCCGCGAGCTGCTCGCGGCCGCCCGCCCGGTGCACGACGCCACGCTGGAGGCCACCCTGGCGAAGGCCACCGAGCTCCCGGAGCTGGCGCCACTGGTACGGGCCCTGGACGAGCTCAAGCCGGCCACGCCCCCGGCCGCGTCCCCGACCTCGCCTCCGGCCACGTCCCCGGCCTCGCCCGCCGCGGTCACCGCCTGACGGAGCGCCACACGCCCCCGAGGCCGCGACGTGCGGCCTCGGGGGTGATCGTCCCGTCCGTCGAGCCCGAGTGGCTGTGGCCGGCGCGATCGCCGCAGGGCTACGCAGTCCTCGGCCACTCCCAGCCGAGCTGGAGGAAGAGCCCGAGGCGGTCACTTACGGCACGGATCTCGATGATCTTGCCCTCGGTCAGGGTGAAGATCCAGATCGCCTCGTTCTCGAAGCTCCGGCCAGTCGGCTCGGGCATGCGCGGGTGGGTTCCACCGTGGACTCCACGCTGGGTGACACGGGCGACCACCTGGTCACCCTCGCCGATCAGTTCGTCCACCTGGACCGTGAGTGGCTCGAACGCGACCAGCTGCTGGCGAAGACCTTCGAACGCGGCTCCCGGCCCGTCGGCCTCCCCATGGATGATCTTGTTGTGGTCCACGACATCGTGTGCCATGAACCGGGGAAGGTCCGCAAGCCGACGGTCGCTGACTGCTTCGAAGAAGCCCAGAACGACCTTCTTGTTGTGATCCACCACTGATCGCACACCCCGTCTGATCGATTGTCGGCCACCGGATCCTAATCCCCTTGATCCACGAGCCCGTCGGCACGTTCGAAGCCGGCACGTTCGAAGCCGGTACTTTCGGAACAGGCCCTGTCAGCGCCGTCCGGCGATCGCGTCCGCCCGGACCCGGTCGAGCAGGGCGAGCAGCAGCTCCTTGCTGGACCCGCGCTCCCGGACGTCGCAGAGCACCACCGGCACCGTGGCGTCCAGGTCGAGGGCGCGTCGGACGTCCTCGGGCGTGGACTCGCGGCGCCCGTGGAAGCAGTTGACGCCGATCGCGAACGGGATGCCGCGCTGTTCGAAGAAGTCCACGGCGGCGAAGCTGGACTCCAGCCGCCGGGTGTCGGCCAGCACGATCGCGCCGAGCGCGCCGAGCGCGAGGTCGTCCCACATGAACCAGAACCGGAACTGGCCCGGCGTGCCGAACAGGTAGAGCACCAGGTCCTCACGGATGGTGATCCGCCCGAAGTCCATCGCGACCGTGGTGGTGGACTTCCCCTGGACGCCGTCGAGGCTGTCGACCCCGATGCTGGCGCGGGTCATCCGCTCCTCGGTCTGCAGCGGTTCGATCTCGCTGACCGAGCCGACCATGGTGGTCTTGCCGACGCCGAAGCCGCCGGCGACGAGAATCTTGACCGCGCCCGGCACCAGGCTCTGCGTCGTCAATTCGGGTCTCCTGGAGGGGAACTGGAAGCGGTGGCACGAGGGCGGGCCCGCCGGTCGGTGCCGGCAGGGCCCTCGGAGCCGGTCGGAGAGCGGGGTGGAGCAGCGGGCGCGGGACCGGTCACAGCCGGCGGACGCCCTCGATCACGGCCTGGATGAGCGCGATGTCGGGCGCCTCGGCGAGCTGGACGGGCGCGCGGGTGAGGATCAGCCGCGCCTCCGCCAGATCGTCCAGCAGCACCTTGACCACACTCACCGGGAGGTCGAGGCTGGCCGCGATCTCGGCCACGGCCAGCGGGCGTTCGCGACACAGGTGCAGGATCGCGGCCGGCTCGGGTGTCAGCCGGGTGGTGTCCGTGCGCGGGTCGGCGGTGACCACCAGGGTGATCAGCGCGAAGCCGTCACGGACCGGGCCGGTACGCCCGTTGGTGATGGCGTAAGGGCGGACCAGATGGCCCGCGTCCTTGTCGAAGAACCAGGCCTCCTCGATGTCGGTGGTCACGCACTGCCACCCACGCCGACCTGGCCGGCATCGCTGCGCGGCGCCGCGGTGAGGTACTGGCCGACCTGCTTGACCAGCATGTTGATCTCGTATGCCATCAGCCCGGCGTCGACCAGCTCGCTGGTCAGCACGGCGAGCCGGGCGCCCTGTCCGGCGGTGGTGACGAACAGGAACAGCTGGTCCATCTCGATCACCGTCTGCCGGACCCGGCCGCCGTTGAAGCGGTGGCCGGCGCCGCGGGCGAGGCTCTGCAGTCCGGAGGCGACGGCCGAGAGGTGCTCGGCGTCGGCGCGGTCCAGACCCTGGGAGAGGCCGACCAGCAGGCCGTCCTCGGAGAGGACGATGGCGTGGCGGGTCTCCGGGACCCGCGCCACCAGCTGGTCCAACAGCCAGTTGAGGTCGCGCTGGGTGTCGGTGTGCTGCGTCATCACTGCTGTTCCTTAGCTGCGGAAGGTGCGGCCGGTGCAGGGGAGTAGGCCGATGCGTCCGAGTCCTGGTCCGCCGCGCGGGCGGTTCGGGTGCCGCGCTGGATGGCGGCCATGGTGGCGCGGGAGCGCTGCGGGGAGGGGTCCTCCTCGGCGGGTCGCGCACTCGCCGGGCCGGCCGTGGAGGCCGGAGCGGGGGCCGACACCGAGGCCGGAGCCGGGCCTGACGCCGACCCCGACGCCGGGGCGAAGGCGGCCGGCGGCGGCAGCAGGGAGCCGGGTGCGTTGGCCTCCCGCAGCTGCTCGGCGAGGCTGGCGTTGCGGACCCGCTGCGGCAGGATGCGCGGGGTCCGCAGCTCACCGTCCGGGCCGTGCTCCACGTGGTCCTTCTGGGCGCGCTCGTGCGTGGGCGTTCCGCGGTCGGCCGGGTGGCTCTCCACCGGACCGGCCGCCAGGCTGTCGCCCAGACCGTCGCCCAAACCGTCGTGCAGGCCGTGGCCGAGGCCGCCGCCCGGGGAGTCCACTCCCTCGTTCGTGGTGTCGTACGGCAGGGGCAGCGCGGGCCGGGGGACGACCACGGCGCCGGGCAGTCCGGGGATCGGTGAACCCACGGGCAGTCCGCCGTGGGCGGGTGCCGCTCCGGTCGGGTAGGCGGCGAGCAGCTCACCGATGATCACACCGTGGTCGCCGTCCGAATCCGCGGAAGCACCCGCGGAGCCCGCCGTGAGGCCGCCGCCGAGACCGGCCGGAAAGCCACCCGCAGGACCGCCGGCAGGACCGCCCGCAGGACCGCCCGCGGAACCGCCCGCAGGACCGCCCGCGGAGCCGCCCGGGCCGGCCTCCGGTGCCCCCGGAGCGCCGCCGCCCCCCGGACCGCTGCCGAGCAGTCCGCTGAGCACCCCGGCCAGGGCGCCCGACAGCTCCTCGTCGATCTCGCCGAGCCCGCCGTCCACGACGGCTTCCGGCTGCGGCACCGGCGTGCGGGTGACCCGGGCGCCGGACGGCAGTCCGGGCACCGAGGCGGCCTGCTCCGCCTGCTCCAGCAGCACGGCCGGCACGAGCACCACGGCCCGGGTGCCGCCGTACGGGGAGGGGCGCAGGGTGACCTGGATGGCGTGCCGGGCGGCGAGCCGCGCCACCACGAACAGGCCGAGTCGCAGGTCGTCGCCGAGCGCGGAGACGTCCAGCTCCGGCGGGTTGGCCAGGTAGTCGTTGAGGCGCTCGTACTCGTCCTCGGTCATGCCGAGGCCGCGGTCCTCCACCTCGACGGCCAGGCCCTTGGGGACCTCCTGCGCGGAGACCTGCACCTGGGTGTACGGCGGGGAGAAGGTGGTGCCGTTCTCGATCAGCTCGGCGACCAGGTGGATCACGTCGGCGACGGCCTGCCCGCTGAGCGAGGCGCGCGGCACGCCCTGGACGACCACCCGGGAGTAGTTCTCGGTCTCGGACACGGCGCTGCGCAGCACGTTGACCATGGGCACGGCGTTGCGCCAGCGCCGGGCGGGCAGCGCGCCGCCGAGGATGACCAGGTTCTCGGCGTTGCGCCGCATCCGGGTGGCCAGGTGGTCGACGGCGAACAGTTCGCGCAGCAGCTCGGGTTCCTCGTGCTCGCGCTCCAGGGCGTCCAGCATGCTGATCTGCCGGTGGATCAGGATCTGGGTGCGGCGGGCGATGTTGAGGAAGACCTTCTTCGTCCCCTCGCGGCCCTGCGCCTGGTGCACGATGGCGGCGACGGCGGCCTGGCGGACGGCGGCCAGCCCGTCGGCGGTCTGCTGCAGCTCGTCGCCGGCGCGCCGGGCGGGGGCCCAGGCGGGCGGTGCGGCGAGGGCCTCGCCGGACTGCAGCCGTCCGACCACCTCGGGGATCTCGTGCTGGGCGAGGGCGAGGGTGTCGGAGCGCAGGTTGGCCAGTCGGGTCGACAGCGTCCGGGCAGCCCGGACTCCACGTACCAGGCTCCAGAGCAGCACCACCGCGACGACGGCGCTGACGGCCAGGACGGCGTCGTGGTGTCCGGAGTCGCGCAGCAGGTAGGCGGCGTAGCCCCAGGCGGCGGCCAGGCCCAGACAGGGGACCAGCACGAGGGCGAGGAGGGAGCTGCGGAGGGAGCCGGACCGGCCGGCGCGGTGGCCCGTGCGGGGGGCCGATATGCCTGGCATCTGATTCCTTGTTGCAGGGCCGAACGGCGGGGTCGCCCGTGCGCGTCCGGCCGAGGCTCAGGCCGCCACGGCCGGCAGTGCCGAGGGATGCCCGGCGAGGTGACGCGATGTCATCGTCCGGGCGGGGGTGCAGCACGGCCGCCGACTGCGTGCACGCTACCAGTCCCAGGTGGCCTTATCGCAACATCAACTGACGATATGTGAACGGGTGGTGACTCGGAGGTCGTCGGCGCGCAGCACCTCCGGTCGACGGATCGTCGCAGGTCGGGCGGGCTTCCGGGAAACGCCGACGGCTCTCCGGGACCGCTGGTTGGTCTCCGGAAAGCCGTCAGGGACAGGTCAAGCTCCGTATGCCGAAGAATCGGTCACCGAGCAGTGGGCCTAGGGGTGTTCAGCCCGCCAGCGGGATGCTCAGCAGCGTCGCCCGCAGGGAGCGCTCGGCGTCGCTCTCGGCCTGGGCCTCGCGTTGGGCCAGTTCGGACCAGGCCCAGCCGGCCAGGCCGGAGAGCTCGGCCGACCACTGCTTGCCGTAGGTGCCCGCCGCCACCTGGCCCAGCCGCAGCCGCTGGACGTCCGAGGTGCCGGCCGGCGGGTAGAGGTGGGTGGCGTCGCGCTGGTAGCGCTCGATGTGGAACTCGGCCTGCAGGCCCCGGGCGGCGTGGATCTCCATCGCGTTGCGGGCGGAGTCCAGGGTGTACTCGGTGTTGATGAGCTTGGCGTTCATCAACTCGGCGTCACAGGCCTTGCCGTGGTCCAGCAGGTGCGAGGCGTGGTAGGCGGCGAGCTTCGCGGTCATCAGCCGGGACTGCATCTCGCCGAGCTTCAGCGCGATGTTGGGCAGGTGGGACAGCGGCTTGCCGTAGAGCTTCCGCGACTCGGCGAACCGCACGGTGTCCTCGACGATCGCGACGTGGATGCCGAGGGCGACGGCGGCCAGGTTCAGCCGTCCGTACAGGGTGGAGGAGGAGTAGGCGACGTCCAGGCCCTGGCTCTCCCGGCCCAGCCGGTTGGCGGCGGGGATCCGGCAGTCCTCGAAGACGATCTCGCCGAAGCTGAATCCGTGCAGGCCGCTCTGCGAGCCGAGGGTGCCGGTGCGAAAGCCCGGGCGGTCGCTCTCCACCAGGAACGCCGAAAGGCCCTTGCTGCCCGGCCCGGTGCGGAACACCACGCCGTGCACGTCGCCGATGTGGGAGTTGCCGACGAACCACTTGCGGCCGTCGAGCACGTACTCGTCGCCCTCCCTCCGCGCGGTGCCGGCCATGCCGAGCACATGGCCGCCGGACTCGGGCTCGGTGACGGCGATGGTCGGGAGCGATTCTCCGGACGCGAACCGCGGGAGCCACTTGCGGCGTTGGGCGGCCGAGCCGAAGTGGATGACCTTGGCGACGCCGAGCTGCGAGGCCTGCGCCACCGCGCCCATCGCGCCGCTGACCCGGGACAGCTCCTCGACGATGACGGTCTTGGCCAGGTGTCCGAGACCCAGCCCGCCGAACTCCCGTGGAATGGTGACGCCGATCCAGCCGCGGCGGGCGATCGCCCGGGAGAGTTCGAACTCGACCTGACGGTCGGTCTCCATTCTGGCCACGTGCGGACGCACCTCCTTCTCCGCGAACTCACGGACCTCCGCGCGAAGGCTTTCGTGTCGCTCGTCGGTGAAGTAGTCCATCGCCATGCCTGGTCCTCTCGGTGGGTGTGGTTGTGCCTCCGTCCGTGCAGCCGATCCTGAGCCGACCGCCCGAGAGTGTGGGGCCTGGTTGGCGGTCGGTTGCCCTGCCCCAGGCGACACCTGTGGCAGGGCAGGCGGTTTTCCCCGGTAACCGCCCGTCAGTTCGGCAGGGCTCATTGTCGTATGAGTGCTTGTGTCCCTCCAGAGTGGATCTTGGAATGGCGTGAACAAGCCGCTCCGCAACTGGGGAGGATTGAAACCCGCGGCCGGTGGGAAACGATCTTCCCCCGCTTCACCGGCCGTTCGGGCGGTCGTTCACGTGCGACTTTGGCTGTTCATCAGCAAGGGCGCCCAGGGGGGTCGGGAGCGCCAACTGCCTCGGATGTCTGATTACATGTGCGCCATGACTGATGTGATGAGCACTCAAGGCCAGTTCCCGGGTGCCGCCGGTGAGTCCGAGCGGACCCGCAGGTTGCGCAGCCTGGGTCTCAACGAACCGACCGCGGACGAGGCCTTCGACCGCTTCGCTCACCTCGCCGCCAGCATCACCCGCGCCCCCATCGCGATGGTCAACTTCATCAACGACGAGCGCCAGATGTTCCGGGGGCTCTACATTCCGCCAACCTCGTCCGATTCCGTGGCCGAAGGTAGTGCCTCCTGGGCCGACCGCGGCATCGCCTTCGACCTCCCGACCCGGGAAATGCCGCTGAGTCACGGCTTCTGCCCGCACGTCGTCGCCCAGCGCTCCCCGCTCGCCCTCGACGACATCCTCGCCTACCCGCGCTTCGCCGGTAACCCGGTCGTCGACGAACTGGGCGTCCGCGCCTACCTCGGGGCCCCGCTGGTCGACGACACCAACACCATCATCGGCACCGTCTGCGTCCTCGACCGCGAACCCCGCCAGTGGGGCCGCGAGCGGCTGCGCGACATCCAGCACCTCGCCGAGGCCCTGCTCTCCGAGATCCGGCTGCGCGACAACCTGCTCGCGCAGCAGCAGGAGATGTTCGCGGCCTTCGACGGCTCGCCCTTCCCGATCATCCTCACCGACGGTCCCGGCCAGGAGATCCGCTACGCCAACGCCCAGCACGCAGACATCTTCGGGGCCCCGGCGGCGTACGGCTCGGTCGGCCAGGCCTACCCGCAGCTCGGTGCGGCCGGCCTCCAGCAGGCCGTCGCCGAGGCCTTCCACACCGGGCGGACCACCGTCCTCAACGACGTGCGCATCCAGTCCGTCCGGCCCGACGCCCAGCGGATCCAGCAGATCTTCAGCTTCACCTGCAGCCCGATGCGGGCCGCCCGCACCGGCCAGGTCAGCGGCGTCCTCACCGTCGGCATGGACGTCACCGCACAGTCCCGCACCGAGGAGGAGCTGGGCACCCTCGCCGCACTGCTGGTCGACCGCCTCCAGCAGAACGGCACCGCCACCGGCCGCCCGGGCCTCGGCGCCGGCGAGACCGGCCTCGTCCTGCCGGGCTGAGACCCGGCCCGAACCCTCCGCCGTGGCGGGGATCCTCTCACCCCCGAGGAGAGGACCCCCGCCACAGTGCTGTCCGGCACAGCGCTGTCCGGGCGCCGCACCGCACAGCACTGGCGCCCTCGGACCGGCCGCAGAGCGGTGCCGGACCGGTGCCGGACGGGTGAACCGGCTCGGCTGCGCGCCGGACCCGGCCGCCGGGCGGCACCCGCGGTGGTAGGCATGGGCCGCATGGAGTGGTTCGCGGCGCCCGAGTACTGGCTGAGCAGGCTGCTCGTCCAACGGCTGCTCGCCGCCCTCTACCTGATCGGCTTCCTCGCCGCCGCCGCCCAGTTCCGGGCCCTGATCGGCACCCGGGGCATGCTGCCGGTACCCCGCTTCACCGCCCGGGTCCCCTGGCGCCACGCGCCCGGCCTGTTCCACCTCCACTACTCCGACCGCTTCTTCGCCGCCGTCTGCTGGACCGGCGCCGCACTGTCGGCCGCCCTGGTGGGCGGCGCGGGCGACCTCGTCCCGCTCTGGGCGGCGATGCCGCTCTGGGCCGTGCTCTGGGCGCTCTACCTGTCGATCGTCAACGTCGGCCAGACCTGGTACTCCTTCGGCTGGGAGTCGCTGCTGCTGGAGGCGGGCTTCCTGGCCGTCTTCCTGGGCAACGAGGACACCGCCCCACCCGTCCTGGTGCTCTGGCTGCTGCGCTGGCTGGTCTTCCGCGTCGAGTTCGGGGCCGGTCTGATCAAGCTGCGCGGCGACAGCTGCTGGCGCGACCTCACCTGCCTCCGCTTCCATCACGAGACCCAGCCGATGCCCGGCCCGCTGAGCTGGTTCTTCCACCACCTGCCCGCCCCGCTGCACCGCGTCGAGGCCGCCGCCAACCACGTCACCCAGCTCGTCGTCCCGGTCGGCCTCCTCCTTCCGCAACCCGTCGCCGGCTACGCGGCCTGGATCGTCATCGCCACCCAGCTGTGGCTGGTCGCCTCCGGCAACTTCGCCTGGCTCAACTGGCTGACCATCACCCTCGCCCTTTCCGCCGTCGACACCGCGCGACTGGGCGCCCCGGCGCCGCCCGCCTACCCGGGCACCCCCGTCTGGTACCTGGTCCTGGTCATCGCCCTCACCGCCGCCGTCGCCGTCCTCAGCTACTGGCCGGTGCGCAACATGGTCTCCCGCGGGCAGGTCATGAACCGCTCGTTCAACCGCCTGCACCTGGTCAACACCTACGGCGCCTTCGGCAGCGTCAACCGGATCCGCCAGGAGGTCGTGGTCGAGGGCACCGAGGAGGCCGTCGTCACCCCGCACACGGTCTGGAAGGAGTACGGCTTCAAGGGCAAACCCGGCGACGTACGCCGTCTGCCGCGCCAGTACGCCCCCTACCACCTGCGGTTGGACTGGCTGATGTGGTTCGCCGGCATCTCGCCCGCCTACGCCCGGCCCTGGTTCCTGCCGTTCGTCGCCCGGCTGCTGGTCAACGACCCCGCCACCCTCCGGCTGCTGCGCCACAACCCCTTCCCCGGCTCCCCGCCGACCCACGTCCGGGCGACCCTCCACCTCTACCGGTTCACCGATTGGCGCGAACTGCGGGAAACCGGCGCGTGGTGGCACCGGACCGCGCTGCACGAGTACCTCGAGCCCGTCAACCTGGACACCCTCACCCGATCCGGGTACCGGCCACCACTCGGGCGGCGGATCCGAACGGTGCCGATCAGCCGTCGCAAGGGTGAACAGGGCCACCCGCCCGGCCCTCCCGGGTAGCGGCCAGGCGGGCGGTACGGCACGCCACACCGGCCCGTCGGACGGTGGGTGCGTGCAAGGCTCGAACGGGCACCCGTATTCTGGGCCTCCACAACCGGAAGGCCGACCGCGCGCGCCCAGCCCTCCCGCCCGGGTCCGCGCACGACCGGTCCGCCGTCCCCCTCGCCGCCAGCCCCGCCGCCGTCGCCCAGAACCGGACCTCACATGACAGTGCTTCACTCGCGCAACGCCGACGCCGCCGACGCAGCCTCTGCCACGGACGCCGCGGACGCCACGAACCCGGAGCAGGCCCGCGGTCAGGAGGCCACGGCCGAACCCGACCTCCGCGAGGACCTCGGCCGGTACGCCGAACTCGGCGCCTTCACCCTCACCGCCGAGACCCACGCCTGGTACGCGGCCGTCGAGACCGTCGCCACCCCGGAGGACGCCCGCGCCGCCTCCACCGTCCTGGCCGAACTGCGCGGCCGCGACCTCCAGCAGACCTGGGAGGCCGTCACCAGCCTCGCAACCGACGCCAAGCTGGAGGAGCCCGGCACCGTCGCCAAGGCGGCGCTGCTGGTCGAGCTGCTCCAGCGGGTCCACCGGACCGCCGCGACGCTGATCGGTGCCGCGTACGACGCCGACCTCGACTCCCTCGCCGCCGCCACGGCGGACCGCGGCTGGCGCCGGGAGCGCGGCGTCAAGCTGTCGTTCCTGCGGGTGCGCGCCCTGCGCAAGCAGGCCGCCGCGCTGGTGGTCGGCGGCCGCAAGGTCCGGCCCGAGGACCTGCACGAGGCGCTCGCCTCCGCCGAGATCGAGCGCCGCGCCTGGGCCGTCCTCGCCCCCGAGGGCACCCTGCCCGTCGCGCCCGCCGACGGCGCCCTGGTGGAGCGCACGGCGACCGCGTTCGAGGCGATCAACACCGGCCTGCGGGACCTCGCCCGGCTGCTGCCCGAGCACGACCTGGACGGGCTGCCGTTCGGCGAGCTGATCGACCTGGTGGAGCGGCTGGCCGCGGACGAGGGCACCCTCTACCGCCTGCCGACCATCCGCACCCTGCGCACCTCGCTGGAGGAGGCCGGCCTGACCGACCTGCTCGGCGAGCTGACGGCATCCCGTGCCGACCGCCGCGCCGCCGAGGCCGCGTACGGCGCCCGCCAGGCGCTCGCGGGCGGGCAGCGGGACGGACTCGCGGGGGCCGAGAGTGCTGCTCCCGAGAGCACTCTCACCGAGAGCACCGTCACGGAGGGCGCTGTCACGGAGAGCGCTGCTCCCGAGGCCGCGGTGACCGAGAGCCCCGAGGCGGAGGCGCCGGAGGCAGCGGTCACCGAGGCGGACGTCACGGAGGCGGACACCGAGACGGCGGCCGCCGAGGTCGCTGACGCTGCTGCCGACGCCGACGTGGTCACTGCCGTCGAGGTCGAGATCGAGGTCGAGGTCCAGGCCGAGGCCGACGCGGTCGACGAGCCGGTGGTCGAGGAGCCCGTCGCGGAGGCGCCGATCGTCGTCACGCTGCCGGCTCCGTCCCCGGCCGCCGACGACCTGGTGGCCGCTGCGGTCGTCGCCGTGTCGGTGCCGGAAGAGGTTGCTGTCGAGGCCGAGGTTGCTGTCGAGGTCGAGGCGGAGGTTGCGGCCGAGGCTTCGGAGCCGAGTGCCGAGGTCGCCGAGGAGACTGTCGAGCCGGCCGGTGCAGTGGATGCCCCGGCCGAGGAGACCGAGCCCGAGGTGACGGCCGTCGAGGCCGAGGTGACCGAGGTCGAGCCCGCCGCCGCCGAGATCGAGGCGCCGGTTGTCGAGGACGCCTCGGTCGAGGCAGTCGCCGACGAGCCCGTGGCGGACGAGGCCGCTGTGGTGGCCGAGGTGGCCGAGGTGGCTGAGGTCGCCGAGGTCGAGCCGGTGGTCGAGGCCGAGCCCGTCGCTGAGGTTGCCGAGGTCGCCGAGGTCGAGACGCCTGCTGTCGAGGACGCTCCGGTCGACGCTCAGGAGACCGAGGCTGCTGAGCTCGCCGAGGTCGAGCCCGTCGCCGAGGTCCCGGTGACCGAGGAGTCGCCTGCTTCGGAGGAGACGGTCGTCGCCGCCGAGGTAGAGGCCGCTGAGGTCGAGGCCACCGAGGTCGAGACTGCTGTGGTCGAGCCCGTCGCCGAGGAGGCCCCGGCCGAGGCCCCCGCTGAGGTTGCCGAGGTCGAGCCCGTCGCCGAGGTCGAGGCGCCGGTGGCCGAGGTTTCCGAGCCGGAGGCCGAGCCCACGCCTGAGCCGGTGGTCGAGCCGGTGGTCGAGGCCGCCGAGCCCGAGCCGGCCGCTGCCGTCGAGCCCGAGCCCGAGCCCGCGCCGAAGGCCGAGCCCGCTGCCGCCGGGCGGCCGGAGAAGCCGGACTTCACGCCCGGCCGCCCGGTGACCGCCTACTCGGCCGAGGAACTGCTCGCCGTCGTCCGCTGGGTGGACGGTGACGGCGTCGACCGCAGCGAGGAGGAGCTGCTGCGGGCGGCGATGAAGGAGCTGGGCTTCGCCCGCCTCGGCCCGCGCATCAAGGAGGCGCTGGGCACGGCCGTCGCCGACGCCCGGAGCTGACCGGACGCAGGGCCGAACTGCACACAGCGGGCCCGGTGGATGCACGCGCATCCACCGGGCCCGCTGCCGTGTCCGGCTGTCCGGCTGTCCGGCCGATCGGTCAGCCGGTGGCCTTGGTCCAGGGGGCACTCGACATCAGCGACTTGACGTTGGCCACGTAGGACGGGTTGGGGATGTCCAGGCTGCCGCTGACCGCACCGGTGGCCGGGTCGGTGACGGTGTTGTAGTGCACCTTGCCGGCGCCCGCGTTGTACGCGGCGATGACCAGGTCGAGCAGCGGCGTCTTGCCGGTGGCCGGGTCGGGGGAGAGGTCGTACTTCCCGCCGAAGGAGGAGTCGCCGTAGTAGGCGACCAGCCAGTCGAGCAGCTGGGCGCCGAGCTGGACGTTGCCGGCCAGGGTGTTGGGGTCGGAGGTGGTGGCGAACTTGCCGTTCATCCAGCTCACCGTGGCGGGCATGATCTGCATCGTGCCGATGCCGCCGTCGCAGGCGAGGATGCCGGACTGCCAGCCGCTCTCCTGCCAGGCGATCGCCTTGACCAGGCTGACGGGCAGCGCCGGGAGCCTGTCGGTGCCGCCGTTGCTGAGGTTCAGCGTGCGGGCCTGGCCGGCGGCGGTCGTGAGCGCGGTGCCCACGGCCTCCTTCGGCTCGTTGGGCTGCGGGTAGGTGGGCTTGCAGCTGCTCTGCAGCGGCGGGACGTGCGGGGTCGGCGGCGCGGGCGGCGGCGGGGGTGCGACCGGCCCGGGCTTCTGGGTGGGCGCGGGCGGCGCCGCCGCGGCGGGTACCGGCGCGGGTGCGGGGGCGGCCGCCGGCGCGGAGGAGGGCGCCTTCTGCGCCGGCTCGGAGGGCTTCGCGCTGGTCGACCTGGCAGCGCTCGGGGTTGCGGTGGGGCTCGGCTTCCCGGACCTGCTCGCCGTGGCACTCGGCGATGCGCTCGCGCTCGGACTCGGGCTCGCACTCGCCGTGGGCGACGCGGTGGCGGACGGCGCCGCGGACGGTGAGGCCTCCGGCGCGGTGGCGGCCGCCGTGGTCGGGGCCGTGTCCGCCGCGGTGTCGGCCTTCTTGCTGCCGCACCCGGTGAGCAGCGCCGTCGAGACGGCCACCGCGGTCACCGCCACCAGTGTTCGTCGTGAGGTACGTCCGTGCATCGTGGTCCAGCCCCCGTTCGTCACCGGCAGGCCCGGTGGAAGGGGCATCGTACGACGGGCCGATCACCGCACCGGCGGGCGGGTGGCCGGTCCCTCCGGAGGGCGGACCGCGGTCGCCCGGCGCAGCTGCGCCGCCAGTACCTCCGGTGCTTCGGCCAAGGACGGTCCGTACCAGGTGAGATGGCGTCCGCTGACCAGGGCGGCCGGGATCCCGGGGAAGGCCTCGGGCCCGTCCCCTGCCGTGAACCGGTACGGCTCGTCCGGGAGAACCACCAACTCCGGTCCCTGCGCGATCAGTTCGGGAAGCGGGATGGCGGGGTAGCGTTCCGGGTGGCCGGAGTGCAGGAGCGGGACGCCCAGTCGGTGGAGGAGGTCGCCGGCGAAGGTGTCGCCGCCGAGGACCATCCAGGGGCGGCGCCAGATCGGGACGACGGCACGCAGCGGGCGGGGCAGCGGGCGGACGTCGCGCCAGGCGGCCTCGGCCGCGTCGAGCCAGGCCGGGCGGGGCAGGCCGCAGGCCGCGGTGAGGAGGCGGTGCAGGGAGTGGAAGGCCTGGTCGAGGGTGCGGATGTCGGTGACCCAGACGGCGAGACCGGCGGCGCGCAGCGCGTCCAGGTCGGGGAGGCGGTTCTCCTCGGCGTTGGCGATCACCAGGTCGGGGGCGAGGGCCGCGATCCGCGGGACGTCGGGGTTCTTGGTGCCGCCGACGCGGGTGACGGCGAGACCGGCCGGGTGGCTGCACCAGTCGGTCGCGCCGACCAGCAGGCCGGGCGCGGTGGCGGCGACGGCCTCGGTCAGCGACGGCACCAGCGACACCACCCGCCGGACGGGGGCCGGGCCGAGCGGGACGGAACGCCCCAGATCGTCCCGGGGCGGCACGGCAGGCTCGGAAGCAGAGGGCATGCCCGCCACCCTAGGTCCTGTCCGAGGGTGAAACTCCCGGGAACCCTGCGGTGATGACGGCCGACTATCTGATCCGGGTCCGTAGTGGTGGGCCCCAGCACAACCATTGACCAGGAGAATCCTCATGCGCCCTCGCGTGTTCCACGGTATCGCGGCCGTCGTCGCCCTGTTCGCCACGGCCTGCGGAAGCGACGGTGGGGGGAGTGGCGCCGGGGGGAGCGGTGACGGCGCCGGACCGGCCGCCACGGCCGGGGCGTACCCGGTGAAGGTGGCGGACTGCGCGGGCAAGGAGACCGGCATCACCACGGCCCCCCGCAAGATCGTCACCAGCAACGCGGCCGGCCTGGAGATGCTGCTCCAACTCGGCGCCGGGGAGCGCGTGATCGGTACCGGGTTCCCCCCGGGCAAGGGCTCGCTGCCGGCGGCGGTGGCCGACCAGGGCGCCAAGGTGCCGGTCCTGGGCCAGATGGGCATCGCGAAGGAGAAGCTGCTCGGCTCCGGCGCCGACCTCTACGTCGACGCCTTCGGGGCGATGACCATGGGGGGTGCGGGGGACGCGCCGAGCGAGCAGGAGTTCACGGCCGCCGGCATCAAGCACGTGTTCCTCCTCTCGACCGCCTGCGCCGGCACGCCGAAGGCCGGCAAGGGGCCGCGCACCGACCTCGCCGAGGTGGAGGAGGACATCCGCCGGCTCGGCTCGGTGACCGGTACGACCGCGAAGGCCGCGGAGCTGGTCGCCGGGATGGAGAAGCAGATCGGCGAGGTGCGCACCGCGACCGCCGCCGTCCCCGCCGACCAGCGGCCCGGCTACCTGTTCTTCGACTACGACGCCGGCACCAAGCAGCCGATCGCCGTCTGCGGCCGGCAGGTCGCCAACGCGGTGATCACCCTGGCCGGTGCGCGCAACGTGTTCGCCGACTGCGACGCCGACTTCAAGCCGGTCTCCTGGGAGGACGTGGTCGCCAAGAACCCGGACTGGATCCAGCTCGGCGTGCGCAACCGGGGCAGCGAGGAGGAGAACCGCAAGGCCTTCGAGGAGGCCGAGAACTTCCTGCGGGGCTTCCCGGCGACCCAGGGGCTCAAGGCCGTCAAGGACGGGCACTTCCTGCGGATCGGCTCCGAGGTGACCACCATCGCGGGAGTCCGCAACGCCGACACCGTCCGGCAGATCGCCGCCACCATCCACCCGACGCTCGTCAAGAACGCGCAGTAGTCGGTGACTTCGGCCACCGCAACCGTCGAGAGGGCCCGCCGGGTACGCACCCTGCGGGCCGGGCCGCTGGCCGCCGGGCTCGCCGTCGCCCTGCTCCTCGCGCTGACCGCCGCCGTATCCTTCGGCTCGGTCGACATCCCGCCCGGCGAGGTCTGGTCGGTGGTCGCCCGCCGGCTCACCGGCCGGGCCCCGGCGCCCGGCACCCGGGACCTCATCATCTGGCAACTGCGCTTCCCCCGGGCCATGTTGGCGGCCATGGTCGGTGCCGGGCTCGGCCTGGTCGGCACCGCCGTGCAGGCCCTGGTGCGGAACCCGCTCGCCGACCCCTACCTGCTGGGCATCTCCTCCGGCGCCTCGCTCGGGGCCGTCGCGATGATCGTCCTCGGGGCCGGACTCGGCCTGGAGCTGACCTTCGGCAGCGCGGTCGGACTGACCATCTCGCTGGCCGCCTTCCTCGGCGCGCTCGGGGCGTTCTCCCTGGTCTGGGTGCTCGCCCGGCGCGGCGGCGGCTTCTCCCCGCTGCGCCTGGTGCTGGCCGGCATCGGCATCGGGCAGTTCCTCACCGGCTTCACCAGCTACCTCGTCCTGCAGACCAGTGACGAGCAGCAGACCAGGGGGGTGCTGTTCTGGCTGATGGGCAGCCTCGGCGGCGCCACCTGGAGCCAACTCGCCGTGCCCGCCGTCGCGGTGGCCCTCGGACTGGCCCTGCTCCAGGCCCGCGCCCGGGGGCTCAACGCGCTGCTGATGGGCGACGAGACGGCGGCCGGCCTCGGCGTCGACGTCACCAGGCTGCGCCGCGAGATCTTCGTCGTCACCAGCGTGCTGACCGGCGTCCTGGTCGCCGTCTCCGGGGCCATCGGCTTCGTCGGGCTGATGGTGCCGCACGTCTGCCGGCTGCTGGTCGGCGGCGACCACCGCCGGCTGCTGCCGTTGTCCGCCCTCACCGGGGCCGTGCTGCTGGTGGTGGTCGACACCATCGCCCGCACCGCCCTGGACACCCAGGAGTTGCCGATCGGCGTCGTCACGGCGCTGCTCGGCGCGCCCACCCTGCTCTACCTGCTGGACCGACGTCTGGAGCGAAATTGAGGATCGCGGTCGAGGATCTGAGCGTCACCCTGTCCGGCCGGACGGTGGTGGCGGGCGTCCATCTGGTCGCCAAGGAGGGGGAGATCGCCGGACTCGTCGGTCCGAACGGCAGCGGCAAGTCCAGTCTGCTGCGCACCGTCTACCGGCACCTGAAGCCGAGCGCGGGGAGGGTGCTGCTGGCCGGCCGGGAGCTCGCCGAGCTCACCCCGGCCGAGTCCGCCCGGCACATCGCGGCGTTGCCGCAGGAGCGCGGCGGGGACTTCGAGCTGACCGTCCTCGAGGTGGTGGCGATGGGCCGCACCCCGTACAAGCGGGCGTTCGCCGCGGACGACGCGGAGGACCACCGGCTGGTCGCCGACGCGCTGCAGCGGGTCGGCATGGCGGACGCGGCCGGCCGCCGCTTCGCCCAGCTGTCCGGCGGCGAGCGCCAGCGGGTCCTGCTGGCCCGGGCGCTCGCCCAGCAACCGGACGTCCTGGTGCTGGACGAGCCGACCAACCACCTGGACGTCCGCCACCAGGTCGAACTGCTCACCCTGCTGCGGGAACAGCGCCGCACCACGCTGATCGCCCTGCACGACCTCAACGCGGCGGCCTCGGTCTGCGACCGGCTGCACGTACTGCACCGCGGCACCCTGGTGGCATCCGGGGTGCCGCGGGACGTGCTGACGGCGGAGCTGCTCGCGGAGGTGTTCGGGGTGCGGGCGGCGGTGGTCGAACATCCGCTCACCGGTGATCCGTTGATCGCCTTCGACCACCGCACGCCCGCGTCGTCCTCAGACCTGCTGAAGCGTCAGGAGGTCTCGTAGTGGCTGGGCCGGCCGTTGCGCTCGACCAGGCGCCCGATCTTCTCGGCGTCCGCGCTGCGCAGCAACTCCCACTCGCCGTCCGGCCGGTGGAGCACCGAGGAGTGCCAGGGGGTCATCCACGCGTCGGCGGCCTCCAGCAGCCGGATGCCGAACTTGAGGACGCCGACCTTCTGCGGGTGGATGGACAGCCGGAACGACCGGGGGTGCTGCTCGGCGATCAGGTCGCCCCAGGCGCGGCTGCGCTGGATGACGCCGTAGGCGCGCTGGCGGCAGTCGCGCTGGAGGGCGGACTTGGTGCCCTCGAAGCCGAAGGTGTCCTCGGTGAGGAAACGGGTGATGCCGCGGTAGAGCCGCAGGGTCTCCTCGTCGGTCATGACCTGCTCGCGCAGCTCCTCCCTGGTGGGCGCGTACTGGGCGTGCACCCGGGCCCGCTTCTCGTCGAACGGCAGGTCGCCGAGGACGGCCCGCAGGTCGAAGGTGGAGAGGTGGGTGAGGCCCTCGCGCTCGATCATCGCGGTGAGCTCGTCCGAGTACTGGTCGATGTGGTCGTCCGGGACGTGGATGAGGTCGCCGAAGATGTGCCCGTCGGAGCAGATGAGGATCTGCGCGCCGGGCTCGTAGAACTTGCCGATCTCCTCGCAGAGGCCGTTGAGGAAGGTCAGCGAGAGCCGCTCGCCCTCGTCGGGCAGGTGGCTGAGCACCTTGGCGAGGTTGGGCGACTTGCAGGGGAACCCGGGCAGGGTGAACAGGATCGGGTCCCCGGCCGTGATGAAGTCGGCCAGCTGCTCCAGCTGGAGCGGGAAGTCCGCGGGCGTGGCGTCGACCTCCGGGTCGGAGGCGCGGCGGTGCGGCAGCAGAAGGTCGAGGATGTCGGCGCAGAGCCGTTCCAGGGCCTGCGGGTCCCGGGCGACGGCGGACGCGGCGGCCTTCGCGTCGGTGGCCTGAGCGTCGGTGGCCTGTGGGTCGGGGATCTGGGAGTCGGTGGTAACGGTGCCGGCGGGCGGCATGGTGGTCCTCCACGGAACGGTGAGCGGGCTTCAGGGCAGGCAGAGCCACGCCCGGGCACTGGTTGCCAGGACGCTGGGGGTGGTGCCGGGGAGTATCGGGGCCGGTCAGGCCCGCTTGTCGTAGGCGACCGGCAGTTGGTTGACCCCGCGGGCCAGGACGGCGGGCACCCAGGTGAGCGCGTCGAGCTCGCGGCCGTCGCCGTCGGCGGGACGCAGCCCGGACAGCCGGGTGACCAGGGTGCCGATGGCGATCTGGAGTTCGGCCCGGGCCAGGGCGGCGCCGGGGCAGTAGTGGATGCCGTGGCCGAAGGCCAGGTGGGCGTTGGGGGAGCGGTCGAAGTCCAGGACGTCGGCGTCCGGGAACTGCTCCCCGTCACGGTTGGCGGCGCAGAGCGAGACGATCACCGAGTCGCCGGCCGGGACGGCCGTCCCGTGCAGATCGCTGTCCTCGGCGAAGAAGCGCCAGGTGGTGAGCTCGAACGCGGCGTCGTAGCGCAGCAGTTCCTCCACCGCACGGGTGAGCAGGCCCGGGTCGTCGGCGAGGCCGTCGCGCAGCCGGGCGAGCTGCACGGGGTTGCGCAGCAGGGTGATCAGCATGGTGGTGATCTGGTTGGTGACGGGCTCCTGGCCGGCCACGAGCAGCTGGAACACCATGGAGTCGAGCTCCTCGGGGCTCAACTCGCCCGCGTCGCAGGCGGCGACGAGGCGGCCGAGCAGGTCCACGTCGGGCCGGGCCGGGTCGTAGGTGGCGCGCTTGTGGGCGACCACGTCGGCGATGTACGTCTGCAGCCCGCGCAGTCGGCCCTCGTACGCCGGGCGGCCCGGGTCCTGCGGGCCGACGGGCTGGACGACCTTGCCCCAGTCGCGGTCGAAGCGGGCGGCCAACTCCGGCGGCAGGCCGATGGTTTCGGCCAGCACACGGAAGGGGTAGTGGGCCGCGAAGCCGGCCACCAGGTCGGTGTGGCCGCCGTCCGGAAGCTCGTCGACGAGGGCGTCGGCGAGCTCCTGGATGCGCGGGCGCAGGGCCTCCACCCGGCGGGGCGCGAAGGCGTCCAGGACGAGCTTGCGCATCGTGGTGTGCTTCGGCGGGTCCTGGTGGAGCAGGTGCACCTGGAGCTGGGAGTGCTGCGGCTCGGGCATGATCGAGGCGAGCTTGCGCCAACCCTCGTTGCCCAGTGAGTGGTTCTTGCCGAGGCGGGGGTCGTTGAGGGTCTCGTGGGCGGCCTTGTAGCCGGTCACCAGCCAGGCGGCGATCCCACTGGGGAACTTGACCCGGTGGACCGGGCCGGCCTCGCGCATCCGCTGGTAGAGGGGATAGGGGTCGCTCTTGTACTCCGGGCCGTACAGCGGTACCGGGTCCGGGAGTCGGTCGTACCCGAATGGGCAGCGGGAGGCTTCGGCCGGATCGCCGGCCGTCGGGTCGTGGACGGTGTCGGTCATGCGGGTGTTCCTCCGGTCGGGTCTTCGGTGCGGTGGTGCCATGTGCGGTGGTGCGGTCACGCGTGATGGTGCGGTGGTGCTGTGCGGGTGGTGCGGTGCGCCTCGGTCCCGGGTGCTAGGAACCGGAGGCGCCGGTCGTGCGGGTCGTGCGGTTGGTGCGGTGGTGCAGGGCTAGGAGGGCCACGGCGAGCGCGGCGGCGGTCGTGGCGAGGACGAGCCCCGCCCGGTTGCCCGCGGTGCCGGTGCCGCCGAACAGGGTGGCGGCGGTGGCGAGGGCGGGTCCGAGGGCGAAGCCGAGACTGCGGGCGAGCTGGACGGCGGAGCCGGCGGTGGCCATCTGGTCCGGCGGGGAGGCCGTCATCACCAGGGCCTGGACCGGGCCGCCGTTGAGGCCCATGCCGGCCCCGGCGAGCGCGAGCCGCCAGGAGATGTCGATCGGCGACCAGTCGCCGTCCAGCGGGACGAGCAGCAGCATCCCGAACGCGGTGACGGCGGCGCCGGTGAGCGCGGTCGGCCGGGCGCCCCAGCGGTCCGCGAGCCGTCCGCCGAAGCGGCCGGCGAGCACCATGCCGAGCGGGAAGGCGAGCATGGTCAGCGCGGTGGTGGTGGCGCTGTCCCCGTCGTCCCGGCGCAGGTGCTGGGCGAGCAGGTAGTGGTTGGCGGCGAATCCTGCCGCGAGGGCGAGCACCGAGGCGTTCACCCCGGCCGTCCCGGAGGCGCGCAGCACGCCCGCGACGGGTCGTCCACCGGGCCGGCGCAGCCAGTAGGCGGTGAGCGGGGCGGCGGGCAGTGCGAGCAGCAGCCAGAGCGGCGCGTCGGGGGCGAGGGTGAGCGCGAGCATCACGGAGGCCACCGCCGAACCGATCAGGCCGGCGTCGACGAGCGAGTCCCGGTCGGGCAGCCGCAGTCGGCCGCCGAGCGGCGCGTGGCGGCGGGCGATCAGCAGGGCGGCCAGGCAGACCGGCAGCTTGACCAGGAAGATGGCCCGCCAGCCGGTGTGGTCGAGCAGCAGGCCGCCGATCACCGGTCCGGTGACGGCGCCGAGCGGCCCGAGGGTGGCGGGCACGCTCATCGCCCGTCCGCGCAGTTCGGGCCGGACCGACCGGGCGGCCAGGACCGGCATCAGCACGAACAGCACCGCGCCGAAGGCGCCCTGGGCGAGTCGTGCCGCGATCAGCCAGCTCGCCCACGGGGCGACCGAGGCGAGCACGCTGCAGAACGCGAAGCAGCTCACCGCGAGCAGCAGCGCGGACCTGGTGCCGACCTGGTCGAGCCACCGTCCGGCGGGCAGCAGCAGGGCGACCAAGGGGAGTTGGTAGCCGAGTACGGCCCACTGGGCGGTGGCGGCGGAGATGTGGAAGCTGTCCGCGATGTCGGGGAGCGCCAGGTTGACGACGTTCATGTCGAGCATCGCCACGAACGAGAGCAGCCCCGCCGCCACGACCAGGCTCCACCGGTCCTCAGGCTGTGCCTGATCACCGGTCAGTCCAGCGGTGGCCAGCGGCTGTTGCGCTGCCATGGATCTTCCTCCGTCCCCGTACCGTGCCGGACACCGCCAGAGCGGCGGGGTCCGGTACAGCAGTCGGAGGCGCGGCGGCCCCAGTTCCGAACACTTGAAGGAATTTTTCCGGTTGGCCGGATTGTGTCGGTCCTGGCCGGTCGTGATCGCCCACGATCAAGGTGGCCGGGCCGGAATTCCGCGCGGCGGGGCGGGCCTTCGCCCGAATGTCCCCGACGGTCGGAAATAGCCCCGCCCCGGCCGGGGTTGCAGCCAGGCACGACGCACGGTTACGGAAGGCCGGAGAGGATCATCATGAAGATCGGCATTATCGGTGCGGGGAACATCGGCGGGAACCTGACCCGGCGGCTCACCGCGCTGGGGCACGACGTGTCCGTGGCGAATTCGCGTGGCCCGCACACCCTGACCGCGCTCGCCGAGGAGACCGGCGCCACCCCGGTCACGGTGGCCGAGGCGGCGCGCGGCGCCGAGCTCGTGGTGGTGACGGTGCCGCTGAAGAACGTGCCGGACCTGCCGTCCGGGCTGTTCGACGGCGCCGCCGAGAACCTCGCCGTGATCGACACCGGGAACTACTACCCCCAGCAGCGGGACGGCCGGATCGCGGCCATCGAGGAGGGGCTGACCGAGAGCCGCTGGACGGAGCGCCAGATCGGCCACCCGGTGGTCAAGGCCTTCAACGGCACCTATGCGGAGGACATCCTCGACCGGCCCCGCCCGCAGGGCGACGCGGAGCGCATCGCGCTGCCGGTGGCCGGTGACGACGAGGCGGCCAAGCGGGTGGTGCGCACCCTGATCGACGAGCTGGGCTTCGACACCGTGGACGCGGGCGGCATAGACGAGTCCTGGCGCCAGCAGCCCGACACCCCGGTCTACGGCCTGCGTGCGGGCGTGGACGAGGTGACCAAGGCCCTGGCCTCCGCCTCCCCCGAGCGGCCCGAGGCGTTCCGCGGATAGCGGATAGCAGATAGCGGGCAGCGGCGGGCACGGGTGACGGATCCGGCTGACGGCTGACGGTGGCCGGCGCGGCCGGGGTGGAACGGGTGGCGGCGCCATGGCACCGCCACCCGTTCCGGCCACCGTCAGCCGTCAGCCGTCAGCAGGCCGCCGCGAGCTCGGCGGACGGTGCCGCGGCCGGCGTCTCGCCGTGCTCGGCGGCCCGCAGGCGGGCTATCAGCTCCTCGCGGGCGCGGGCGACCCGGGAGCGGACGGTGCCGACCGGGCAGCCGGCCACCTCGGCGGCCTCGGCGTAGCTCAGACCCACCACCTGGGTGAGCACGAAGGCCTCCCGGCGCTGGGCCGGGACGCGGTCGAGCAGGTCGCCGAGGGCGATGCCGTCCTCGAAGCCGGCGGCCGGCGGGGTGCTCTGCCGCTCGGCCGCCTCCTGCCAGTCCGGCAGCGCCGCGCAGCGCGGCCGGGCGGCGGCGCTGCGGTAGCGGTCGATGACCGTCCGGCGCGCGATGGACAGCAGCCAGGTCCGGGCGGAGGAGCGGCCCGCGAAGCCCGGCAGGCTGCGCAGTGCGCGCAGGAACGTCTCCTGCGCCAGGTCGTCCGCCGACTGCACATCGGTGAGGTGGGCGACGAACCGCCACACGTCCCGCTGGGTCTCCCGGACGAAGGCCTCGACATCCGCCGCCCGGCCCTCGCGGGCGGCCAGGGCCAGCGCGGTCAGCTGGTCGTCATCCACGGCGGCCTCCCACCCGGCCGGTCCGGGACGGACGAAGGTGCGGGACGATGGCCGTATGAGATGCGCCCACTTCCGCACCGCCCTGTCCAGCCGCCTCGACGGTGAACCGGCCGGAGTGCCGGACCGGCGGCTGGACAAGCACGTGGAGCGGTGCCCGGCCTGCCGCGACTGGCTGGAGCGGGCGGAGCGGCTGCGCGGACTGCGTCCGGCGGCCCCGGCGGACGGACCCTCGGCGGACTGGTCGGCGGGCCTCCTCGCCCGGCTCGGCGAGGAGGGGCTCGGCGAGGAGCAGCTCGGCGGGGAGCAGCTCGGCAGGGAGGACGCCCGGGAGGGCGGCGCGGTGCGCGGTACGGCGGGAGGCGCTGCGGGCGGCCCCGGCGGAACGCCCGGTGACCGGCCGGGGAGCGGCGGTCCGGAGCGGTAGGACGGTGGCGCCGGGCGAGGCCGGTGCGCCGTCGTAGTCAGGCATGAGAGGTCCCGGGGGAGTGCTGGGCGCGGTGCGGTCTGCGGACGGCACCGCTGCGTCGGACGGGGCCCCGGCGCGCCGGCGCCGCACACGGCGGCGGGCACGCGGGCCCGGGCCCTGGCGCGCGACCGGTTCGAACCGGCACGGCGCAGGGCGACCTGCCCGCCACAGCGGTGACCTTCAGCGGTGACCGGGAGCGGGCGCGTCAGCAGGCGGGGACGAGGGAGGGCGGGCCGCGTCGGACGAGGGCGTGCGAGAGCAGCACCAGCCGGGGCGGCCGGGCGCGCCGGGCGACCGGTCTGGGCGCGGCCGGGGGCCGGTGGCCGCGGGGCGCGGCCAGGGCGAGGATCGGGAGCAGGGCGCCGGCCAGCGCGGCCAGCAGGTCGAACAGCCGGACCAGCGCCGCCTCACCGCGCCAGAGCAGCAGCGCACAGGCGAGCGCCGCGAGCACGTGGGCGGCGAGCATCCCGGCCGACATGCCGTGCGCGGACATGTCGTGCAGGGGCATCCCCGAGGGCGTTCCCGAGGACATCCCCGAGGAGGAGCCCCCCGACATCCCTGACATCCCCGGCATTCCCGACATCTCGGAAGCCTCCGAGGAGCCCGGCAGTCCGGCGCCCGCGGCGGAGGCCGAGTGGTGCATCCCCGCCATGGCGCGGATGCCGCTCACCGGCGGGGCGTCCGGGTCGAGCCCGGCCATCCGGGCCAGCTCGGCGGGCGAGAGGTCGGCGGGCACGCTCTGCGGGTTGCACAGCAGCAGGCCCGCCCAGTCCGTCCCGGCCAGTCGGCCGAGCCCTCCGCCGCCGGTGGCCAGCGCGCCGGCCTGTTGGAACAGCAGGTGCAGCGCGGTCTGCGCCGCGACCATCCAGAGGCTGATCAGACCGAGGCCGCGCCGCTTGCCCGCGAGCAGCCAGGAGAAGCCGAGGGTCAGACCGAACGCCCCCGCCAGCACGGCGGGGGACACCCCGGCGCCGGCCATGGCGACGTGCGCCGTGGCGGCCAGCGCCACGCACAGCGCGGCGAAGACCACGGCGCGCAGCGAGCGGATCCGGTCGGTCATCACGATGGCACTCATCGTCGCACTCGGCCGTGTCGCCCCGTACCGCCCCCTCGGGTATTGGCCGGTTCCGCCCCCGTGAGAGCATGCCCGGCCGCCCGGCCGGGCCCGGTCCGCGGGCTGGTCGGGGCGCCGTGGGCGGGCCTGCCGGGCGCCCGGCGGGTGGCCGCCGGGTGGCTGTCGGGCGCCGTCGCGGTAGAGGCGGTTCGTACGGTTGCCGGCGGTGCCGTTGTCCGTTCCGGCGCGCGACCGGGGGCGGGGCCCGACCGTAGCGTTCGGGCACCGCGCGGCCGACGGCCGCCGGGCGGGTGTGCCGGTACGGGCCGGTGAGGACGGAGAGGCGGGCAGAGTGGTGAACTGGCTGATTCACGACTATCGCGAGGACGATCTCGCGGCGGTGGTCCACTTGATCGACACCACGGCGGAGCTCGGCCAGGAGTCGGTGTTCTCGCTCGCGGAGTGCATCACCGCGCTGACCTCCCGCCAGCCGGCCGTGGTCGCCGTCCACCAGGGCGCGCCGATCGGTGCCGCGCTGGCCTGTGTGGCGGGGGAGCGGGCCTGGGTGATGCGGATCGCCATCGCCCCGGCCTGGCGCGGCCGCGGCCTGGCCAGTTCGCTGCTGCGCGAGCTGGAGCGCCGGCTGGTCTCCTGCCGGGTCCGCCGGATCGCCTACGTCCTGCCCGAGGAGGAACTGCTCGGCGAGGGCCTGCACAACGCCGGTTACACCCGCCGCCCGGCGGCCGCCTACTTCGAGAAGGACGAACCGCAGGCGGGCGCCGCGAGCGGGCTGCTGGAGGAACTGGGCGGGCGGCTGCTGCCCGGCGACCTCTGGGCGAAGGTGGCCGGCATGGAGGCGGAGAAGAACCTGATCGAGCGCCGGGTGGTGCTGCCGCTCGCCGAACCGGAGCGGGCGGCCCGGCACGGGGTGCGCCCGCCGCGGGCGATCGCCCTGTTCGGGCCGCCCGGCACCGGCAAGACCACCTTCGCCCGGGCGATCGCCTCCCGGCTCGGCTGGCCGTTCGTCGAGCTGCTGCCGTCCCGGCTGGCGGACGAGGGCAACCTGGCGGCGGCGCTGCGCGACGCCTTCGCCCGGATCGGGCAGCTGGAGCGGGCGCTGGTCTTCATCGACGAGGTGGAGGAGATCGCCCCGGTCCGCACCGAGGGCGCCCACGGCGGCATGCACGGCGTCACCAACGAGCTGCTGAAGCTGATCCCCGGCTTCCGGGAGGGCGAGGAGCGGCTGCTGGTCTGCGCGACCAACTCGATCCGCTCGCTGGATCCGGCCTTCCTGCGCCCGGGCCGCTTCGACTACCTGATCCCGATCGGCACCCCGGACGCGGCCGCCCGGTCCGCCATCTGGTCCCGCTACGCGGCCGGGCGGGCGGACGTGGACCTCGGTGTGCTGGTCGGCGCGAGCGAGCTGTTCACCCCGGCGGACATCGAGCACGCGGCCCGGGTCGCGGCCCAGGCGGCCTTCGAGCGGGACCTGGCGGTGTCGCACGGCGACGGCGGGGACTACGGGGACGGCGGGGAGGGCCCGGACGGGGCGGACACCGCCGACTACCTGGCGGCCATCGCGCAGGCCCGGCCGACCGTCACCCCGGCGATGATCGAGGAGTTCGGCGCGGACATCACCTCACACGCCCGGGTCTGAGAATCCGCCATAACCAGCCATAGTCCGCCCATATGACGATAGTCGCGGTTTGACACGGTCCTGTCGGTGCTCCCTAAATGTGCTCACTCCATGCGGGCGCATGGCGGGAACTGCGGGCGCATGGCGGGAACGCCGACAGGACAAGGAGGCCCGGTATGGGCACACCCGGCACGGGCACGGTGACCGAACCCGGACCCCCCGCGGACCTGGCCGACCCCCTGTTCTGGCGACTGCCCGCCCCCGCTCGCGCCGCCGCCTTCGCCGAGCTGCGCCGCCGGCCCGGACCGGTCTACTTCGGTGACCCGGCCGCCAAGGGCCCCGGCCGGGGCTTCCACGCGCTCGTCCGGCACGCCGACGTGGTCGAGGCCAGCCGGACCCCCGCCGTCTTCCTCAGCGGACCGGGCGTCACCACCCCCGAACCCGCCCGCTGGGTCCGGCTGCTGTTCGGCGACTCGATGGTCAACCTCGACGACCCCCGGCACGCCCAGCTGCGCCGGATCGTCTCCAAGGCGTTCACCCCGCGCCTGCTCGCCCGGGCCGAGGACGACATCCGCCGGGTGGCCGGCCGCCTGGTCGACCAGGTGGTGGAGCAGCGGCCCGCGGACTTCGTCACCGCCGTCGCCGCGGAGCTCCCCTTCCAGGTCATCTGCAACATGATGGGCATCCCCGAGGAGCCCCGCCGCGCCATCCTCGACCAGGTCAACCACGCCTCCGAGCACACCGGTGTCGCCCGCCCGCTGCGCAGCCGGATCCGGATCCCCGGGCGCGGGCTGCGCGCGCTGGGACGCATGCAGGGCATGGTCGCCGAGCTCGGCCGCGAACGCCGCCGCCGGCCCACCGACGACCTCGTCTCCGCCCTCGTCACCGCCGACGTCGACGGCCGCCGGCTGACCGGGCGGGAGCTCGGCGCCTTCTTCTCCCTGCTGCTGGTCGCCGGCGTCGAGACCACCCGCAACGCGCTCGCCCACGGCCTGCACCTGCTCACCACCCACCCCGAGCAGCGTGCGCTGCTGCTGGGCGACCTGGACCGCCACCTCGGCGGCACGGTCGACGAGATCGTCCGGCACTCCACCCCGATCATCCAGTTCCGCCGCACCCTGGCCACCGACCACGAGCTCGGCGGCCCCGGCGGCACGCTGCTGCGGGCGGGCGAGAAGGTGGTGCTGTTCTTCGGCTCGGCCAACCGGGACGAGGCCGTCTTCACCGACCCGGACGCCTTCGACATCACCCGCAGCCCCAACCCCCACCTCGGCTTCGGCGGCGGCGGGCCGCACTACTGCCTGGGCGCGCACCTCGCCCGGCAGGAGATGAAGGTGCTCTACCGGGAGCTGTTCACCCGGCTGCCCGAGGTGCACTCGATCGGCGAGCCGGAGCTGGTCCCGTCCAACTTCGACCACCGGGTGCGGGCGCTTCGGTTCGGCTACTGACGCCCCGGGGTACCCGGGCCGGCCGGGGCGACGGGAACCCCCAGGGGCAGGCACCGGCGCCGTCAGCCGCCCGTCGGGATGCCGTGGTCGGCCTTCACCTGCTTCATCGTCAGATGCGAGTTGACCTGCGCGATCCCCGGCAGCCCCGACAGCACGTCGGTGATGAACCGCTCGTACGCGGCGATGTCGGCCACCGCGATCCGCAGCAGGTAGTCCGGCTCGCCGAACAGCCGGTGCGCCTCGACCACCTCCGGCAGCCCGGCCACCCGGCGCTCGAACTCCGCCACCGTCTCCCGGTCCTCGTGCCGCATCGTGATCGTCACGAAGGGCTGGAAGCCGCGTCCCAGCGCCGCGCCGTCCAGCAGCGCCCGGTAGCCGTGGATCACCCCGTCGTGTTCGAGCTGCCGCACCCGGCGCAGGCACGGCGAGGGAGTGAGGGAGACCCTGGCGGCCAGCTCCGCGTTGGTGAGGCGGCCGTCCTGTTGGAGCTCGTGGAGGATTCTGCGGTCGATGCGGTCCATAGCGCAACATTCTGCCAAAACCGGACCCGGGGGAGCCCGAAGTGGCCATCGGCTGCCAGCCCGGTCCGGCTACCTTCAGTAACCAGAACCCGCTGCGCGAACACGACAGGTCACCACCCATGGATACGCACGCCCTCCTCCTCTTCCTGGGGGTCGACCTGCTGCTGGTCTGCACCCCCGGTCCGGACTGGCTCTACATCGCCGCCCGCGGCCTCGGCCAGGGCCGGCGCGCCGCCCTCACCGCCGTCGGCGGCGTCTGCGCCGGCTACGCCGTGCACACCCTGCTCTCCAGCGCCGGCCTCGCCGCCGCGCTGCGCGCCGTCCCCGCGGCCCTGCCCGCCCTGCGCATCGTCGGCGCCCTCTACCTGCTGGTACTCGCCGTGACGATGCTGCTCGCGCTGCGCCGGGGCGGGGCCTCCACTGCCGCGGCCGCCCCGCGGCCGCAGCCCACGGCCACCGTGCTGCGCCAGAGCATGCTCACCGCCCTGCTCAACCCCAAGGGCCTGCTGCTCTACCTCTCCCTGGTCCCACAGTTCGTCGACCCCGCCGCCCGCCTGCCGGTCGGCGGCCAGGTGCTCGTCCTCGGCTCGCTCAACGTCCTGACCTGCGCCGTCGTGTACGCACTGGTGGCGCACGCCAGCGGACGGCTCGGCGGCCGGTTCGGCGGCACCCCGCAGGCGGCCCGCCGGATGACCCTCGTCTCGGCGGTGCTGCTGATGCTGGTGGCTGGGGTCACGGCGAGCGCCTGAGATCAGGAGCAGAATGCGCACATGACAGAGCGTTCGATGCCCTCGGTCGACCCGGCCCCCTCGGCCGACCAGCCCACCGCCCACGCCTGGGCGGCCCTCGGCGGACCGCCCGGCCTGCTGGACCGGGTCTCCTTCCACGGCCCCGACACCGTGCTGTCCTCGCGGCTGCCGGTGCGCCGGCTCGCCCGGGCGACGGTCGCCGCCTGTTCGCTGGCCGCCGCCGAACTGGCCGCGCTGCGCGCGGGCGGGTCCGGGGCGGGTGCGGGCGGTGCGGCCGCGGGTGCCGACGCGACGGCGGCGGGCACGGGTACGGGCGGCGAGCCGGGTGCGGTGGCGGAGGTCCGGGTGGACCAGGGCGCCGTGGCCACCGCCTTCGTCAGCGAGCGCCATCTGCAGATCGACGGCCGCACACCGGTCAGCTTCGCCCCGCTCTCCGGCTTCTGGCAGACCGCCGACGGGTGGGTCCGCACCCACGCCAACTACCCGCACCACCGGGTCCGGCTGCTCACCGCCCTCGGGCTGCCCGCCGACACGGACGCCGACCGGCTCGGCAGGACACTGCGCGAGCACCCCGCCGAGTGGATCCAGGAGCGCGCGTACGAGGCGGGGGCGCTCGCCGTCGCTGTCGCGCCCCCGGTTCCGGGCGTCCGGCACCCGCTGGTGGAGTCCCGGGTGGTCGGCGAGGCGCCGGTCCGCCCGCTCGGGGCCGCCGCCCTGCCCGCCGACGGCATCCGGGTCCTCGACCTCACCCGGGTGATCGCCGGGCCGGTCGCCACCCGCACCCTCGCCCTGCTCGGCGCGGACGTGCTGCGCGTCGACCCGCCCCGTCTGCCCGAGGCCGAGGACGCCCACGCCGACACCGGCTTCGGCAAGCGCTCCACCCGCCTCGACCTCACCGGACCCGCCGACCGGGCCGTCTTCGAGGACCTGCTGGCCACCGCCGACGTCGTCATCAGCGGCTACCGCCCCGGCGCCCTCGACGCCTTCGGGCTCGCCCCCGAAGCCCTGCTCGAACGCCGCCCCGGGCTGGTCGTCGCCCAGCTCTGCGCCTGGGGCTGGACCGGTCCGTGGGCCGCGCGCCGGGGCTTCGACAGCCTGGTCCAGGCGGGCGCGGGCATCGCCGCCACCCTGGCCGACGCCGACGGCCGCCCCGGCGTCCTGCCCGCCCAGGCCCTCGACCACGGCACCGGCTACCTGCTCGCCGCCGGCGTCCTGCGCGCCCTCACCGACCAGCGCACCGGCCGTCCCGGCGGCCGCCACCTGCGGTTCTCGCTCGCCGGAACGGCGTCCTGGCTGATGTACGGCATCGATCCGGCCGCACCGGCGAGCGCCGAGCTGTCAGGTGCCGCGCTGCCGAGCGAGGAGCCGTACGACGCCGCGCTCCGGCTCGCCGAGACCGACTCCGCGTACGGCCGGCTGCGTTACGTCCTCCCGCCGGTCTCCTACCGGGGCGGCCCCGCCGACTGGTCCCGACCGCCGGGGCGCTGGGGGACGGACCGGCCGGTCTGGCGCTGACCGGACGGCCCGACCGGCGGTTCTGCCTGCCCGTGCTCAGCCCGACGCGGCAGGTCCCGAGCCGGGCGCGGACCTCCCGCGGTCAGACACCGGACGGGATCTGCTTCGCCCGGCTGCGGACCTGGAACGCCGTCACGATCTCGATCAGTCCGAGGATCAGCAGCCAGCACCCGGCCAGGACGGTCAACGCCTTGATCGAGCCGACCGGCCAGACCATCAGCAGCACGCCGGCCAGGGTGTTGGCCACACCGGCGAAGGCCTGCCAGCCCCGGGCCGGCATGTCCGGGTCGGAGGCCGCGGCGACGAGCTGGGTGATCCCCCGGAACAGCCAGCCGATGCCGATCCAGATCGCCAGCAGCAGGATCGACTGCACGGCGCTGCGGAAGCAGAGCAGCCCGAGCAGCACACAGATCGTGCCGCTGATGAAGGCCAGCACCCGCAGC
Organism: Kitasatospora sp. NPDC058170; assembly: GCF_042883905.1. Lineage (NCBI taxonomy): Bacteria > Bacillati > Actinomycetota > Actinomycetes > Kitasatosporales > Streptomycetaceae > Kitasatospora > Kitasatospora sp. NPDC058170. Next base: position 126,592 of record NZ_JBHVUV010000016.1, read on the forward strand.
GCGGTGGAGGCGTGCGTGCCGAACGCAGCGACCAGCTGCATGATCCCGATGATCAGCAGATAGAGGCCGAACAGCACGCCCACCACCGTGAGCGTCTGCTTCGGCCAGACGAAGACGATGATCCCGAGGCCGAGTGAGGCGAGCCCGGCGACCAGCAGTACCTGCCAGGCGGCCTTGGCGAGCATTCCGAGCGGCCCGGGGACCGGGGAACCGTCGGGGGTGATGATCGGAGAGACCACGGTGGCGTACTCCTGGTGACTGGTGACGGGTGACTGGCAGGGGGCGTTCCCCATGGTCGTCGCGCCGGGGCCGCTCCGCTCGCCGGGTACGGCCGTTCGGGGGACCGCACCGGGGCCGGTGGCCCCCGAACTGATAGCCCCTCAGTCGCCGGAAGGACACCTCCCGATCACCCGGCGTCGATACCATCCGGCGATATGACTTCTGAAGGGTGGGGGACCCCTCCGGTCGAGCCGATCAGCCAGCACTACATCGTGTGCGGCGGCAACGCGCTCGCCCACCGCCTGATCGTCGAACTGGTCGAGCACTACGAAGTCCCGGTGGTGGTGCTCGTCCCGGACCGCACGCGCGACCACGCGCCGCGGATCGAGCAGCTGCCCGGTGTCGCCGCCGTGGTCGAGTACAGCAGCGTCACCGAGGAGGCGCTGCGAGCCGTCCGGGTCGAGACCGCGCGCGGCCTCGCCCTGGTCGACGGCAGCGACCAGGAGAACATCCACACCGCGCTCAGCGCCCAGGGCCGCAACCCCGGGATCCGGATCGTGCTGCGGATGTTCAACCAGCGCCTTGGCGAGAACATCGAGAAGCTGCTGAAGAACGGCGCCGCGCTCTCCGGCTCCGCCACCGCCGCACCCGCCCTCGCCGCCGCCGCGCTCTCCCGCCCCAACGCCGTCCAGGTCGGCGACCGCTTCCTGCACATCGCCTTCGACGAGGACATCGACTCCGGCCGGATCTGCGTGGTCGCCGATCACATCGACCGCCAGGACCTCAGCCGGATCCGCCTGCTCCCGGACCAGGAGACCGACTCCGCCTCCTTCGTCCGGCTGGCCGGCGAGTTCGGCGACGGCGGCCCGATCCGCCCCGGCGGCGCCCGGCCCGACCCGGAACCCGAGCCCGACCCGGCCGAGACCGGCGGGGTGGCCGCCCTCCAGGCGCTGCCGGGCGAACCCGTCGTCCGGATCGCCTGGCTGCGCCGCCTGCGCTGGCGGCTGCTCGACACCCTGCGCTTCTTCACCAGCGCCCGGCTGCGCCTGGTGCTGATCACCGCGCTCGCCGCCGTGCTCCTCGCCTTCGGCCTGCTCTGGTACCTCAACCGGGACTTCGGCTGGTCGCTCTACGTCTCCCTGCTGGACCTGGCCGGCGCGGCCCAGCCCGACCAGCCGGGCGGCGCGGCCGGGGGCACCGGGACGGGCGGCACCTGGCAGCGGGTCGCCCAGGTGGTGATCACCTTCTGCGGGATCACCTTCGCGCCCGTCGCCACCGCCATCATGGTCGAGGTGCTGGGCTCCGGCCGGCGCGGCCAGCCCCGGAACCCCGGTGCCGGCACCCGGGACCACGTCATCGTGGTCGGCCTCGGCAACGTCGGCACCCGGGTCGCCACCCAACTGCACGGCCTCGGCGTACCGGTGGTCGGTCTGGAGCGCGACCCGCAGGCGCGCGGCATCTCCGCCCTCCGGGCCCTCGGCATCCCGGTGGTGGTCGGCGACGGTCCGCTGGAGGACCAGCTGCGCAGGGCCCGGCTGAAGCACAGCCGGGCCCTGGTGGCGGTCAGCGGAGACGACGCCACCAACCTGGAGGCCGCGCTGGAGGCCCGTGCCGGAAAGCCCGAAGTGCGGGTGGTGGTACGGATCTTCGACGACAACTTCGCCGGCCACCTGTACGCCACGCTGGACAACGCGGCGTCCCGCTCGGTGTCCTACCTGGCCGCGCCCGCCTTCGCCGCCGCCCTGATGGGGCGGGAGGTCCTGGGCACGCTCTCGGTGTTCCGGCACGTCCTGCTGATCGCCGAACTGCGGGCCGAGGAGGGCGGCGGCCTGGTCGGCATGAACCGGCACGACATCGAGGACCCGGGCGGGGTACGGGTGGTCGCCGTCCGGCTGGCCGCCAACCCCGCCGTCCACCTGTGGAACTACGCCGACCGGACGCGGGGCCTGGCGCCGGGGGACCGGATCGTGGTCGCCGCGACCCGCAGCGGGCTCGCCCGGCTGAACACCGTCCCGGTCAGCGAGGACTGACGGCCGATCGGGTGGGATCGGCCGCCAGCCCGGGCGTGTGCTCGGCGACGGGCGCGTGCTCGGCGACGGGTGTGGCTCCGGGTCGGCGGTGCCCGGCCGGACGGTGCTCGGCCGGGCGGCCGGTCCGAGGGCTACGTCCTCGCCGGCCGCTCGTCCAAGGGCCGCTCGATCACCGGTGGTTGAAGGACGGCGGGCGCTTCTCGGCGAAGGCCGCCATGCCCTCCTTCTGGTCACTGGTGGCGAACGTGGCGTGGAACAGCCGCCGTTCGAAGCGGACGCCCTCGGCGAGCGTGGTCTCGAAGGCGCGGTTGACGCTCTCCTTCATCATGATGGCGGCGGGGGTGGACATCGCCGCGACGGTCTCGGCGGTGGCCAGCGCCTCGGCCAGCAGCTGGTCCGCCGGGACGATCCGGGAGACCAGGCCGGCCCGCTCGGCCTCCTCGGCGCCCATCATCCGGCCGGTCAGGCACAGCTCCATCGCCTTGGCCTTGCCGACCGCCCGGGTCAGGCGCTGCGAGCCGCCGATGCCCGGGATGACACCGAGCTTGATCTCCGGCTGCCCGAACTTCGCGGTGTCGGCGGCGAGCAGGATGTCGCACAGCATCGCCAGCTCGCAGCCGCCGCCGAGCGCGAACCCGGCCACCGCCGCGATCACCGGCTTGCGCAGCTCGGCGAGCCGGTCCCACGGGCCCAGCCAGTCGTCCAGGTAGACGTCGGGGAAGTTGTTCCCCTGCATCTCCTTGATGTCCGCCCCGGCCGCGAAGGCCTTCTCCGAGCCCGTGATCACCAGACAGCCGATCTCCGGGTCCCGGTCGAACGCGGTCGCCGCCGCGATGACCTCGTTCATCAGCTGCGTGTTGAGCGCGTTGAGCGCCTTCGGGCGGTTCAGCGTGATCAGCCCGACCCGGCCCTTGCGCTCGACGAGGATGGTCTCGTAGGTCTCGGTCATCGCCATTGACTCCCATTCCGCTGCTCGGCGCCACGCCGTGCGCCCTTGACCACCCAACGATCTCCGACACGGACCGCCTCGCGCCAGTCTTGCCATGCGAGACGGTCATCACGGGAAGGTGGGCAGCGTCAGGCCAGGCCCAGTTCGTCGCCCTCGCGCGGCGCGAGGAAGCGGGCGACGTCCTGCGGCGTCACGGCGGCCAGGGTGGCGGGCGACCAGCGCGGATTGCGGTCCTTGTCGACGACCTGGGCGCGGATGCCCTCCACCAGGTCGGGGGCGGCCAGGGCGGCGCAGGAGATGCGGTACTCCTGGTCGAGGGCCGCCTCCAGGGAGGTGAGGGTGCGGGCGCGGCGGAGGGCGGCGAGGGTCACCTTGACGGCGGTCGGCGAGTTGGCGAGGAGCTGGTCGGCCGCCTCCTTGGCCTCCTGGACGCCGGTGGCGAGCAGCCGTTCGACGATCTCCTCCACGGTGTCGGCGGCGTAGCAGGAGTCGATCCAGTCCCGCTGTCCGGCCAGGGCCGAGGGCGGTGCGGGCCGGGCGTGGGCGGCCACGGCCTGCGCGACTGCCTCCGCCGCATCCGCACCCCCAGCCGGTTCGAGTGCGGCCAGGTCGGCCAGCAGGGCCGGCACGGCGGCCGAGGGGACGAAGTGGTCCGCGAAGCCGCAGAGCAGCGCGTCGCCGGGGCCCATCGACGCCGAGGTGAGCCCGAGGTGGGTGCCCGACTCGCCCGGCGCGCGGGCGAGCAGGAGGCTCCCGCCGACGTCCGGCACCAGGCCGATCCGGGTCTCCGGCATCGCCACGACGGAGCGCTCGGTGACGATCCGCACCGCGCCGTGCGCGGAGAGGCCGACACCGCCGCCCATGGTGATGCCGTCCATCACCGCGACGTACGGCTTCGGGTAGCGGCCGATCAGCGCGTTGAGCTCGTACTCGTCCCGGAAGAAGGCCCGTGAACCGGCTCCGCCCGCCTTGGCGTCGTCGTGGATCGCGCGGATGTCCGCACCCGCGCAGAGCCCGCGCCCGCCCTCACCGGTCAGCACCACCACGTCGACGGAGTCGTCCGCCGCCCAGCCGTCCAGCGCCGCGCGAACGGCGCCGATCATGCCGTGGGTCAGCGAGTTGAGCGCCCTCGGCCGATCGAGCACGATCCGCCCGACCCGGCCCTCCGTGAATACCCGTACCTCTGTGCTCATCGGACCCGCTCCCGTCCCTCGTCCGCCGTGAAGATCCGCGTGACACGCTACTAGGCGCTGCTCCGCCCGGGTGTCGCGGTGGCTCGGTCACGCGATGGACGGGGGCGGCGGACCCGGCCGCGAGTCCGGACGCGGGTGTCGGGGCGGCGCGCTACGGTGTGCCGCATGGACGAGTACGCGGTGCCCATCCTGCCCAGCCGCGAGCTGGGTGAGACGCTCGACTTCTACGCCCGCCTGGGCTTCGAGCAGCGAGGCGCGCCACCGGAGCAGTACGGCTACCTGATCATGGTCCGGGGCACCGTGGAGCTGCACTTCTGGCACCACCCCGAGGTGGATCCGCTGGCCACCGCGGGCAGTTGCTATGTGCACGTCGCGGATGCGGAGGCCCTCCACCGCGAGTGGGACCGGATCGGCGTGCCGAGCGATCGGGCGACGGGCAGCCGTCTGCAGCCGCCGGTCGACACCGACTACCGGATGCGCGAGTTCGCCCTCGTCGACCGCAGCGGCAATCTGCTGCGGATCGGCAGCCCGATCCCCTCCTCGGCCTGACCGCCGAGGTCCCTGTCGTAGGGCTCCCGACCACCGCGCTCCTGACCACAGCGAGCCCGACCACCGCGCCCCTGATCATCGCGGTGGCAGCGAAGGGCGGCGCCGGAGTACGGCGCCGCCCTTCGGTGTTCGGACCGGCGGAGTCCTACGGCGCCACGCGGCCGGCGACCTCGCCGAGGCCGACGAGGGTGCCGTCGGGGCCCGGCGCGGTGGCGGTGATGGTGACCTCGTCGCCGTCCTCCAGGAAGGTGCGGGTGGTGCCGTCGCCGAGCTTGAGCGGCTCCTCGCCGTTCCAGGTGAGCTCGATCAGCGCGCCCCGGGTCTCGCGCTCGGGGCCGCTGACGGTGCCGGAGGCGAACAGGTCGCCGGCCCGCAGCGACGCGCCGTTGGCCGTCATGTGGGCGAGCTGCTGGGCGGCCGTCCAGTACATCGAGGCGAACGGCGGGCGGGAGATCGTGTGCCCGTTCAGGCTGACCTCCAACGCGAGGTCCAGGCCCCAGGGTTCGCCGCCCCGGTCGTCCAGGTAAGGGAGCGGTTCGACGTCCCGGGCGGGCGGGCTGACCCGGGCGTGCTCCAGGGCGTCCAGCGGGACGATCCACGGCGAGACCGAGGTCGCGAAGGACTTGCCGAGGAACGGGCCGAGCGGCACGTACTCCCAGGCCTGGATGTCGCGTGCGGACCAGTCGTTGACCAGGCAGACGCCGAACACGTGCTCGCGGAAGCGGTCCAGGGTGACGGACGTGCCGAGCGCGGACGGGGCGCCGACCACGAAGCCGACCTCGGCCTCGATGTCCAGCCGGCGGGTCGGGCCGAAGGACGGCGCGGCCTCGGTGGGCGCCTTGCGCTGCCCCTGCGGCCGGACGACGGGGGTGCCGGAGACCACGACCGTCCCGGCCCGGCCGTGGTAACCGATCGGCAGGTGCTTCCAGTTGGGGGTGAGCGGGTCCGAGCCGGGGCGGAAGATCCGGCCCAGGTTGGTGGCGTGGTGCTCGGAGGCGTAGAAGTCGACGTAGTCGGCCACCTCGAACGGCAGGTGCAGCTCCACCTCGGCCAACGGCACCAGCAGCGGCGAGACGGCGTCCCGGCAGGACTCGTCGGTGAGCCACCGGGTGAGCTCCGCGCGGACCTGCGTCCACACCGAACGCCCCGCGCCGAGCAGCGGGTTGAGGGTGTCGGCGGACAGCAGGACGGACGGCGACCCGGTGGCGCGGGCGGCGGCCCCGGCGTCGAGGACGAAGTCGCCGATGCGCACGCCGATCCGCCGCCGGCCCGGCTGGTCGGCTGCGGTGAAGACGCCGTACGGCAGGTTGTGCACGCCGAAGGGCGAGTCCTGCGCGCTGGCGAGCCAGCTGCGGGGGGTGGTCAACGGTCCTCCTGGGGCGAGGGCTGGTGCGGTGAACTGGAGGGCAGCAGGCCGAGTCCGGCCAGGTCGTCCAGCGGTTCGGTGATGCTGCAGGTGCCGAACGCGGTGAACGAGTTCCTGATCACCGTAACCTGATGCACGGTCAGTTCGCCGACCGCCTTGGCGAGGACCTCGCCGGAGCGCTCCGCGAGCACCTCGGCGGCGGCCGTCCGGTCGGTGGCGAGCGCGGCCAGCAGGACGTTCAGGAAGCCGTGGTGCTCGAAGCCGGTGACCGGGTCGGTGTGCCGCACGGCGTTGTGCAGGCCGGCGGTGCACTTGTACGGCAGCCCGCGCTGGGCGCAGCCGGTGAGGAAGGCGGCCAGCTCCCGCTCGTCGGGGAAGGCGCCCGCGACCAGCCCGCCGGTGCGGAACTTGGCCCGGTAGGGGCTGTCGACGAGGATGTCCAGCACCTCGTCCAGCCCGTCGCCGCGCAGGAGTTCGCGCGGCAGCTCGATGGCGGCCGGCACGTGAGGCGGCAGCAGCAGGTCCAGCGCGGCGACGGCCTCGCCGGCGTCGCGGGTGGCCAGTTCGACGCCGGCGATCTCGAACGGCGCGGCGGCCGCCAACGCCGGGCCGAGCTCCGCGCTGCCCCCCGGCAGCACGAGCCCGACCCGGAGAACCGGTCCGGCCGCCCCGGCGGCTGCGGCCAACTCGCCCAGCCGGCCCGCTCCGCAGAGGAACGGGCCGACCGCCTCGGCGTACCAGGCGGAGCGGTGCCCGCGGTGGGCGGGCACCGCCTCGGCGACCGGCAGGTTCCCCGGCGGGAACACCGCCGCGTCGTCGAACAGGCCCTGGAAGAGCGCGGGGATGCGGCTCATCGCTTCGGCCCCCGGCCCGACCAGGTCCACGCGTAGTTGCCGTCCTCGCTCGCCCGGCCGCCCTCGCCCAGCTCCAGCGGACGGAAGGTGTCCACCATCACGGCGAGCTCGTCGAAGAACTCGGCGCCGATGCTGCGCTCGTACGCGCCCGGCTGCGGGCCGTGGGTGTGGCCGCCGGGGTGCAGCGAGATCGAACCCTGGGCGATGCCCGAGCCCTTGCGGGCCGCGTAGTCGCCGCCGCAGTAGAACATGACCTCGTCGCTGTCCACGTTGGAGTGGTAGTAGGGCACCGGGATCGACAGCGGGTGGTAGTCCACCTTGCGCGGCACGAAGTTGCAGATGACGAACCCGTTGCCCTCGAACACCTGGTGGGCCGGCGGCGGCTGGTGGATCCGGCCGGTGATCGGCTCGTAGTCGCGGATGTTGAAGACGTACGGGTACAGGCAGCCGTCCCAGCCGACCACGTCGAACGGGTGGTGCGGCAGGGTGTAGCGGGTGCCCGCGACGCCGTTCGGGCCACGGTGCTTGACCAGCACGTCGACGTCCTCGCCGTCGACCAGCAGCGGGCCGGCCGGGCCGCGCAGGTCCCGCTCGCAGTACGGCGCGTGCTCCAGCAGCTGACCGTACTTGGAGAGGAAGCGCTTCACCAAGGTGATGTGGCTGTTCGCCTCGATGCAGTAGGCGCGCAGCGGCTCGTCGCCGGAGGGCACCCAGCGGTGCGTGGTGGCCCGGGGGATGAGCACGTAGTCGCCCTGGCCGACCTCCAGCGTGCCGAACACCGTCTCGACGGTGCCCGAGCCGGACTCCACGTACACGCACTCGTCGCCGAGCCCGTTGCGGTACAGCTCGCTCGGGGCCCCGGCGGCGACGTACGAGATCCGCACGTCGCCGTTGCCGAGGACGAGCCGCCGGCCGCCGACCACGTCCGCGGACTTCCACTCCTGGCCCGCGAACAGCTCGTGCAGCTTCAGGTGGCGGGGGAGCAGGGGATGGTTGGGCACCGTGGACTGGTCCGGGAGCTCCCACGGCACCGCGTCCACGACGGCCGAGGGGATACCCCGGTGGTAGAGCAGCGAGGAGTCCGAGGAGAACCCCTCCTCACCCATCAACTCCTCGTAGTACAGACCGCCTTCGGGTGTGCGGTGCTGCGTGTGCCGCTTGGGCGGGATGCTGCCCAGCTGCCGGTAGTGCGCCATCGTCCTGCTCCTCCTGGGCCGTTCGCCGACCGGCCCCTCTGGCCCGTCGCCGTGTGCGCTCCGATCGGGGTGTCGGTCAGAGGTTGCCGCGACGGTCCTGCTCGCGCTCCAGGGATTCGAAGAGCGCCTTGAAGTTGCCCTTCCCGAAGCCGAGCGAGCCATGCCGCTCGATGAACTCGAAGAACACGGTCGGCCGGTCGCCCTGCGGCTTGGTGAAGATCTGCAGCAGGTAGCCGTCCTCGTCGCGGTCGACCAGGATGCCGCGCTTCTTCAGCTCCTCGACCTCGACGCGGACCTTGCCGATCCGGGCGCGCAGCTCCGGGTCGTCGTAGTACGAGTCGGGGGTGGAGAGGAACTCCACGCCGTTGGCGCGCAGGATGTCGACCGTGCTGAGGATGTCGTTGGTGGCGAGCGCCAGGTGCTGGCAGCCGGGGCCGCCGTAGAACTCCAGGTACTCGTCGATCTGCGACTTCTTCTTGGCGATGGCCGGCTCGTTGAGCGGGAACTTCACCCGGTGGTTGCCGCTGGCGACGACCTTGGACATCAGCGCGGAGTACTCGGTGGCGATGTCGTCGCCGACGAACTCGGCCATGTTCACGAAGCCCATGACGCGGTTGTAGAACCCGACCCACTCGTCCATCCGGCCGAGCTCGACGTTGCCGACCGCGTGGTCCAGCGCCTGGAACAGCCGCTTCGGCTGACCGGCCGGGCGGGTCACCCTGGTCTGGGCGGCCACGAAGCCCGGCAGGTAGGGGCCGTGGTAGCGGGAGCGGTCGACCAGGGTGTGCCGGGTCTCGCCGTAGGTGGCGATGGCCGCGCGGCGCACGGTGCCGTGCTCGTCGGAGACGTCGTTCGGCTCCTCCAGCACGATGGCGCCCTGGGCGCGGGCGTGTGCGATGCACTTGTCGACGTCCGGCACCTCGAGCGCCAGGTCGACGACGCCGTCGCCGTGTCGGCGGTGGTGGTCCAGCAGCGGGCTCTCCGGGGAGACGCCGCCCTTGATCACGAAGCGGCAGGAGCCGGACCGCAGCACGAAGGCCTTGCGGTCGCGCCGGCCGGTCTCCGGACCGGAGTAGGCGACCAGCTCCATGCCGAACACGGCCTGGTAGAAGTGGGCCGTCTGGGTGGCGTTGCCCACGACGAACACGATGGCGTCCTGTGCGATGACAGGGAACGGGTCCGTGGCGGGGTCGTGCTCGACGAGGCCGACGAGGCGGCGCAGCTGCTCGGCGTCGAGACCGGCCTCGCGTTCCTCGGGGGTCAGCTCAAGGGCGTGGGTCTGCGGGGTCATCGGTCGTTCCTCCACATTGAGGCCTCGGCATTGAGGCATCCGCTTGAGGCGGCCGCGCCGCAGGGGTGGGCGGTGCGGCTGAGCGGAGAGCTTGCTCCTGTCGGGGTGGTTGGGCAACAGGTCGGGATTTCACTGTTCAATGTGTACAAGGTGATCAGAAAATCCCCGGGTCGGCTGAACAAATTGTGCTGCCGGAGCGGATGGTTCCGCAGGTCGGTACGGCGGGAGGCTCCGGGCCGAGTGCAGGTCCGCGCCCACGTCCGCGCCCACGTCCGCGCCCACGTCCGGGCCCAGGTCCGCCGGGCCCAGGTCCGCCGGGGTGAGGCCGGGGCCGGGTGCGGTGGGCGCGCGGGCTTCACGGGCTCCCCGGGCGCCGCAGATGCGACAGGAACCAGTCGCCGGCCAGTTCGGCGACCCGGTCCAGGGTGCCCGGCTCCTCGAACAGGTGCCCCGCGTGGGGCACCACCGCGAGTTCACTCTCGCAGCGCAGCCGGGACCGCGCCTGCCGGTTCAGGTCGACCACGGTGCCGTCCCGGGCGCCGACGATCAGCAGGGTCGGCGCGGTGACCTCGGCCAGCAGCTCCGCCCCGGCGAGGTCGGGGCGCCCGCCGCGGGAGACCACGGCGGCCACGCCGTCGCCCAGCCGGGCGGCCGCCCAGAGCGCGGCGGCGGCGCCGGTGCTGGCCCCGAAGAGGCCGAGGGGGAGGCCCTGCAGGAGGCCCTGCGGGAGATCAGGCGGGAGATCGGGCGGGGGGTCGGCGAGCAGTTCGGCGACGGCGGTGAGGCGGGCGCCCAGCAGCTCCACGTCGAAGACCTTGCGCCGGTCCGGCTCCTCGGCCTCGGTGAGCAGGTCGAACAGCAGGGTCGCCAGGCCGGACCGGTTGAGCCGGGTGGCGACGTGGCGGTTGCGCGGGCTGTGGCGGCTGCTGCCGCTGCCGTGCGCGAACACCACGAGGCCGCGCGCGTCCGCCGGGACGGTCAGCAGGCCCGCCAGCCGGACCCCGTCGGCGGGCAGGGCCAGCTCGCGGTCGACGGGTGCGGCGACGAGTCCCCGGCCGGCCGGGCCCTCGCCGCGCGCCTCGGCGAGGATCCGCAGGACCTCGTCGTCGCCGGTCTGCGAGAAGTCGGAGTAGAACTCGCCGATCGCGTAGAACGGCGACGGGGTGAGCACGCAGACCAGCTCGTCGGCGACCTCGGCGAGCCGGTCGGTCCAGTCGGGTGGCGCCACCGGCACCGCCAGGACCACCCGGGCCGCTCCCCGGGCCCGGACGATCCGGCAGGCCGCCTGGGCGGTGGAGCCGGTGGCGATGCCGTCGTCGACCACGAGCACCGTGCGCCCGCGCAGGTCGGCGGGCGGCCGGTCGCCCCGGTAGCGGCGGGCCCGGCGGTCGAGCTCGGCGCGCTCCTGCTCCTCGACGCGGGCCAGCTGGTCGGCGGTGACGCCGGCGAGGCGCATGACGTGGTCGTTGAGCACCCGGACGCCGTCCTCGCCGATCGCCCCCATGCCCAGCTCGGGCTGGTACGGCACGCCGAGTTTGCGGATCACGCAGATGTCGAGCGGGGCGCCGAGCGCGGCCGCCACCTCGGCGGCCACCGGGACGCCGCCGCGCGGCAGGGCGACGACCACGGCGTCGGCGCCGCGCAGGTGGTCCAGGCGGGCGGCCAGTCGGCGGCCCGCGTCGGTGCGGTCGGTGAACCCGGTCCCGGTGACGTGCATGGCGCGGCCTCCGGCTTCCACCGTACGTCGGTCGGACGGCAGGGGCGTCGGCTCCCGGGCCCTGCTTCGGAGCCCTGCTTCGGAGCCCTGCTTCGGGGCCCTGCTTCGGGACCCGGTGGGGTGCCGCGCTGCGGTGCCGCGGTGCGGTGCGAGGCCAGCCGTGGTCGGGCGCGGTCGGGCGCGGGCCGGGGCATCGTCCGGGACGTCTTCCGGGACGTGGACGTGACCTCGCGCCCGTGTGCCCGGGACAGCGGGCACCGGAGGGTGGGGCATGCCGGCCGGGTGCCCCATCCGGTGCCGGAAGGCCTGCACCCGCCCCGACACCACGAGGAGCACCCGTGTCCATGCCCCAGCGCCACCACCGCCCCGGCGGCCCTGCCTCCCTCGGCCTGCCCGCCACCGCGGCGCCGTGCACCGGCCGGACCGCCGCCATCGCGCCCCCTGCCAGCCCCCGGGTGCGCCTCACCCCTGACCTGCTGGACCCGGCCGACCCCGCGCTGGCCCGCGCCGGAGGGCCGCCCGGACCTCGCCTGGTGGTCGTCGAAGCCCGCGTGGACGAGCTCTACGGCCACCGGATCCACGCCTACCTGGCCGCCCGCGGCGTCGAGTACGAAGTCCTGGTCCTGCTCGCCCACGAGCAGCCGAAGACCATGGACTCGGTGTTCCGGGTCGCCGACCGGATGGACTGCTTCGGCACCTCCCGCCGTGGCGACCCGGTCATCGCGATCGGCGGCGGCGCCCTGACCGACGTCGTCGGCCTCGCCTGCAGCCTCTACCGGCGTGCCACCCCGTTCGTCCGGGTGCCCACCACGCTGATCGGACTGGTCGACGCGGGCGTCGGCGCGAGCGCCGGCGCCGACCGCGGCCGCCACGGGAACCGGCTCGGCCCCTACCGCCCGGCCGTCGAGACGCTGCTCGACCCGGCGTTCCTCGCCACCCTCGACCGGCGGCACCTCGCCAACGGGCTCGCCGAGATCCTCAAGGTCGCGCTGATCAAGGACCGGCGGCTGTTCGAGCTGCTGGAACGCCACGGCCGGGACCTCCTCGACGAGCGGTTCCAGGACCCGTGCGCGGGTGCCGTGGTGCTCGCCAGGGCGGTGCGCGGGATGCTCCGGGAACTCCGGTCCGACCTCCGGGAGCACCGCCCGGAACGCCTGACGGACTACGGGCACTCGTTCAGCCCGACGGTCGAGCTGCGCGCGCTGCCCGAACTGCTGCACGGCGAGGCCGTCTGCATCGACATGGCGCTCACCACCGTGCTCGCCGAGCGGCGCGGACTGCTCGACGCGGGGCAGCGCGAGCGCATCCTCCGGCTGATGCGTCGGCTCGAACTCCCGGTCTGGCACCCGCTGCTGGAACCGCTCACGCTGAGCGAGGCGCTGACCGACACCGCCCGCCCGCGTGACGTCCGGCGGCGCCTGCCACTGCCTTCCGGGATCGGCCGGGGGGTGTTCGCCGACGACCTGACGGTCAGTGAGCTGGCTTACTCCGCAGGCGAGTTGAGGCGATGGGCGGCCCACGAGCGGGCAGGGGCCGGGGTCCCCGTGTAGCGCGTCCCCCGCTCCCCGTTCCCCGCTCCCGGCTCCAGACGCGCGGCCGTCCGGCGGCGTCCGGCGGCCGACAGTCGGCGGATCGCAGATGACAGACGGTGAAATCCGTCAGCACAACACCGGCGCGCCACCCTCCTCCTCCCCTCCCCGTGCCCCGGCGCCGATCCCTGCCGGGGCACGGGCCCCGCCTGCCCGGCTGCCCGTCCTCCTCGGACCCCCGCCCCCCGGCCGGACCCAGGAACCGCACGGGTGGACTCGGGCACCGCGGCTCAGGTGCCCGGGGCGTCGGGCGGCTCATCGTGGGTGGTCGGAAGCGGGAGGAGGACCACCATGAGCCCCAGTGTAGGTTTCGAACGACGCATCCAGGCCGGAGCCTCGTACCTCACCCTGGTGGTGCGCAGCGGAGAGGCCTCCTGGCAGGAACTCGCCGACCACCTCGCCGGATTCCACGCCGACCGGTTCGTCATCGCCACCGACGGTGCCGCGCCCGCCGCCTACCTCGCCCGCGTCCGCGCGCTCGCGGCCACCCAGGCGCCCACCACCGTGCAGGACCGGCGGGAGCCGACCCGGCAGACGGACGGCCGGACGGTCGTGATCGCCGTCGGCGGCGAGCAGGCGGGCTGCACCGCCGCGCAGGTCCGCCTGCCGACCACCCTCGCCGCCGCGTGCGGGCCGGCCCTGTCGATGCGCCGCCCGGTCCCGGGACACCCCGAGCCCGTGCTGGTCTGGGTCCGCAGCGACCTCCTGGCCGACCGGCCCGCCCCGGAGACCCGGGCCGGGATGGTCACCGTGATCCGGCACGTCCTGGCCGTCTGCCCGGCGCTGTACGGGTCGCTCGCCAACGCGCTGCGCCCCGAGGCCCGTTACTCCGAGCGAGCCCTCGCCGCCTTCCTCGCCATCTGCGCGGACGCCCGGGCCACGCTGGTCTGCTTCGACCCGTACGAGACCGGCCCGGCGCTGGCCCTGGCCTACGGCCGCAGCCTCGGCGACGCCGTCCGGCGCGTTGGCGACGCATCCGACGGCCTCGCGCTCGCCCCCGGCGACGCCGACGGACTCGGACTGCTGCTGGCGGCCCGGATCGCGGTGCGGCTCGGTCTGCTGGACGCCGCCGACGCCCGGGCCCACTGCGAGCTGCTGGCCCGCAACGGCAGCGCGACCGCGCTCCCGGCCGAGTGGGACACCGCCGCCCTGGCGGACGCCCTGCACACGGCGGCCGAGCCCGGCCTGCTGCTGCTCGGCGGCCTCGGCCGCCCGCGCTGTGCCGACGGCCGGCTGCTGACCCCGGTGTCCGACCCGGTGCTTCGCGCCGCCGCCGCCGAGGGGCCGGCCCTGGCCTCCGTCGCCCGCAGCCGCCGCCCCGCAGTGCAGCCCGTGCCCGTGTCCGTGTCCGTTCCCGTGACCGTCTGAGCCACTCCCGACCGCCGCCCGACCGCCGCCCGACCCCCGTCCGACCGGTGGCCGGGCGGTGTCGGGCCCGGGGGCGGGATCAGGACGGGACCCGGTCCCCGTGTGGCCGGGACGGCAGGCGCCGCACCGTGGAGTCAGAAGCGGACCCCGACAGGCCGCCGAGCAGCACGAGCAGCACGAGCAGCACGAGTAGAAGGAGCCCCACCATGACCGGGACCGTCATCACCGACCTCCGCCGGCGCGGCGCCGTCGACCCCGGCCGGGTGCTCACCGGACCGCTGCGCGCCGTCGGTCTGCAGTGGCTCGACCCGGGCCGCAGCACCGAAGTCGCCTCCGACGGCATCGAGCACGCCCTCTACATCACCGCCGGCTCGGGCACGGCCTCCGTACCCGACCCGGGGCCCGACCCCACCGCCGAGAACGGCGACCCCGCCGACCCGGGCGAGGCGGCCCCCGACACCGCCGTCCCGCTGCTGGAGGGCACCGCCCTGACGCTGCCGCTCGGCACCCGCACCGTCCTGACCGCCGGGACGGCCGGGCTGGAGTACTTCCACGCCATCCTCTCCGTCCCCCGGGCCCCGCAGAATCCCGCCGGCCCGCCGACCCCGCCGACCCCGGAAGAAGGCGAATCACGATGATCGTCACCACCGACTCCGGCTCCGCCGCCGTCATCCTCGGCCCGCACGGGGAGCGCGTCCGCGTCCGCTGCCTCGCGCGGCAGTCCATGGTCGCCAGCGCCTGCGAGTCCTTCGACCAGCTGCGGCTCAGCCCCGGCGCCCACCACGTCCTGCCGGGGCGCGGCGACGCCGAGACCGTGGTCTACGTCCTGCGCGGAGCCGTGCTGGCCGGCGAGGTGGCCGACGAGCCGGAGTACCTGGCGTCCGAAGGCGATCTCCTGCTGGCCCGGCGCGGCCACCCGCTCCAGCTGGACGCCGGCCCGCTGGGCGCCGAACTGCTCTGCCTCACGCTCACCGCCGCGCGCCGTGCCGCGGGGACGAGGGACGCCCTCGTCCGCCGCCGCGCCGAGCGGCGGACCCGGCCGTGAACCCGCGAACCGACGGTCCCGGCAGTCCCGGCAGTCCCGGCAGGGCGGTCACCGCCCTGCGGATCGACGTGCCGCACCGGATGCCCCGGCCCGGGCGCCCCGACCGGGGGTGCCCGGGCCCGGCGCTGCCCTCGGACCTCTCGGACCTCCCAGATTCCTCGAACCTTCCAGACCCCCCAGACCCCTCAGCTCCGCAGGCTCCCCAATGCCGGTCACCGCAGGACCGGTCTGCCGGACGGGCCGACGCCCCAGGAAGCGTGACGTGATGATCCTCGTACCCGCCGCCGTGCCCGGCACGGCCCCCGCGTTCCGCCGGCTGATCGACCCGGAACACCTGCCGTCCGCGCAGGGCGGACTGGTCGTCGAGACCCTGCCGCCCGGCGTGCGGATCGAACAACACCCCTCCCGCGTGGCCGAGTCGGTGACCGTCGTGCTCTCCGGGCGGATCCGCTCGGCCGGGCGGGTGCTCGGTCCGGGGGAGGGCCTCTACCACCCGCCGGGCAGCGCCGGCGGTCTCACCGCGCTGCCGGGCGCACCGGCCGCCATCCTCACCGTCCGGCCGCGAACCGACGCACGGCCGTCACCGGTTGCGCCGACGCCGCTGTCGAAGCGGCCGGAAGCGCCCCGGCCGTACGCCGTCCCGCTGGCGCCCGCTCCCGGCGGCGCCGCGGAGGGTGTCGCCGCCGTCCCGGGTTCGGCCGGTACGGCCGTGCACTGGCTGGCCAGTGCGGAGACGGTGGGCGCCCGACGGATCACCGTCGCGGCCACCACCTTCGGCTCGGGCGGCGGCCACGACCTGCACCGGCACCCGTGCGCGGACGAGTTCTTCCTGGTCGTCTCGGGCGGCGGCCGGCACCTCACCGCGACGGGCGGACTCCACCTCTCCCGTGGGGACTTGGTCTACCTCCCGGCGGGGGAGTGGCACGGATTCCGGACCGACCGGGCCGGCCCCACCACCGCCCTGCACGGCTACCTGGGCGCCCCGAGCCTGGAACGGGCCGGCTACCAGCTCCGCCCCGCCCTCCCGGACGCCGCCTGATGTGCGCCGCGAACCACCGGCCTCCCACCGCCCCGACCGTCACGGCCACCGTCACGGCCACCGGCACCGGCTCCGGCCGGTCCACCGCGTTCGCGCCCCCTTTGGGACCGGAACGGGACGGCGGGCCCATGCGCCCGGGGCGGACCCCCGCGCACAGTGAAGGAAGAGCGGCCGATCGGCTCGACCACTCGGAAGAACTGGAGCGATTCCCATGACAACCAGTACAACGACCAAGGCAGTTCGGATGGCCTCGCTGATCGTCGGCGCCGCCACGGCGGGCCTCGCACTCAGGAGCGCGATCGCCGGCGCCGTCAGGTCGGCCTGTGCCGACGGTTCCCCGGGCACCGGCCTGGTGGCACCGCCGGCCGCGGAAGAACCGAGAAAGTGCGACATCGGCGAGAAGAACTGCCACTGATGCCCGACCCCCTCACCAGGCCTGCCCCCGACACCACCCCGGTGCCGGGGGCAGGCCGTGGGGCGGTGCGGGACCGGCCGGGGCCGTCACTCGCGGGCGGCGTGCGACGGGTAGCGGGGCAGTACGGCGAGCACCCGGGTGCCGTGTTCCAGCGGCCCGACGGTGCAGCGGCCGCCGATCTCCGCGGCCCGGTCCGACATCGAGCGCAGCCCGACCCCGCTGCCCGCTTCCGTCCCGCCCGCGCCCGCTTCCGTCCCGGCCGTGCCGTGCTCGCCGCCCGAGCCGGTCCCGCCCGCAGAGGGAGCGTCGATTTCGCCGCCCGCCGCCGCCGAGCCGCCCGCCGAGCCGCCCGCCGACAGGCCGCGGTACCCGACCCCGTCGTCCTGGACGACGAGGGTCAGCGTCTCGCGCTGCACCTGGACACGGACCTGGGCGGAGTGGGCACGGGCGTGCCGCAGGACGTTGTTGAGGGCCTCCGCGGTGATCCGGTACACGGCCACCTCGACGGCGGCCGGCAGCTCCGGCAGCGGATCGGGGGAGAGCTCCGCCGTGACGGTCAGCCCCGCGCCGTTGAACGTGGCGCTGAGCTGCTGGATCGCCCGGGCCAGTCCGAGCTCGCCGAGCGGCGCCGGCCCCAGCCGGTCGGTGATCCGCCGGACCTCCTTGATGGCCATCGCGAGGTCGCCCGAGATGCCGCGCAGGGTGCCCGAGAGGGGGGCCTGCGCGGCCAGCGCGGCACCGGCGTTGTCCACCCGCAGCCGCAGGCCGGCCAGCGCCGGTCCGAGGCCGTCGTGGATGTCCCGGCGCAGCCAGCGCCGCTCCTCCTCGCGCGCCGCGACGATCTGCTCCCGGCTCGCCTGGAGGTCCTCCTGCAGCCGGAGCGAGGCGACGGCGGGCGAGGCCTGGTCGGCCAGCGAGCGCAGGATGTCCACGTCGCTGGCGTCCAGCCGCTCCTCGCCCGCGCGCAGTCCGACGGTCAACTCCCCGATCACCGTGCCGTGGTGGACCAGCGCGAAGTCCTGACGCGGCCCATCCAGGCGCCCGACGGCGGCCAGCGGGCGCTGTCCGGCCCGGGTGCTGACGGTCAGGGCGACGCCCGGCAGCCGCAGCTCCTGCGCCACCGTGGCGCACAGCGCGGACGGCAGCTGCTGCGGGTCGACGACCTGCCGGACCCGTTCGGCCAGGGTGCGCAGCACCTGGTAGGGCTGGGCGCGCTCGCCGTAGTACAGCCGGTCGACCAGCCCGACGGCCCACCGGGCGGCCCGGGGCAGTCCGGAGCCCAGGGCGAAGACCAGGGCGATCAGGACCAGCGCCGCCGCGCCCCGGCCGGGTACCAGCCAACTGGACAGGACGGCGGCGAACACGACGAACAGCGTGGTCAGCCCGGTGGCGAGGAGCAGTCCGCTGAGGATCCGGCGGGCGGCCCGGTCGAGCCGCCAACCGCCGTCCTTGACGACGAGGTAGGTGATCGCGACGGCCCAGACCACGCCGGCGGCGGCGAACAGCGCGTACGCGAGCCAGTAGTCGTCATCCGGGGCCCGGGTGTAGTAGTCCTGCATCCCGGCCCACAGCAGGTAGGCGCCGAGCATCAGGCCGATGCGCAGCCGGGCCCCGGGCGCGGCGCGCAGCATCCGGGTCAGCAGGACGGCCGCCGCGATTCCGACCAGGACGTAGAACACCTGGTCGTCGTAGCCGCCGAGCCGCTCGTAGGCTGCCATCAGGAACCGGGCCGGCGGGGTGTCCGCCAGCGGGTTCGGGCGGCCGAAGAGTTCGCTCTCGCCCATGTACGACAGGTAGATCGGCGTCTCCCAGAGGGCGACCGCGCCGATGTACCACCACCAGCGCCGGTCGGTCAGCCGCCCCGACGGGAGCCAGAGCGGCAGGACGAAGAACAGGGTCTCGCGGACGGTGTCGCAGACCGCCTTGAGCACGGTGACCGCGCCCACGATGCCCGGATCGGTGACCTCGACCCAGACCGGTGCGGCCGCCGCCTTGGGCAGGATCGCCGCGAGGGCGTAGGCCAGCATGACCCAGCCGAGCGGGCTCCCGGGCCGGTGCGCGTGCAGCAGCATGCCCGCCGCGGCGGTCGGCAGGGCGTAGGCCAGGACGGCCAGCTGGTCGCGGGTCTGGGCCACCCCCGGGTCGCCCAGATGGGCGAGGACGTAGCAGGCCCACAGGGTGGCGAGGGCCAGGCACAGGGACATGACGGCGGCCGCCGCGCTGAGCTGGCGCCGGGCGCGGCGGTCGGGGTCGGGGCGCCGGGGGCGGGCGGGCGTCCGAAAACGGGGAGAGGTCACCGTGGTCATGGCACCGCCTCGAAACGGGCTGGGGATGTGGTCCACCGACGGCCGTACGCCGGGCACAGTTACCAGTGTGGGCGGCCCGCCGTCCCGGGCGCATGGGGCAGCGGTCTCGAACTCCGGTCCCGCGCCTCCTGCGACCGGCCGGGGCACCCGCCGGAGTGGCCGGTCGGAGCGCGGAGCCCGGGCCGGCCGGGCGCCGGACCGGGTCACGTTAAGTCACCGGTTCATCGCTGGTAGTGTCGGCCGGGTGGACGAAGAGCAGCGGGTTCAACAACCGGACGAGCAGCGGGACGGCCCGCGGGGCGACTCGACCGTGCGGGTACTGATCGTCGACGACCACCCGCTGTTCCGGGAGGGCCTGAAGGCCGCGCTGGAGAGCGCCGAGGGCATCGCCGTGGTCGCGGAGGCCGAGCGGGTCGCGGAGGTGCCCGAGGCGGTCGCCAGGTCCGGCCCGGACGTGGTCGTGATGGACCTCTCGCTGCCGGACGGCTCCGGGCTGGAGGCCGCCCGGCTGCTCTCCGCCCGGCAGCCCGCCCCGCCGGTGTTGATGCTGACCATGGCCGACGACGACGGCAGCCTGCTCGCCGCCCTCCAGGCGGGCGCGCGCGGCTACCTGGTCAAGGGCGCCGGACGCGAGGAGGTGCTGCACGCGGTGCGGACGGTCGCGGCGGGCGGGGCGGTGTTCGGCGCGGACGTGGCCGGCCGGATCACCGCCCTGCTGGCGGGGGCCCGGCTGCGCGAGGCGGGGCAGCTGTTCCCGGCGCTGACCGCCCGGGAGGCGGAGGTGTTGGACCTGGTGGCGCGCGGCCTGGACAACCGCCGGATCGCCCGCGAGCTGGTGGTGGCGGAGAAGACGGTCCGCAACCACGTCACCCACATCTTCGAGAAGCTGCACGTCGCGACGCGCGCCGAGGCCGTGGCCCGGGCCCGCGACATGGGCCTCGGCGACAGCTGACCTCCGGCGCGGAACCCGGAACCGGCGGGACACCCGGGGCTGGACACCCCGAACCGGACGGCCGCGGTCGGACGCCCGAGCAGGACGGCCCGAGCGGGAGGGCCCGAGCAGGACGGCCCGCGACCCGGGGCCGGGACCCGACCGCCGCCCCGGGCGCCCGGGACGGCGGGCCGCCGATGATGCCGGTGCGAGCAGGTGCGAGCCGGTGCGGGAGGCAGGCACGGCGAGGAGGTGCGGGCGAGGTGCGGGCGACCTACGAGGAAGGTGCGATGGGCGAGCGAACCGGGCGACTCCGGCAGGCCGGGCCGACCGGACGGGCCCCGGACCCCCGCCCGCCCCTCGGGCGCGGACCGGCCCCGGCCGCCCGGCCCGGCACCCCGGCCGCCTGGGCCTGCGTCGCGACCCTGCTCAGCGGGCTCGGCTGGGTGCTGCTCGTCCTCACCCACCTCGACGACGCCTGGGCGAGCCCGTACTTCACCTACGACGGCGAGACCGTCCTGCTCGGCTTCGGCTTCGCCCTCTCCGGCCTGCTCGTGCTCTCCCACCACCCCTCCCAGTCCCAGCCCCCTGCCGAACCCCGCGCCGCCCTCCCCGGCGCCGCCGCTCCGCCCGGCCCCGTCACCGGCCCCGTCACCCCGCCCGGCCCGGCCGGCCGCAGCCTCGGCCGGCTGATGCTCGCGGCCGGCCTCGGCGGCTGCCTGTCCCGCTTCACCCTGTTCGCGGTGGCCGCCACCGACGCCGGGCCCGTCGCGCAGGCCCTCGCGACCGCCCTGCTGTTCGGCTCGGTGGCCCTGTTCATCTTCCTCGCCATCGCGCTCCCGCTCTGGCTCCCGGACGGCCGGCTGCCCGGCGGCCGCTGGGGCCCGCCGTACATCGCCGCGCTCGCCGTGTGGAGCTGCCTGCACGCCTACACGGCCCGCGCGACCAGACCGCTCCCGTACATCGGCGACGTGCCGGTCCCGGCCGGCCGCGGACTCCTGGGCGGAGGGCTGCCCGGCGACGGGCTGCCGCTCGGCGAGGACCAGACCGTCGTCATCTCCTCCGCCCTCGCCGTCGTCAGCCTCGTCGTGGCGGCCGTCCGCTGGCGGCGCTCGTCCGGGCCGCACCGCGCCGTCGCGGCCGTTCTGGCGCCCTACCTGGTCTGGCTGATCACCACCAACACCGCGACCAGACTGGGCGGTTCCGAGGGCCTCGCCGCAGTCGTCTACTTCACCGGCTCGGCCCTGTGGATGCTCGGCGCGGTCGGCTACGCCTTCACCCGGGACCGCTCCGGCTACCTGGACCGCGCCACCCGCCGGATGCTCAGCGTCCTCGCCCTCACCGCCCTGCTGATCGCCGGCTACCTCGGCATCGCCCTGCTGCTGCGCCACGCCCTGCCCGAGGCCAGCACCACCGGCGCCCAACTGCTCGCCGCCGGCGCCCTCGCCATCGGCGGACTGCTCGGCCCGACCACCCGCTGGGTGGTGCGCGCCGTCGACCGGTTCTACTACGGCGACCGCGCCCGCCCCTACCAGGTGGTGCGGGAGCTCGCCGAACGGCTGAGCCGCGCCGTCAGCCCGGCCGACGCGCCGCCGCTGCTCTGCGACACCGTGGTCAACGCCCTCGGCCTGCCCGGCGCCCGGGTCGTCCTGCACACCAGCGGCGGACCGCACGAACTCGCCTCGGTCGGCGCGACCGGCCCCGACAGCCAGGTCTTCCCGCTCAGTTACGAGGGCGCCGTGATCGGCGACCTCTACGCGCCGCCGCGCGCCGGCCAGGCCGTCCTGGACGCGCAGGACCACGAGGTGCTGCGCTTCCTCGCCGACCAGGCCGCGCCGGCGATCGCCTCGCTGCGGATGTACGAGGAACTCCAGGCCGGGCGGCGGCAGATCGTCCTCGCCCGGGAGGAGGAGCGGCGCCGGCTGCGCCACGACCTGCACGACGGGCTAGGGCCGACGCTGTCCGGGCTGCGGCTCGGCGTCGACACCGCCCGGGCCGCCGTCCCCGAGGACTCCCCGGCCGCCCGCTCCCTGGGCGCGGTCTCCGCCGGGATCGGCCAGGCGATCGTCGAACTGCGCCGGATCACCGAGGGGCTGGCGCCCGCCGCGCTCGCGGGCGAGGGGCTGGCGGGAGCGCTGCGCCGCCTGGTCGCCGGGCTGGACGGGCGCGAGGTGCGGATCAGCCTGGAGCTCGACCCCGATCCGCCGCCCGCCCTGCCGGCGGCCGTCGAGGTGGCGGTGCTGCGGATCAGCGGCGAGGCGTTGAACAACGTGCTGCGCCACTCGGGCGCCGCCCGGGCCCGGTTGGCGCTGCGGGTGTGTCCGGACGAGGTGGTGGTCGAGGCCCGCGACGACGGCCGCGGGTTCCCCCAGGAGGCCGACCGGATCGGCGGGCGGCGCTTCGGCGCGGGCCTCGGGCTGCGCTCGATGGCCGACCGCGCCGAGGAGTTGGGCGGCAGCTTCCGCGCCGTCAACCAGGACGGCGGCGCGCTGATCCGGGCGGTGCTGCCGCGGACACCGGTCGTGCCCGAAGCGGGCGGTCCGACCACGGATGGTTCCGGCTGTCCTTCGTGGACCTCTTGACGGAACCCGGACTTGGCCCAATCATCATGGTCGCGTCAACTTTGCGGCTGTGAACTCCGAAGCTGTTCCCCTCACTTCACCGGACCCCGATCCGGATCCTGATCCGGACCTCGATCCGGACGTCCGGACTCCGGCCCGGGGCCCGCCCGGACTCCCAGCCGCCAGGTGCCGCGCTTCCGTTCTGCCCCACCAGAATCTGGAGCCTCCATGACCGAGCGCGCCCCGCGGCGATCCCGCCTGCGCCGATCCGCCCTCTCGACCGGGGCGGTCGTCACACTCGCCGCCGCCCTGTTCGCCCCCGCCGCCGTCGCGGCCCCACCGTCCCCCGCGCCCGCCGAAGCCCGTCAGAGCGCGGTCGCGGCCCCGGACATCCCCGTCGCCAACGTCAAGGCCCACCTGGCCCAGCTGCAGTCGATAGCCACCGCCAACGGCGGCAACCGCGCCCACGGCCGTACCGGCTACAAGGCGTCGATCGACTACGTCAAGGGCAAGTTGGACGCGGCGGGCTTCACCACCGCGCTGAAGACCTTCAGTTACAACGGCTCGACCGGTTACAACCTGATCGCCGACTGGCCGGGCGGCGACACCTCGCACGTCATCATGGCCGGCGCCCACCTGGACTCCGTCACCGGCGGCCCGGGCATCAACGACAACGGCTCCGGCTCGGCCGGCATCCTGGAGACGGCGCTGGCGGTCTCCCGCGCCGGCCTCCAGCCCACCAAGCACCTGCGGTTCGGCTGGTGGGGCGCCGAGGAGTACGGCATGGTCGGCTCCAAGAACTACGTCAACAGCCTTTCGGCCACTGACCGTTCGAAGATCGAGACCTATCTGAACTTCGACATGATCGGCTCGCCCAACCCGGGCTACTTCACCTACCGCTACGACACCGCGCTGGACGCGCTGTTCCGCGACTACTTCGCGGGCCTGGGCATCAGCACCGAGCAGGACTTCGAGGGCGACGGCCGCTCCGACCACGCCCCGTTCCAGGACGCGGGCATCCGGGTCGGCGGCCTGTTCAGCGGCGCCGACTACACCAAGACGGCCGCCCAGGCGGCCAAGTGGGGCGGGACGGCGGGCCAGGCCTTCGACCGCTGCTACCACTCCTCCTGCGACACCAGCGCCAACATCAACGACACGGCGCTGGACCGGATGAGCGATGCCATCGCGTACGCGGTCTGGACGCTCTCGGCCGGCACCACCACCCCGCCCACCGGGACGGTCTTCGAGAACGCCAATGACGTCCAGATCCCGGACTACGGCGCGGCGGTGACCTCGGACATCGCGGTGACCGGGCGGACCGGCAACGCGCCGGCCGCCCTCCAGGTGGGCGTGGACATCAAGCACACCTGGCGCGGCGACCTGGTGATCGACCTGGTGGCACCGAACGGCACCACCTTCCGGCTGAAGAACTCCAGCGGCAGCGACTCCGCCGCCAACGTGGTCACCACCTACTCGGTGGACGCCTCGGCGGTGCCGGCCAACGGCACCTGGAAGCTCAAGGTCCAGGACGTGGGCCGGCAGGACACCGGCTACGTCGACAGCTGGAAGCTGACCTTCTGAACCGGCCGGCGACCACCACCGGCCTGAGAGGCCTGCCAGGGCTGAGAGGCCTGAGAGGCCCGGCAGGCTGAAGCGGCCGCCACGGCCGAACCTGCCGAACGAGGGACCCGAAAGAAGGAGGGGGTGCCGGCCGCCGCCGGCACCCCCCGTCCCATCGGGCCGCGCGGCCGCTACGGCTGCATCTCGTAGGCGCCCGACAGCGCCTCGACCCGCGCCCACACCCGGGCCGCGCGCTCGCCGTCCGCGACCGGGCGGCGCACGTGCGCCAGGGCCCACGCCGCCTGCTCCGGCGAGGTGGAGGCCTTGCCGTGCAGCTCGGTGGAGTGCGCGGAGAAGTCCCGGACCAGCGCGTCGAAGATCTGGTCCAGCACCTCCTCCTCCAGGCCGGTCAGCGCGGCCTGCTCCAGCACCAGCTGGCCGTAGACGACCAGCGCGAACAGCTGGCCGATCTCCAGCAGGAAGTCCAGGTCCGCCTGCTGCTCCGCGCTGGGGGCGTGCTTCAGCAGCAGCTCGCAGAAGCCGTCGGCCTGCTCCCGGAAGCGGGCGACGTTCGGGACGTGCCCGTGCGCGTCGTACGCGGTGCGCCAGTCGTGGAAGCGGATCGCGCCGAGGCCGCGCGCCGGGCCCTGGCGGAACAGGAACTCGTCGTCGGCGGCGTCCAGCCGGGTCGGCACCGGCGCGTAGTCGGCCGGGTTGAACAGGTAGTTGCCCATGAACTTGAGGATCAGCGCCAGGTTGACGTGGACGGTGCCCTCCAGCTTCGGCAGGCCGCGGATGTCCTTCGCCGCCTTGTCGAAGTAGGTGTCCGCCTCGAAGCCCTTGGCCGCGATGACGTCCCACATCAGGTCGATGACCTTCTCGCCCTCGGTGGTGACCTTCATCTTGGTCATCGGGTTGAACAGCAGGTAGCGCCGGTCCTCGGGGGAGGCGGTGCGGAAGTAGTCGACGGCGCGGTCGCTGAACAGCTTCATCGCGACCAGGCGGGCGTAGGCGTCCGTCAACTCCCGGCGCACGTGCGGGAAGTCGGTGACCTTCTTGCCGTACAGCACCCGGTTGTGGGCGTGCGTGACGGCCTCGTACATCGCGTGCTCGCAGATGCCGACCGACGCCGTGCAGAGGTTGAACTTGCCGACGTTGACGGTGTTCAGCGCCGCGTCGAAGGCCGCCTTGCCGGTGTGCAGCACGTCCTCGGCGCGCACCGGGTAGTCCTCCAGGCGGAACTCGCTGACGTACATCTGCGCGTTCACCACGTTCTTGACCAGGTGGTACGCCTCGTGCCGGCTGTCGGCGGCGAAGAAGACGTAGCCCTCCGGGCCCTCGACGTCCGAGCGGCGGCCGAACACCGAGACCAGGCCGGCGACGTTGCCGTTGCCGATGTAGTACTTGGGGCCGGTGGCGGTGAAGCCGCCCTCGCCGTCCGGGGTGAGGATCATGTCCGTGGAGTAGATGTCGGCGCCGTGGCTGCGCTCGGAGAGGCCGAACGCCATCACGTGACCGTCCGTCAGCAGCTGGGCGGCGCGGGCCCGGACGGCCTCGTTCTCGCTCTGCCAGACCGGGCCGAGGCCGAGGATGGTGACCTGCCAGGTGTACCAGTAGCCGAGTCCGTAGAAGCCGAGGATCTCGTTCAGCTCGGCGATCCGCGCGGTGTCCCAGCGCTTGCCGGAGGTCTCCGGGTCGCCCGAGGGATCGGCCGAGGCGGGCGTCAGGAACTGGGCGAACAGGCCCTCCCGCGCCGCGAACTCGAGGAAGTCGCCGTACCAGCTGCGGTCGATGTAGGTGTCGATCAGCGCCTTCTTGCCGCGGGACTCGAACCAGTCCACGGTCGCGCGCAGCAGCCGGCGGGTCGGCTCGTCGAACTGCGCGGGGTCGTAGGTACGCGGGTTGAAGAGCATCACGGGCTCCCGGGGGTCGAGGGTGGGGTGCCGTCCGGGCGGTTCCGGGCGGCGAGGCGGTGCAGGGTGGCGAGCACGTCGTCCAGCCAGGCGAGGGTCATCCGCTCGTACTCGATGCCGCCGCGCAGCACCACGTGCTGCAGCTCCTGGCGGGCGTCGAGCGGGGCGCGGTCGCGGTCCCCGCCGTCACGCGGGTCGTGGCCGGAGCGGCCAGAGCGGCCGGAGAGGCCGGAGAGGCCTGGGCCGTCTGGGAGGCCTGGGAGGCCGGCCGGGCCCCGGTCGGGGAAGTCGCGCTGCTCGCCGTGCAGATAGCGGGCCAGCAGGGCGGCGTGGCCCTCGCGGTGCCGTTCGACCTCGGAGATCAGCGCGGCCGGGTCGTCGAAGGCCGCGGCGCGGATCTTGACCGCCAGCTCGTGCCGGACGGTCTCCGCCTCGACCGGTTCGCGCAGCCAGCCGGCCAGTGCCTTCCGGCCCGGGTCGGCCGCCGAGTACACCTTCTTGTCCGGCCGGCCGTCCTGGGCGACCTCCTCGGCCGCGATCCAGCCGTCCGTCTCCATCCGCCGCAGCACCCGGTAGATCTGCTGGTGGGTGGCGGTCCAGAAGCGTCCGATGGAGCGGTCGAAGCGCCGGGCCAGCTCGTAGCCGGAGCCGGGTTGCTCCAGCAGCGAGACGAGGATCGCGTGCTCCAGTGCCATGCCCCGCATCCTGCTATGCAACGAGTTGCATAGGCAATGGTCGCGGGCCCGGGTGAGACGCAGCTCACCGGCGGGCGGCGGGCAGGGTAGCTTCCCGGTCGAAATGGTGCAAAACGGCAGATCGGCGCCAGAATGGTATGGGCAAGCGCCTTCCATGTGCCAGACCTAGGAGGTGGTATCGGTGTCTACCCAGATTCCGATGGGCATGGAGCATCATCCGGACATCGTCGAACTACGGGAGCACTACGAGCGGGTCACCCTCACCCCGCGGGCCCAGGGCGTCGAGGCCCTGGCCACACTGGCCGGCCTCTTCCTGGCGGCCTCGCCCTGGATCGTCGGCTTCACCGCCTTCAGCACGCTGACCGTCACGTGCCTGATCGTCGGCCTGGCCTACACCCTGCTGATGGCCGGCTACGGCTCCGCCTACGAGCGCACCCACGCCCGGGCATGGGCGGCGACGGTGCTCGGTGCCTGGACGATCATCTCCCCCTGGGTGGTCTCCGGTGAGGTGGCCCGGGGCAAGAACATCGTGGTCTGCCTGATCACCGGCGCCGTGATGTTCCTGCTCGGACTCGCGGCGATCTCGATGGCCACCATGACGTCGAACGGAGCGTCGATGCGGCGCGGCCAGGCAGGTCGCGCGAAGGGCTGACCCGAAGGGCCGACCTCCGGGGAACCCCGGTCGGTCCGGAACCCGGGGCGCGGAGCGGCGATGCCGCCCTCCGCGCCCCGGCGGCGTCCCGGGCCGCGGGCCGCCGGGGTGCGGTGCGGCCCGCCGGGGTGCGGTTCGGCGGGGTGTGGGACCGAAGCGGCTACGGGCGGGTCATCCGCAGGACGTCCAGCGCCTCGTCCAGCTGCTCCAGGGTGAGCCTGCCCTGCTCCACGTAGCCCTGCTCCAGGACGACCTGGCGGATGGTCTTGCGCTCGGCCAGCGCCCGCTTGGCGACCTTGGCGGCCTCCTCGTAGCCGATGTACCGGTTCAGCGGGGTGACCACCGAGGGCGAGGACTCCGCGTACTCCCGGGCCCGCTCGACGTTGGCGGTGATGCCGTCCACCGCCCGGTCGGCCAGCAGCCGGGCGGAGTTGGCGAGCAGCCGGATCGACTCCAGCACGTTGCGGGCGATCACCGGGAGCATCACGTTGAGCTCGAAGTTGCCGCTGGCGCCGGCCACCGTGACGGTGGCGTCGTTGCCGACGACCTGGGCCGCGACCATCAGCACCACCTCGGGCAGCACCGGGTTGACCTTGCCCGGCATGATCGACGAACCCGGCTGCAGATCCGGCAGGTTGATCTCGCCGAGCCCGGTGCGCGGGCCCGAGCCCATCCACCGCAGATCGTTGGCGATCTTGGTGAAGCCGACCGCGACGGTCCGCAGCTGGCCGCTCAGCTCCACCAGGCCGTCCCGGGCGCCCTGCGCCTCGAAGTGGTCGCGGGCCTCGGTCAGCGGCAGTCCGGTGGCGCGGGCCACCTCCTCGATCACGGCTGCGGCGAACCCCGGCGGGGTGTTGATGCCGGTACCCACCGCCGTGCCGCCCAACGGCAGTTCGGCGACCCGGGGGAGCGTGGCCAGCAGCCGCTCCCGCCCGTGCCGGACCTGCGCCGCGTACCCGGCGAACTCCTGGCCGAGGGTGACGGGCGTGGCGTCCATCAGGTGCGTCCGGCCGGACTTCACCACCTGCGAGAACTCCGCCGCCTTGCGCTCCAGCGCCTCCGCCAGGTGCTCCAGCGCCGGGATCAGGTCGTGCGTGACGGCGGCGGTGGCCGCGATGTGGATCGAGGACGGGAACACGTCGTTGGAGGACTGGCTCGCGTTGACGTGGTCGTTCGGGTGGACCGGCCGGCCGAGCCGCTCGCCGGCCAGGGTGGCGAGCACCTCGTTGGTGTTCATGTTGGAGGACGTTCCCGAGCCGGTCTGGAACACGTCCACCGGGAACTGCGCGTCCCAGCGGCCCTCCGCGACCTCCTCGGCGGCCGCCGCGATCGCCTCGGCCGTCTCCTCCTCCAGCACCCCGAGCCGGGCGTTCACCCGGGCCGCGGCCGCCTTGATCCGGGCCAGGGCGGCGATGTGCGCCCGCTCCAGGCGCTGGCCCGACACCGGGAAGTTCTCCACCGCCCGCTGCGTCTGGGCCTGCCACTTCGCCGCGGCCGGCACCCGCACCTCGCCCATCGAGTCGTGCTCGGTCCGGTACTGCTGCCCGTCGCCCGTCACGTCCTGGTCACCCATCGCGCGCCACACCTCCTGGTCGGCCTGATCCGTTTCCGATCACGACAGCCCCGCCGCCGCCCCGGGTATTTCCCCCCGGGGAGAGCGCCGCGAACAGGGCGCACCGGAACGGCTGCCGGCCCGGCTGCCGGGCCGTCGGCGGGGCCGGGACCGGCGGGTGATGATCACCACCACCCGGGCCGGCCGGGGGCGGAATGGGCGATCTTCACTCGAACGAGTGAACACCATGTGAAGATCGCGACCATTCGCCCCGCAACCGGACGCCCGGGTTCGTACGCTCGCCCGGGCACCGGGCGAATGATCACCGATGATCACCGGGGCGGGACCACCACCGAGCAGAGGGCGGACGCATGACGACGGGACGGCGACACGGGGACGGCCTCAACCGGCGGGAGCTGCTGGGAGCCTCGGCGGCGCTCGGTGGCGCGGCCTGGCTGCTCCGCGGGACGCTCGCGCCGGGCAGCGCCGAGGCGACCGCGCCGGTACCGCCCGCACTGCCGGCCGGCACCGAGCTCTACCAGCGGGTGTACGAGAACTGGGCCGGCGAGATCCGCACCGACCAGCTCTGGACCTGCGCCCCGCGCACCCCCGAGGAGGTCCCCGCCCTCGCCGACTGGGCCCACGCCAACGGCTGGCGGCTGCGCGCCCACGGCCACCGGCACACCTGGGCGCCGCTCACCGTCGCCGACGCGACCCCCGGGTCGGCCCGCGTCCTGCTGCTCGACACCAGCCGCCACCTGACCGCCATCACCGCGGACTCCCCGGCCACCGTCCGGGTCCAGACCGGCGCCACGATGGAGGACCTGCTCGCCCACCTCGCCGCCCGCGGCCTCGGCGTCACCGCCTGCCCCGCGCCCGGCGAACTCACCGTCGGCGGCGTCCTCGCCATCGGCGGCCACGGGACCGCCGTCCCCGCCGCCGGCGAGACCCGTCCCGACGGCCACGGCTACGGCTCGCTCAGCAACCAGGTCACCCGGCTCACCGCCGTCGTCCACGACCCGGCCACCGGCCGCTACGCGCTGCGCACCTTCGACCGCGCCGAGGCCGACAGCGCCGCCTTCCTCGTCCACCTCGGCCGGGCCTTCGTGACCGAGGTCGTCCTGCGCGCCGGAGCCGACCGGCCGCTGCGCTGCGTCAGCCGGCTGGACATCCCGGCGACCGAGCTGTTCGCCCCGCCCGGCACGGCCGGCCGCCCCCGCACCTTCGCCGACTTCGTCGACCGCGACGGACGCGCGGAGGCCATCTGGTTCGCCTACACCGACCGCCCCTGGCTGAAGACCTGGACGCTCGCCCCGAACCGCCCCTTCGGCTCCCGCTCCGTGGACGAGCCCTACAACTACCCCTTCTCCGACAGCATCCCGGAACCCGTCGCCCGACTGGCCGGCCAACTCGTCTCCGGCACCTGGGCATCGGCCCCGCTCTTCGGCCAACTCCAGTACCTCGTCGCCAAAGTGGCACTCACCGGCGACATCACCGACGTACTGCTCTCCGGCGGACTGATCCGCGACCTGCTCACCGGCGAGATCCTCACCCACCTGCTGGCCGGCGGCCTGCGCTCCGACCTCTGGGGCCCCTCGCGCACCCTGCTGCAGTACGTCCGCCCCACCACCCTGCGGGTCACCGCCAACGGCTACGCTGTCCTCGCCCGGCGCGCCGACCTGCAGTGGGTGGTCTCCGAATTCGCCGCCTACTACCGGCAGTTGCTGGACACCTACCGGGCGCGCGGCGAGTTCCCGGTGAACGGCGCGGTGGAGATCCGGGTCACCGGCCTGGACGACCCCGCCTCGTCCGGGGTGCCCGGCGCCCGGCCGCCCCTGCTCTCGGCCCTGCGTCCCCGCCCCGACCGCCCGGAGTGGGACACCGCCGTCTGGATCGACATCCTCAGCCTGCCCGGCACCCCCGGACTCCACCGGTTCTACCGGGAGATCGAACAGTTCCTGCTGCGCACCTTCGACGGCGGCCGGGCCGGACTGCGCGTCGAGTGGTCCAAGGGCTGGGCCTACACCGACGACGCCGCCTGGGCCGATCCGGACGTGCTCGGCCGGGTCATCCCCGCCGGGCACCGGGCCGGCGGCGGCGCGGGCTGGGACGAGGCGGTCGCCGTGCTGGACCGCCACGACCCGCACCGGGTGTTCGGAAACGCCTTCCTGGACGGGCTGTTGAGGTGAGCCGGTCCGCTCAGACGTGCTCCATCACGATCACGGCGAGCGTCCCCGCCGCCAGGGCGCGGAACACGTGCGGAGCGTCGCCCGGGTAGCTG
Source organism: Kitasatospora sp. NPDC058170 (assembly GCF_042883905.1). Taxonomy (NCBI): domain Bacteria; kingdom Bacillati; phylum Actinomycetota; class Actinomycetes; order Kitasatosporales; family Streptomycetaceae; genus Kitasatospora; species Kitasatospora sp. NPDC058170. The sequence goes on from NZ_JBHVUV010000016.1 coordinate 157,863, forward strand.
ACGTAGTCGCCCGGGCCGAGCTCCACCGGAGCGTCCGCCGGTCCGGCCAGCGCCCGCCCGGCGCTCAGCAGCACGTGCTCGACCGTGCCCGGCATGTGCGGGTCGGAGGCCCGGGTCTCGCCCGGCTGGGCCTCGATCCGGTAGATGTCGCGACGGGCGTTGGGCGGGCAGGAGGCCAGCAGGGTGGCGGCGTAGTCGGCCCGCTCGGAGTGGGTGACCGGCCCCTCGCCCGCCCGGATCACCCGCACCACCGGGCGCGGCGGGTCGACGAGCCGGCTGAACGGCACGTCCAGCGCGACGCCGAGCGCCCAGAGGGTCTCCACGCTCGGGTTGCCCGCGCCCGACTCCAGCTGCGACAGCGTGGACTTGGCGATCCCCGCCCGCCGGGCCAGCTCGGCCATCGAGAGCCCGGCGCGCTCGCGCTCCCGCCGGATGGCGGCGGCGATCAGTCCGATCAGCTCCGAGCCGGAGCCGGAGCCGGAGCCGGAGCCGGAGCCGGAGCCTGAGGCCGGGGCCGAGCCCGGGGAGGTGTTGCCGACGCTGTTCGCACTCATGCGTTCGCTCCACAGGTCCATTCGTTCGGCTTGACGAACGACGGTCATCGGGTTCACTCTACTGGACATGCGTTCGCTATCACGAACCCTCGAACGTGCCACGCTCCGTGACATCGCTCTGGTCTGCCTCGCCGACGCCCTCGTCGGCGTCTCCTTCGGCGCGATCGGCGTCTCCGGCGGCCTGCCGCTCTGGGTCCCGGTCGCCATGTCCGTCCTCGTCTTCGCCGGCGGTGCCCAGTTCGCCGCCATCGGTGTGGTGCTCTCGGGCGGCGGCGTACTCGCCGCCGTCGCGACCGGACTGGTGCTCAACGCCCGCCTGCTGCCGTTCGGCTTCACCGTCGCCGGGGTGCTCGACGGCCCCCGGTGGCGGCGGCTGCTCGGTGCGCACCTGCTGACGGACGAGACCGTCGCCTTCACCCTGCTCCAACCCGACCGGCCCCGGCGGCGGGCGGCGTTCTGGCTCTGCGGCCTCGCGCTGTTCGTGGTCTGGAACGCCGCCGTCCTCCTCGGTGCGGCCGCCGGCGGCTTCATCGGGGACACCGACGCCCTCGGACTGGACGCCGCCTTCCCGGCCGTCCTGCTCGCCCTCGTCCTGCCCTCGCTGGAGGAGCGCCGCACGCGCAACGCCGCCCTGTTCGGCGCGGCCCTCGCCGTGGCGGCCACACCGTTCCTGCCCGCCGGCCTGCCCGTCCTGCTGGCCCTCGCCGGGCTGCTGCTCGCCGGGCGCGCGCAGCCGGACCGCGCGGGTGAGTCGGGCCCCGAAGGGCGGTCTGGTCTCGAAGGCCGGTCCGGTCTCGAAGGGGAGTCGGCGACCCGGGAGCGACGCGCGGACTTCGCCAAGGAGGCCCACTGATGCCCCTGCTCGCCATCCTGCTGCTGGCCGTCGGCACCTACGCGTTCCGGATCGCCGGACCGGTGCTCGGCCACCGCCTGACCATCTCCGACCGCGTGCAGCGGCTGCTCTCGGTGGCCGCCGCCGTGCTGCTGGTCGCCCTCGTCGCCACCGGAGCCCTCACCCAGGGCCAGGGCTTCGCCGGCTGGGCGCGGCCGGGCGGCGTCCTGGTCGCCGGGATCCTCGCCCTGCGCCGCGCGCCCTTCCCCGCGGTCGTGGTCGCGGGAGCCGCGACCACGGCGGTGCTCCGACTGTGCGGGGTGTCCTGACCGGCCGTCGGCCGACGCGGCGGGCCCTTGAGGACCTAGCCGGCCGCGCCCTCCTCCAGCCGCTCCTGCTGGATCTCGGGCCGCTTGCTGTCCCACAGCAGCTCCCACACCTTGAACACGCAGTGGTAGTCGCGCATGCTGCCCTTGGAGATCAGCAGATAGGTGTCGCCGTCCCGCAGCAGCGTGCGCTGACGGCTGTTGAACGGGTGCTGCGGGGTGTACGTCGGCACGAGGCGCTTCAGCTCGGCGAGGGCCTCCTCCCGGGTGCCCTCCAGCTCGTCGAGCACCTTGGTGCCCCAGATCCGGTCGTTGCCGACGCCCTCGGTCTCCTGGACGATCAGTGCCCAGCGCGCCATGCTCCACCCCTCGTTCGGCTTCCGGAAGGAATCATCGTACCCACGCCGCTCACGGGCCCACCGACCCCGGCGCCTTGAAGAAGATGGTGGTCGGGTGCGGCACGCCCGTCGGGTCGGTGGCGTAGTCCGGCACCGTGCCGACCCTGGTCCAGCCGGCCGCCGCGTACATCTTCTCGGCGGGGCTCCGCGTCTCGGTGTCCAGCACCAGCAGCCGGATGCCCAGGTCGGCGGCGGCCGCCTCCAACGCGCCGAGCAGGCGCCCGGCGAGGCGCTGCCCGCGCGCCGTCGGGTGAACCATCAGCTTGGCGACCTCCGCCCGGTGGCGCCCGTTGGCGGCGGTCGCCGGACGAAGCTGCACCGTCCCCGCGACCCGGCCGTCCGCCTGCGCCCGGGCGACCCACAGCAGCAGCCGCCCGGCCGCCACGTCCGGGGCCAGTGCCCGCCACCAGTCGGCCGCGGCGGTGGGGTCGAGCGGCGCGAGGAAACCGAGCGAGGCGCCGTCCGCGACGGTGGCGGCCAACAGTGCGCCCAGTTCCGGCGCTGCGGCCGCGAGTCCGTCGGCGGTCAGCCTGCTGATCGTGAACATGGTCACTCCTTGCCTCCGGTCCGTCCCACCCGCCGTGGCGTGCGGAATACTCGCCGGAACCGCCTGTACTCGTCGGTACCCGCCACGCGCCGGCCGTCGCCGTCGCCGCGCCGCGACCAGAGACTACAAGGAGCTTCAATGACGAAGCCGACCCGGATCGACCCCGCCGACCTGCTCGCCGTCGGCGACCTCCTCACCGACGAGGAGCGGCTGATCCGCGACACCGTACGGAAGTTCGCCGACGAGCGGATCCGCCCGCACATCGGCGACTGGTACGACCGCGGCGTCTTCCCGGCCCGCGAACTCGCCCCCGAACTGGGCGCGCTCGGCGTCCTCGGGATGCATCTGGACGGCTACGGCTGCACCGGCTCCACGGCCGTCGCCTACGGGGTGGCGTGCATGGAGCTGGAGGCGGCCGACTCCGGGCTGCGCAGCTTCGTCTCCGTCACGGGCTCGCTGGCGATGCGCTCGATCCACGCCTTCGGCTCCGAGGAGCAGAAGCAGCGCTGGCTGCCGGGCCTGGCGGCCGGCCGGCTCATCGGCTGCTTCGGCCTCACCGAACCGGACTTCGGCTCCGACCCGGCCAACATGCGGACCAGGGCCCGCCGCCGGGGCGGCGACTGGGTGCTCTCCGGCAGCAAGATGTGGATCACCAACGGCAGCATCTCCGACGTCGCCGTGGTCTGGGCGCAGACCGAGGAGGGCGTACGCGGCTTCCTGGTCGAGCCCGGCATGCCCGGCTTCACCGCCAACGACGTGCACGGCAAGCTCTCGCTGCGCGCCTCGGTGACCAGCGAGCTGGTCCTCGACGAGGTCGTGCTGCCCGCCGACGCCGTCCTGCCGGGCGTCACCGGTCTGCGCGGCCCGCTCTCCTCCCTCAACGAGGCGCGCTACGGCATCCTCTGGGGCACCGTCGGCGCCGCCCGCGACTGCTACACCACCGCGCTCGACTACGCGAAGAGCAGGATCCAGTTCGACCGCCCGATCGCCGGGTTCCAGCTGACCCAGCAGAAGCTGGTCGAGATGATGCTGGAGGTGGAGAAGGCGTACCTGGTCGCGCTGCGGATCGGCCGGCTCAAGGACGAGGGCGCGGCCCGCCCGGCCCACGTCAGCTTCGGCAAGCTGAACAACGTGCGGGCCGCGCTGGAGATCGCCCGCAGCGCCCGTACGGTGCTCGGCGCCAACGGCATCACCACCGAGTACCCGGTCCTGCGGCACGCCAACAACCTGGAGTCGGTGCTCACCTACGAGGGGACGAGCGAGATCCACACCCTCGTCCTCGGCGAGGCCATCACCGGCGAGTCCGCCTACCGCTGACGGACCTGCCGGAGAGGGTCGCGCACCGGCCGCGGGCAAAGGAAAACGGCTGGCCGGGCCGGCCGCGGCCCGGCTACCGTCGGCTGCCATGACCACCGGCCCGACCAGCACCCCCGCGAGCACCCCCGCGACTACTCCCGCGGCCACTCCCACCACGACGCTCTGGCGCCCCACCGGGCCCGAGGAGCTGGCTCTGGTCGAGGCGGCCGACTGGCGTGCGTGGCCGCCCCGGCTGCCCGAGCAGCCGATCTTCTACCCGGTGCTGAACGAGGACTACGCGGTCCGGATCGCCCGGGACTGGAACGTCCCGGCCTCCGGCGTCGGCTACGTCACCCGCTTCGAGGTCGACACCGCCTTCCTGGCCCGCTACCCCGTCCAGCAGGCCGGCGGCCGGACGATCCTCGAACTCTGGGTACCGGCCGAGGAGCTGCCCGAGTTCAACCGGCACATCGCGGGCCGGATCGAGGTCGTCCACGAGTTCCGGCCGGCGCCGTGACGCCCGCCCCGGTTCCGCCTCCGCCGACCGCGCACTGAGCCCCCGGGCCGCGTCGACACCGCACGGACACCGGCCGTTCCCCCCGGGGACACCGGCCGGTACGGCGCGCCGTGGATCATGTCGCGGTCGGCGGCGCCTGCGGGTCTGCCGCCGGCCGCACATCCCGGAAAGGAACCCCCTCCATGTCCACAGCTCCGCTGCCCCGGCCCCGGGTGCTCGTCGTCGGCATCGACGGCGTCCGGTACGACCTGCTGGAGGAGGTCCCGATGCCCCGGCTGGCGGAGGTGGCCGAGGCCGGGTTCCTGGCGCCGGTCACGGTGGCGGACTCCACGCCCACCATGTCCGGACCCTGCTGGGCGACCATCGTGACCGGCGTCGAGCCCGCCAAGCACGGGGTCTGGGGCAACCACCTGGGCGGCAACCGGCTGGACGTCTTCCCCGACTTCGCCACCCGGCTGGCGCGCCAGGACCGCCGCCGCACCTACGTCGCGGCCGGCTGGGACCCGCTGGTGATCAGGGAGTCCGGCGGCCCGCTCTTCCGGGCGCCCGGCCGCCTGTCGTACGTCTCCCCGGCCGAGGACACCCCCGAGGCCTGGGAGGCCGTCGACGAGGAGATCACCCGGGAGGCCGTGCACGTGCTGGGCGGCGCCGACCCGGAGGCGTCCTTCGTCTACCTCGGCGCGGTCGACGAGACCGCGCACTTCCTCGGCTGCGGAGCGGAGTACCGGGCGTCGATGCGCACCGCCGACGAGCGCCTCGGCCGCCTGCTGGACGCGGTGCGCGGCCGCGCCACCTACCCGGACGAGGCGTGGACGGTCATCGTCGTCACCGACCACGGCCACGTCGACGCCGGCGGCCACGGCGGACGCACCGCCGAGGAGCGCACCGCCTGGGTGGCCTGCGCCGGTCCGGGCATCCCCGCCGCGCCGCCCACCGGCGAGATCCGCCATCCGGACGTCGCCGCCCAGGTGTACACGGCACTCGGCCGGCCCATCGACCCGCACTGGACTCTGGACGGCCGGCCGTTCCCGGTCGAGCGGCCCGTCGCGGCCGCCGTCTGAACCCCACCTGAACCCCGCAGGCCCCACCCGTCCCGCCGGACACCCGCTCCAGCAGCGCCCCAGCGGGACCTGAGCGGAAGTCCACCGCGGTGCAACCCTGACATCCGGCGGCTGCGTGTACCTCTGAAGGTGGAGGCCGTACCCCCTTGGTCGCAGACCCGATCGCGACCTCGTGGTGACGCCCCGACAGGGCACGGCCGGTCAGGATGGAGACCACAGGGCACGGGCACCGGGCCCGGACACCTGGAACGGGCAGGGAGAGGGCAGGGCGGGCATGAACGGCATCATGAGCAAGGTCGCACTCGGGGTCGCGGGCACGGGCATGGCCTTCGCCGTCGCGGCCGTGGTGGTCGGCCCGCGGGTGTCCGACTGGTACGACGAGCGCCACCAGAAGCAGGCGACGTACACCACCGGCAGCGAGGCCAAGGCGAACGGCCGCTCGCTGCCGACCTGGCTGCCCGACAACGCGGCCTCCGTCCGGTACCTGATGTCCACCACCGGGGACGACCGCCTGCTGCGCGCCACCCTCCCCGACGGTCGGCTGCCCGTCGGCTGCACCACCACCGCGCCGACCAAGGGGTCGCACCCGGCGCCGGTGAGGCTGAAGGCCGGCTGGTTCCCCGAGGGCGTCACCGCCAAGGCCAGCGGCACCTGCGGGCACTACAACGTCACGCTGGCGGGCAACCAGCTGTACGCCTGGCAGGACGGCGCCGCCGTCCAGGCCGCCCAGCGCGCGGAGCACGCGGCCAAGCACTGAGCACCGGGTACCGGGCACCGGGAGCTGAGTGCCGGGTGCTGAGTACGGGGCGCCGGGCGCCGAGGTGCCCGGCGCCGGGCCGGGTCGGGGTCGACGGGGCGGCCGGTCACTGATCCGCGCGGCGGACCCCGGGTATCGGCACCCGGGGGCGCTGGGGTAGGACGGAGCGAGTACAAACCCCGCGCCCGTCCTGTGAGGAGCCCCATGCCTGGTCCGACCGCCGGTTCCACCGGCGACATGTCGACCGCCCCCGACTCCGCCCCCGCCGCCGACCTCGCCCCTGACCTCGCCCCTGACCTTGCCCCCGTCTCCGCCGCCCCGGCCGCCGCTGCCACCGTGGCCGCATCCGCCATCAAGGCCACCGCCGGCCCCGCCCTCGCCCCCGGTCCCGTGGCACCTGCACCCGTACCCGCCGCCGCCCCCGGCCGCGGCACCGTCGCCATGCTCGGCGGCCTGGTGGCCCTCGGCCCGCTCACCACCGACCTCTACCTCCCCGGCCTGCCCGCGATCGCCGACGACTTCTCCGCCCAACCCGCCGCCGTCCAGCTCACCCTCACCTTCTCGATGTTCGGGGTCGCCGCCGGCCAGCTGATCTTCGGCCCGCTCAGCGACCGCCTCGGCCGCCGCCCCCCGCTGCTGGCCGGCCTGGTCGTCTACACCCTGGCCAGCCTGGCCTGCGTCATCGCGCCCAACCTGACCGTCCTGGTGGCCGCCCGCTTCGTCCAGGGCGCCGCCGGAGCCGCCGGCCTGGTGATCGGCCGGGCCGTCGCCCGCGACCGCTTCGAAGGCGTCGCGATGCTGCGCTTCCTCGCCTCGATCGGCCTGATATCCGGCCTCGCACCGATCCTCGCCCCGTTGTTCGGCGCCCAACTGCTCCGGGTGACCTCCTGGCGCGGCACCTTCGGGGCCCTCGCCGCGCTCGGCCTGCTGCTCACCCTGATCGCCTTCGCGGTGCTGCGCGAGACGCTGCCGCCCGCGAGCCGGCGCGGCGGCGGCCTCACCACCACGCTGCGCACCATGGGCGGCCTGCTGCGCGACCAGCCGTTCCTCGGACTCGTCCTGACCAGCACCTTCGCCTTCGGCTCGCTGTTCGGCTACATCAGCGGCTCCTCGGTGGTGCTCCAGCACGTCTACCACGTCTCACCGCAGACCTACAGCCTGCTGTTCGGCCTCAACTCGCTGGCGATCGTGGCCGTGACCCAGCTGAACGGGCGGGTGCTGGCCCGCCGCTTCACGTCCGGCGCGCTGATGCTGGGCGGCCTCGGCACGGCCGTCGCCGCCGGGCTGGCCCTGGTCCTGGTGACGGCGGTGTGGGACTTCGGCCTGCTCGGTGTCTGTCCGGCCCTGTTCGTCCTGATGGGCAGTCTCGGCGTGATCCTGCCGAACTCCGCCGCCCAGGCCCTCAGCCTGGTCCCCCCGCAGGCGGCCGGCTCCGCCTCCGCCCTGCTCGGCACCGGCACCTTCCTCTGCGGCGCCGTCGTCGCCCCGCTCAGCAGCATCGGCGGCCGCCCCTCCGCCGTCCTGCTCGCCGTGGTCGTCCTGGCCTGCGCCCTGCTCTCGCTGGCGTCCTACCTCGTCCTCTGCCGCCCCTGGCGTCCGGTCGGACCGGTTCCCGTCCCGGCCGCGGCACCCGCCCAGGCGGGCTGACCCGGGGCCCGGCCGGCCGCCGCGATGCCTGCCGGAGGGTGCCGCAATGCCGCCGGGGGTGGGAAGGGGATCCGGGGCCTCGGATCAGGCGATCGAGAAGTCGTCGCCGAAGACGTTGCCCTGGCCGTACCAGCCGTGCAGGTAGACCGTGACCGTGCCGGACGCGCCCGTGGTGAACGGGACGGTCAGCTTGGTCCAGCCCGCCGCGTTGGCCCAGGTGCTGGCGGTGGCGCCGCCGCTCACCCCGAGGTACGCGTAGTTGCCCTGCACCCAACCACTCAGCGTGTACGAGGTGTTGGGCGCCAGCGTGACGGTCTGCGCGCACTGCCCGGTCTGGCTGCCGTTCGCCGCGGCCTGCAGCGCGTGGGAGCCGGAGTGGACCGGCGTGGAGACCACGGCGCCGCCGCTCTGGCAGGTCCACGGAGCCAGGCTGCCCGTCTCCAGGCCGCCGTTCACCAGGCCGGTCGGCGTGCCGCCGGTCACGGTCAGGGTGAACGTGGCGGTGTGGCTGCCGGACGCGGCGGTGCCCGTGACGGTCAGCGGGTAGGTGCCGGGCGCGGTGGCGGCGGTGGTGGTGATGTTGAGCGTGGCGGCGGCGCCGGCGGTGACGCTGCCGGGGGTCACGGTGGCGCTCACGCCCGCCGGGGCGCCGGTGACGGCCAGGTTGACGGTCTGGGCCGCACCCGAGGCCACGGCCGTGGAGACGGTCGCGCTGGTGGACGAACCCGCCACCACCGAACCGGCGGCCGGCGCGGCCGCGATGGAGAAGTCGTCGCCGGGCTGAGTGCCCGTCACCTTCAGCGTGTAGCTGCTGGTGTGGCTGCCGGAGGCGGCGCTGCCGGTGACGGTCAGCGGGTAACTCCCGGGCGTCACCGAACCGGTGGTGGTGATGTTGAGCGTGGCGGTGGCACCGGCGGTGACGCTGCCGGGGGTCACGGTGGCGCTCACGCCCGCCGGGGCGCCGGTGACGGCCAGGTTGACGGTCTGCGCCGAACCGGCCGTGACGGCCGTGGAGACGGTCGCGCTGGTGGACGAACCCGCCACCACCGTGCCCGAGGCCGGACTCACCGCCACCGAGAAGTCGTTGGTGACCGGCGTGCCGCTGGTGAACGGCGCGAAGATGTGGGTGAAGTCCCAGGTGCCCTGGCTGATCCCGGAGCAGCTGTCACTGCCCGCGGTGCCCGGGCAGCCGCCGTTGTCGCGCTGAAGGGCCCAGAAGGACAGCGTGTTGATGCCCTTCGACACCGCCCAGTTGTAGACCGTGGTGGCGTTGGCGACGGTGAAGGTCTCGGCCGGGCCGTAGTCGTCGACGCCGATCATCTCGATGATGCCGACCGAACCCCACAGCTGCGCCGGGGTCTTGGTCGGGTACAGCTTGGCCAGCTGGTTGTAGAGGCCGGTCGCGGCGGTCTGGGTGTCGGCCGCCATGTCGTGGGTGGCACCGTCGTAGTAGTCGAACGTCATGATGTTGACGACGTCGATCCGGGCGTTGTTGGTGACCGCGTTCTTCAGCACCGCCAGCCCGCTGGACGCCAGACCGGTGGGGGTGGTCGGCAGGGTGTACGAGAACTGGATCGAGCGGCCGTTGGCGGCGGCCCAGTCCTGCACCAGCTTGATCGCCTTGTTGCGGCGGTCGATACCGGCCGTGTTGGTCAGCGAGTTGTCCTCGATGTCGAGGTCGATCCGGCTGATGTCGTAGGTGGTGATGACGTTCTCGAAGGCCGCCGCGATCTGGTTCACATCGGTGCAGCTGTCGGCGAGTTCGGTGCCCGTGTTGTCGGCGGTGTAGCCGCCGAAGGACGGGATGACATCGCCGCCGGCCGCGCGGATGGCCGCGATGTCGGCGCCGAACGAGGAGGAGGAGACGGGCAGCGAGCTGTCCCCGTTCCAGTACGGGGTGCACGAGCCCTTGGTGACGGTCTGCAGGAACGCCATGGTCAGGTGCTTCGCCCCGGACTGGGCCGCCAGGGTGGCCGGGCTCTGGCCCGTCCACGACTCGAAGTACGGCGCGAACACCCGGGTCGGCAGCGGGGTCGCGGCCTCGGCGGACGCCGTCCCGACGGCCACCAGGCCGGCTGACGCGGCCAGCGTGGCACAGGCTGTCAACGCGGCCTGGATCGTTCTACGTAGACGCATGGGTTCTCCAACAGACTTGGTGGGGCAGGACGTTGGTGAAGCACTGGATTGCGTGGCGGAGCCGTGCAACTGCGCGGGCGTGAAGCCGTGAGGCCGGTTACCGCGGAGCTGCGGACCTGCGGGAGCCGAGGAACTGCCAGGGTGGGGGCGTGCGGCGTGCGGGCGTGCGGAACCCCGTGGACACGCGGAACGGACGGACGACGCTGCGTGGGCACGCGTACGCCGTGCGGGTCGGGGGCGGTGCGGAGCAGGGCAGGGCAATGCCTCAGCCGCCGGTGGTCACACCCCCACAGTGCATCCCGGTCGGATCGACATGCTTATGGTTGGACTAGACCACTCGTCTGTCAAGGCTCCTAACAGTTCGTCGGCGGACCGATCCGACCGTCGCCGGACGAACGATCCGCTCGCGGCGGGCGATCCCGCTCCGCCTGACCGAACCTCAGGAAGCCTGCGCGATAAGCCCGTCGACGATCTCCACGAGGTCGTCCGCGCTGCGCCACTTGAAGGCGAAGTGGTGCTCCGCCATCCGGCGGACGGCAGCGGTCAGCCAGGCGTCGTCGCCGAGCAGCTCCGCCCGCTTGCGCTCCACGACGAGGCCGAGCAGTGGGTCCAGGAGTGCGATCTCGCGGGGGGAGTAGAACGCGCGGTGGTGGCTGAACTCGGGCGACCACATGTCGTAGGGGTGCCGGACCATCGCCCGCAGGCAGGAGCCGCGTGTGGTGATGCCCGGGGTCTTGCTCAACAGGCCGCCGAACCTGGAGCTGGAGAACCGGTCGACGGTGACCGCCACGCCCAGCTCCATCAGCCGGTCCCAGGTCACCAGGTGCGGGTCCCGGTCCACGACGCGGTGCGCCAGGCCCTCGCGCTCGAAGGTGAGATGGGCCCGGCCCAGGTGGTCGCCGATGATCCAGCGCCCCTCGACCCGGACCAGCGGGCCGAGGCGGTCCCGGGTGGGTTCTGCCGTCCCGGAGGAATCGGCGGACTCGACGGGGACGGTCGGCTCGGCGTTCACGGCTCTCCTCGGGCAGGCGTCAGCATCATGCCGACCAGTCTTCCCGGCTCACCTGCTGGTGACAGTACACCTCTCCGTCTCGGCCTCGCACGACAGTTCGGGATGCCCCCTGGGCGGTGCAGGCGGTGTGGGCGGCGCGGCAGGGCGCCTGCGTGCCGAGCGCGCAGGGTGCCGTGGCCGCGCGCCGGTCGTTGCGCGCGGCCACGGCGGCCCGGTGCTCAGGACACCGGGCTGCTCGGGGCGGGCCGGCCGGGCCTCAGGCCGGCGGGCAGAGGGTGCCGCGCAGCGCGTCGATGATCTTCTCGGCCTTCTCGGTGCCGAAGCCCTGCGGGTGGTCCGGGGAGGTGAAGCGCTGGTTGGCCAGCTCGACCAGCTTGGCGCGGTCCTTCGGGAACTGGTACATCGACTGGCACTGGTTGCGGGCCCGGTCGACGGCCTGGTCGGGCTTGCCGCCGACGATGGCCGGGTCGATCGCGTCCAGCGCGGCGACCAGCTGGGCGGAGGTGTCCGTGCCCGGCTTGGTGGGCAGCCCGGCGTCGGCGGGCGGTGCGGGCTTGGACGGTGCGGGGGCGCCGGGGGCGGTCGCGTCCGGCGCCGGAGCGTCGGTGGCGGTCGCCGACGGCGCGGGCGAGGCGGGCGGCACCGGGGCGGTGGTCCCGGCCGTGGGGGCGGGCGCGGGCACCGAGGCCGATGCGGGCGCGGACGCGGACGCGGGCGCCGTGGGGTCGGCCGGGGAGGCGACGGGCGTGCTGACCGCGGGGGCGCTCGGGGCGGTCGCGGCCGAGGTGGTCCCGGACCCGGAGCTCGAACAGGCGGCGAGGCTCACCGCGGCGAATGCCGTGAGGGTGGCGGCGAGGAGACGAGTGCGCATCCCGTCACACTGTCATGTTCGCGCCGCCCAAGGGAAGATCCCTCCCGCACCCGCCCCGCCCCGGCCGGCGCCGCCCCGGGCCGCAGCCGGGCCGGGCCCGCCCCCGCTGCGGCCCGCCCCGACTGCGACCGGAATCGCTGTGGCTCAGCTCAGCCCGTTGGCCTTCAGCCAGTCCTTGGCCACCGCCGACGGGTCCTCCTTGTCCACGGCGACCCGCTTCATCAGCGCGGACAGGCCCGCCGTGTCCAGCTTCGCCGACACCGTGTTGAGCGCGGCCGTGGCCTTGGCGTCCACACCCGCCTTGTTCACCAGCGGGGTGACGTTCTGCGCGCCGAAGATGTTCTTCGGGTCGGCGAGCGGCACGAGCTTCAGCTGGGTGATCTTCGGGTCGGTGGTGAAGACGTTGCCGACCTGGATCGAGCCGTCCTTCAGGGCGTTGGCCGTGGTCTCGCCGGTCGGCTTCCACTCCTTGAAGGTCAGCCCGTAGACGTCCTTGAGCTGCTGCTCGCGGCGGGTCTTGAACTCCGGCGGGCCGCCGATGGTGAACTCGCCCGCCTTGGCGGCCAGGTCGGTGATGCTCTTCAGCTGGTACTTGTCGACGCTCTCCTGGCTGACGCTCAGCGAGTCCTTGTCCTCGGCGGGCGAGGAGTCGAGCAGGCCCAGCGAGGCCGGCAGGGTCTTGGCGAGCGCCGCGTTGACCTCGTCCTTGGTGGCGGCGGTCGCCTTCGGGTCCAGGTAGGCGAGCAGGGCGCCGTTGTACTCGGGCAGCACGGTCAGGCTGCCGTCCTTGAGCTGTCCGTAGAGGAGCTCGCGGCTGCCGATGTTGAACTTCTCCTCGACCTTGACGCCCTTGGCCTTCAGCGCCTGCGAGTAGATCGAGCCGAGCAGGACGTTCTCGGGGAAGTTCGCCGAGCCGACCACCACGGTCGAGCCCGCGCCGTCGCCGGAGCCGGCGGTCTTCGAGCCGGAGGCCAGCGGGTCGCCGCCGGAGGAGCCGCAGGCGGTGGCGCCGAGGGCGAGCACGGAGAGGGTGCCGAGAACCAGGAGGCGGCGGCCGTTTCCACGGAGGGCAGATGTCGACATGGTGATGTGTGTCCTTTCGGGAACGGGTGGGAGGATCAACGGGCCCGGCGCTGGGCACGCAGCCCGGGCGGGAGCGCGTAGCGGGCGAGCAGGGCGAAGAACAGCTGGGCACCGACCGCGAGCAGCACCACCAGCAGTGCGCCGCCCACCGTCACCGCGAAGTTCCGGGTGGCCAGCCCGTCGATGACGTAGCGGCCGAGGCCGCCGAGGCCCACGTACGCGGCGACCGTCGCCGTCGCGATGACCTGGACGGTCGCGGTGCGGAACCCCGCCAGCAGGGTCGGCAGCGCGGACGGTACGCAGACCTGCCACAGCACCTGCGGGTGGGTCAGTCCGATGCCCCGCGCCGCGTCCCGTACGTCCGGGTCGGTGCCGCGCACCCCTTCGACGGCGGCCACCAGCAGCGGCGGCGCGGCGAGCGCGACCAGCGGGACCAGCACGGCCGTGTCGCCGACCCCGGCGAGCAGGACCGCCAGCGTGACCAGCCCGAGCGTGGGCAGCGCGCGGGCGGCGCCGGCCAGCGAGGTGACGGCGGTGGCGCCGCGCCCGGTGTAGCCGATCAGCAGTCCGAGCGGGACGGCCAGCAGCGCGGCGTACAGCAGTGCCTCGCCGGAGAGCAGCAGGTGCTCGGCGACCCGGTTCACGATCGAGTCCGGGCCGCTGCGGCGGTCGGGGGAGGAGAAGAAGTCCCCCAGCCAGGAGAGCCAGTTCACCGGGCCGCCCCCTTCTCGCGGACGGCCCACGGCGCGAGCAGCCGCCGGGCGCCGACCAGCAGCAGGTCCACGGCCAGCGCGAGCGCCGCGATCAGCACGATCCCGGCCACGATCGGGGTCGGGAAGGTCCGCTGGAAGCCGTCGATGAACAGGTAGCCGAGACCGCCGCGGCCGACCAGCGCGCCCACGCTCGCCAGCGAGATGCTGGAGACCGCGGCCACCCGCAGCCCGGCGACCAGGTACGGGACGGCGGCCGGCAGTTCGACGGAGGTCAGCCGGTGCCACGGCCCGTACCCCATCGCGGTCGCCGCCTGCCGGACGGACTCGGGGACCGCGCGCAGCCCCTCCACCGTGGTCGGCAGCAGGACGGCGATCGCGTAGAAGGCGAGCGGGATCATCACGGTGGCCTGGGTGGCCAGCCCGGTGTAGGGGATGAGCACCACGAACACGGCCAGCGAGGGCAGCGCGTAGACGACGTTGAAGACGGCGGCGAACGGCTGGTAGAGCCGGGGGTAGCGGGTGCAGGCCAGGCCCAGCGGTACCGCCACCAGCAGTCCGATCAGGACCGGGAACAGGGCGATCACGGCGTGGTCGAGCAGCAGGTCGCCCAGGTAGCCGAGGTGATCGCCGATCCAGTACCAGCGGACGATCGGTTCATCGTCCACCGGGAGTGCCCTCCTGCGGGACGGCGTCGACGCCCTGGCCGGCCGCGACCGCCGGTGCGTCCGGGAGGGGCTCTGCGGCCGGGGCGGTCCGTTCGGCCGGTGGGCCCGGGACGGCGAGTGCGGCGAGGACCGCCTCCCGGGTGGCCGTGCCGGTGGCCCGCCCGTCGGCGTCCAGCGCGACGGCGACGCCGGCGGGGGAGAGGACGGCGGCGTCCAGCGCGGTGCGCAGGGTGTCGGTCGCGGGCCGGTAGCCGGCCGCCGGGTGCAGCACGGCGGTGGCGGCGGTCCGGTCGATCCAGCCGATCGGGCGCCGCTCGTCGTCCAGCGCCAGTTCCCAGCCGCCGTACTGCAGCCCGGCGGCCACCGGGCGGGTGGTGACGGCGTCGGCGGAGCGCAGGCCCAGTCCGCGCAGGCCGCGGTCGCGCCCGAGGAAGGCGGCCACGCCGTCGTCGGCGGGCGCGGTGAGCAGGGTGTGCGGGTCGGCGAGCTGGGCGATCCGGCCCTGCTCGCGCAGCACCACGACCTGGTCGCCGAGCCGGACGGCCTCCTCGATGTCGTGCGTGACGAACAGCACGGTCTTCCGCAGCTCGGACTGCAGCCGCAGCAGTTCGTCCTGAAGGCCCGCGCGGACCACCGGGTCGACGGCGCTGAACGGCTCGTCCATCAGCAGGACCGGCGGGTCGGCCGCCAGCGCCCGGGCCACGCCGACGCGCTGCTGCTGGCCGCCGGAGAGCTGGAACGGGTAGCGCTTGCCGGTCTCCGGCGCGAGGCCGACCAGCTCCAGCAGCTCGGCGGCGCGGGCCCGGGCCTTCCGGCGGTCCCACCCGAGCAGGTAGGGGACGGTGGCGATGTTGTCGATCACCTTGCGGTGCGGGAAGAGCCCGGCCTGCTGGATCACGTACCCGATGCCGCGGCGCAGCTTGGCCGGCTCCAGCTCGGCGACGTCGGTGCCGTCCAGCAGCACCCGCCCCGAGGTCGGTTCGACCATCCGGTTGACCATGCGCAGCAGGGTGGTCTTGCCGCAGCCGGACGGTCCGACCAGCACGGTTATCCGACCGGTCGGGACGTCGAGGTCGAGGCCCCCGACGGCGATCGTGCCGTCGGGGTGGCGCTTGCCCGCGCCGTCGAATCTGATCACGGGGAGTTTCCTAGCTCGGGCGCCCGGGTGGTGGCGGCGCCGATGGTGGCGGTCTGTCGGTCGGTGGCGGTTTGTCGACAGATGACTGTCCGTGATGTCGGAGCCATCTGTCGTCGTACCTGCCCGGGCGTTCTTCCGCCCGCGTGGCTGCCCAGCTTTGGACCGGCGGAAACTCTGATCAGACTATGACCTGAATTACCTCCTGTCCCTGAATTACCACCAGGTGGGATAGCCGGACCGCTGGATGACGGTCGGTCGGGTAGTGGGCCGGCCCGGCGGGATGCTGCGGCCCGGCGGCTCCCGCGCCCTTGAGCCATTCGGCCGTAGGGCCGTACGGCCGTACGGTCCTACGGCCGGTGAGCTGCTCAGCCGCCAGGCCACGGGGCCGCTGGGCCGTTGGGCCCGCTCAGCCGCCCTGACGTGTCGGCAGCCCGGCGGCGGCCCAGCCGACGAAACCGCCGTCCAGGTCGGTCGCCCGGTGCAGTCCGAGCTCCCGCAGGGAGGCGGCGGCCAGACTGGAGGCGTAGCCCTCGGAGCAGAGCACGATCACCTCCACGTCGTACCCGGACGCCTCCGGGATGCGGTGGCTGCCCGTCGGGTCGAGCCGCCACTCCAGCACGTTGCGCTCGATCACCAGCGAGCCGGGGATCTCCCCCTCGGCGGCCCGCTGGGCGGCCGGCCGGATGTCCACCAGCAGCGCGCCCTCCAGGTGTGCGTCGTAGGCCTCACGGGCCCGGGGGCGGTGGACGCCCTCGCGGGCACGCTCCACCAGGTCGTCGATCGTGGTCACCATTGCTCCGGTCCTTCCACCGAGGTGCGGACGAGCCCGCCGGCCCGCAGGTCGTAGTGCGCCATCTCGTTCAGCGGTGGCGAATAGGCGTGGATGGTGACGGCCGGGCCGGCCGTCGTGTTGCGGACGTCGTGCACGTACTCCGGGCCGAAGGCGCGGGCGGTGCCGGCCGGGATCCGCCGGATCAGCAGGCCCTGCTCCGGTCCGCCCAGGGACAGCTCCTCCAGCTCGCCGAGCGCGACGGTGAACGCGCCGCGTGAGCCGCCGTGGTCGTGGAACCCGGTGGACTGTCCGGGCAGCCAGCTGATCAGCCAGACCTCGTGGTCCTGGTCGGCGACCAGCCGCCGGTACCAGCGCTCCTCCATGGAGAGCCGGACGTGGTGGATCCACTGCTCGGGCTGCTCGGCCAGCTCGCGGACGATCTCGCGCAGCGTGCTCGGCGTCAGCGGGACCCGGGCCTCCTCCACCAGTCCCGCCTGGGCGGTCGCGGTCGCGGTGGCGATCGCGGTGGCACTGGCAGGGGAAGGGGCGTGGTCGGGGGCGAGGTCCAGGCTCATGGGGCGTCCTCGGGGAAGGCGGGAGGGACGGGAGAGACGGAGTCGCGCGACAGCGGAGCCCGGGGGCGGGCGCGCCGACACGGCGGCAGGGTGCGCCCGGCGGGGCGCGTCAGGAACGCGGAGACGAGTGCGCGGTGCGGACCCCGGAAGACGTCACAGGGCGGGACCGGCGGGAAGGAGCAAGGTCAACAGGCACAGATGGAACTCGCCTGGCGTCGCAGATCGACGTGCAGGCGGCATACCAGAGTGGCGCCGGAGTCCATGCGCCGGATCTTTCCCGACGAAGCGGGCACGAGTCAAGCGAGCCCTGTCACCCCTGCGTGGCGCGCCGGGGCGGCGGAGGGGCCGGGGCGGGCGCGGCGCCGGGCGCCTCGGCGGCGCTCGCACCGGTGCCGGGCAGGGCGCCGTCCGCCGCGGCCAGCGCCGCCTTGACCGCGGGCGCCGCTTGCTCTCCCAGGTAGCGGCCCAGCGTCTGGTAGGCGTCGAACTGGCGGTGGTCGAACCACTGGTCGCTGGTGCTGTCGTTCGGGAAGGCCGCGTTGGCCACCGCGTAGGAGTGCAGCTCGTACGGCATGCCGGGGGTGAGCACGGCCTGGACGAGGACCAGCGTGCCGTGGCGCCCGCCACCGCCTCCACTCCGGTCTCCACTCCCGCCGTCGCTGTCGCCGTCCGCTCCGGCGCCGCTCAAGCCGAGGTCGAGCGGATCCGGATAGTGGATGTCCCCGGTCACGACCGCGGTGGCGGAGAGCCGCGCGGCCAGCTGCGCCGCCAGCCCGCGCAGCGGCGTCGGTGGTCCCTCGCCGACCCCGGCCCCCGCTGCGGCGCCGGTGCCGCCGCCGGTGCCGAGCGGCCGGTCCGTCGCCGCGCTCCCGGGGATCAGCCGCTCGGGCCCGTGCAGGGTGATGACGATGCCCAGCTCCTCGCGGGCGAGGGTGATCGCGGCCGCGACGGTGGCGGCGTACGAGGTGTCCCCGCTGGCGTCGACGCAGACCGCCGTCCGCACGCCGTGCCGCAGCAGTTCGACCAGCCCCAGGTTCTCGTAGTGGCCGCCGTCGGTGGCGAGCAGGAAGCGGTCGTCCATCGGGAAGCGCCCGCACAGCTCGCGCAGTTGGTACTGGAGCCGGCGCACGGCCGGCTGGGTCGCACGCCGCCAGTCCCGCTCGGGCGCCCACTGGGCGGCGAGCGCGGCGGGGTTGGGCAGCCAGGTGCCGAGCCGGGAGTTGGCGACGGCGAACAGCCCCTGGTAGGCCCTGGACTGACGGCCCATCGCGGAGGAGAACGCGGCGCCGGAGACGGCCATCGCGGACTGCACCGTCAGATCCCGGGCGATGTGTCCGCGGGTACGCCGCTCCAGCAGGTCCGTCCGGGCGTAGCCGACGTCCGGACCGCCCACGTAGTCGTGCGAGAAGGTGAACGAGACCGCCCGGCGACCGGGTGGCGTACGGTCGCTGCCGGACAGGTTGGCCGCGGCCGCGAAGATCACCTGCGGGAAGTCGGGGTGCCGGGCGCCGTAGTGGCTGAGCCAGGTCGGCTCCCGGAAGAAGTGGTACGGGCGGGCCAGCACCTCGCCGTCCTCGGTGGCCCGCCGGACGGCGAAGGCCGAGGCCAACCGGATCCGGTAGAACGGGTGCAGGCTCATCCACGTCTGGTCCAGGTTGAACCCGACGGCGCCCAGCACCACCGGCAGCAGGACCTGGGCGGAGACGGGCCAGTCGCGGCCGGTGGCGATCGCCCAGCCGAGGGCGAGCAGTGCCCCGACCGACAGCGCCGCGAGGGCCGCCCACACCACCAGGTACTCGGTCAGCCCGCCGGCCAGGCCGCCGACCTGCCGGGTGCCGCGCAACAGACGGCCGAGGCCGGCCGCGCCGAGCTCGATCGCCCGGCGTCCGCGCCACAGTATGCCGAGCAGCAGCGCCAGATAGCTGAGCAGCACGGTGGCGCTGAGGCCGACGCCGGTCCGGCCCGCGTCGACCGCCAGGGCCTGCTGCAGCCGGACCGCGCCCCAGGCCAGGCCCGGCAGTACCAGGACCCCGGTGGCCACCAGCGCGGCCAGGGCGAGGGCCGCGTGCGAGAGCCGCCGCAGGGCGCGGGGCAGCGGGTTGTCCCAGCCCAGCAGGGGGAAGGCCAGCAGCCACAGCAGCCGGCAGAGCACGGCGGCCGCCCCCAGCCCGAGGACGGCACCCACGGCGGACCGCCGGATGCCGAGCGGGCCGAGCCGGGCGCCGCCGCCGGTGCCCAGACCGATCGCGGCCAGGCCGTCCAGGTCGGTCAGCGGCACCAGGCGGTAGAACTGGCTGAGCCCGAGGCCGACCACCAGCACGGTGGCGAGCAGCAGCGTCAACGCGGCGACCAGACCGCGCAGCAGCGTCCAGAGGGCGACCAGCCACTGGCCGGCGCCGTCGGCCAGGTACTTGGAGTGGCGCCGGAGGTGGTCCTCCTCGGGCGAGCCGGGCTCCATCACGTCGGCCGAGGTCAGGCCGGAGACGACGGGCACCGGGCAGCCGGGAGCGGAGTCGCTGAGCGCCAACTGCAGCGCCCCGACCGTGTACCCGCCGCCGGAGACGGACACCAGGTAGCGGGCCTGCCGCAGCCAGGGGCGCAGCGCCTGCAGCGCGCCGAGGGTGACACAGGCCGAGCGGATCCCGCCGCCGGAGACGCAGAAGCCGAGCCGGGCGTGCTCCCGCCCGGGAGGCACCCGGGCGCCGTTGCGCCAGCGGGCGTGCTGGTCGAGCGGCGGGTGGGCGCGGCGGCCGGGCGGCCAGCGCCCGCCGTGCGCCGTGGCCACCGGCCAGGGCGGGACCAGTTCGGGGCCTGCCCGGTCGCCCTCGGAGGGCCGGCCGGCCCCGGACGGATCGGACAGGTCGGACGGGTCCTGCGGGTTCTGCGGGGCCGACGGGTCGCGGTCGCGCCGCAGCACGGCGAGCAGGGCCCGGCCGAGCGTGACGGCGAGCGAGGCCAGGGCGAACCCCCCGACCGGCAGGAGCAGCAGCCATCTGACGGTGGCGAGGGCGGCGGCGACGGCGAAGGGAGTGTCGGAGCCGCCGCCGGCCGCGAGCCGGTCGAGGCCGGCGCCGAGCAGCACGTCCTCCGCGAGGTCGCCCAGGCCGGCCAGCAGTGCGCCGCACGCCGCGCCGAGCGCGACGATCCGGGTCCGCGGCCGGGAGGCGACGTATCCGCCCAGCAGACAGGCGGCCACCAGCGTCAGGGTGTAGCCGCCGAGCAGCCAGTAGTCCGCCCGCAGCGCGGCGCGGTAGGCGCCGAGGCGGTCGCCGACCACGGCCCCGGCGGCCGCCCGGGAGCCGGCCAGCTGCAGCCGCACGTCCTGCACCGGCGGCGCCCAGTGGGCGAACAGCCGACTCCCCAGCGCGACCGGCAGCAGCGCGCCGAGGCCGAGCAGCAGACCCGCCCAGGCCGGCACCGGGGGCCGCCGCGCCGGCTCCTCGACCCAGGCGGCCAGGCGTCGCCCACCGGGCCCACCTCGCCGCGTGGCGGGCGCGACCGGCTCCGCCGGCGCTGCGCCCGCGTCCTGCTCCTGTACCGCCGTCACGTCCACCTCCCCCGTGACACTCCTGCCCGACCGCTTCCGCCGGGCGACCCGCGCCGAGCGACCCCGCACCGGGAGACCGGCGCCGAGCGACCCGCCGTGACGGTCCCTCGCTACCGTCCCTCGTGACCGTCCCTCGTGACCGTCCGGTGCCGCCCGGTGACGGACCGGAGCAGCATCATGGCGCTTCCTACCCCGACACGCAGTACCTCGCACAGGGATTCACTCAAATGAGTAAGAAGGAGGCTCGCGGGGTAGATGACCGTTTCATCCCATCCGGGAGACCTCGCGTGTCCGCGCGGGAAGACCGCCCCAACCGCGTTACGTCCGACGTATTGTCAGGCCGCCGAGGCCGGGCCTACGGTCTACGCACCACGTTCTACGCACGTAGATCCGTGGGTGGACCACTCGTGGACCCGCAGGCGGATCCGCCCCGTCAACCCTCAGACCGCTGGCCCAACCCCCGGCTGGGCCCCGGAGTTGCGGAGGTACCCATGTCGCAGATCGTCCGCGCCGCCCTCGTCCAGACCCGGTGGACAGGTGATCAGGAGTCGATGATCGCCCTCCATGAACGACACGCCCGCGAGGCCGCCGCCCAGGGCGCGAAGATCATCGGATTCCAGGAGGTCTTCAACGCCCCCTACTTCTGTCAGGTCCAGGAGCCCGAGCACTACCGCTGGGCCGAGGCCGTCCCCGACGGCCCCACCGTCGTCCGGATGCAGGACCTCGCCCGCGAACTCGGCCTGGTCGTCGTGGTCCCCGTCTACGAGGAGGACCAGCCCGGCGTCTACTACAACACCGCCGCCGTGATCGACGCCGACGGCAGCTACCTCGGCAAGTACCGCAAGCACCACATCCCCCAGGTCAAGGGATTCTGGGAGAAGTACTACTTCAAGCCCGGCAACCTCGGCTGGCCCGTCTTCGACACCGCCGTCGGCAAGGTCGGCGTCTACATCTGCTACGACCGCCACTTCCCCGAGGGCTGGCGCGCCCTCGGCCTGGCCGGCGCGC
The DNA here is from genome assembly GCF_042883905.1 of Kitasatospora sp. NPDC058170. Classification (NCBI taxonomy): domain Bacteria; kingdom Bacillati; phylum Actinomycetota; class Actinomycetes; order Kitasatosporales; family Streptomycetaceae; genus Kitasatospora; species Kitasatospora sp. NPDC058170. The sequence continues at coordinate 179,318 of NZ_JBHVUV010000016.1, forward strand.
AGATCGTCTACAACCCCTCCGCCACCAGCCGCGGACTCTCCAGCTACCTCTGGCAGCTCGAACAGCCCGCCGCCGCCGTCGCCAACGAGTACTTCGTCGCCGCCATCAACCGCGTCGGCACCGAGGAGTACGGCGACAACGACTTCTACGGCACCTCCTACTTCGTCGACCCGCGCGGCCAGTTCGTCGGCGACGTCGCCTCCGACAAGGAGGAGGAGCTCGTCGTCCGCGACCTCGACCTCGGCCTGATCGAACAGGTCCGCCAGCAGTGGGCGTTCTACCGGGACCGCCGGCCCGAGGCCTACGGACCCCTGACCGAGGCGTGAGAGGGGCCGACGCCATGAGCCGAACTGTGATCCGCGGCGGCCTCGTCATCACCGCCACCGACGAACTGCACGCCGACGTCCTGATCGAGGGCGAGCGCATCGCCGCCCTCGCCGCCACCGGCAGCGACGCCGCCGCGGCCTGGGGCGACGGGGACGCCCAGGTCATCGACGCCACCGGCCACTACGTCATCCCCGGCGGCGTCGACGCGCACACCCACATGCAGCTGCCCTTCGGCGGCACCTCGGCCTCCGACACCTTCGAGACCGGCACCCGCGCAGCCGCCTGGGGCGGCACCACCACCATCGTCGACTTCGCCGTCCAGCCCGTCGGCGGCGCCCTGCGCGAGGGCCTCGACGCCTGGCACGCCAAGGCCGACGGCAACTGCGCCATCGACTACGCCTTCCACACCATCGTCTCCGACGTCAACGACGGTGTGCTCAAGGAGATGGACGCCCTCGTCGACTCCGGCGAATCCACCTCCTTCAAGCTCTTCATGGCCTACCCCGGCGTCTTCTACAGCGACGACGGCCGCATCCTGCGCGCCATGCAGCGCGGCGCCGCCAACGGCGGGCTGATCATGATGCACGCCGAGAACGGCATCGCCATCGACGTCCTGGTCGAACAGGCCCTCGCCGCCGGCCGCACCGACCCCCGCTACCACGGCGAGGTCCGGCACGAACTCCTGGAGGCCGAGGCCACCCACCGCGCGATCAGGCTCGCCCAGGTCGCCGGCAGCCCGCTCTACGTCGTCCACGTCTCCGCCGCCTCCGCCCTCGCCGAACTCGCCGAGGCCCGCGACGCCGGCCTCAACGTCTTCGGCGAGACCTGCCCGCAGTACCTGTTCCTGTCCACCGACAACCTCGCCGAACCGGGCTTCGAGGGCGCCAAGTACGTGTGCAGCACCCCGCTGCGCCCCCGCGAGCACCAGGAGGCGCTCTGGCGGGGGCTGCGCACCAACGACCTCCAGGTGGTCTCCACCGACCACTGCCCGTTCTGCTTCGTCGGCCAGAAGGACCTCGGCCGGGGCGACTTCTCCAAGATCCCGAACGGCCTGCCGGGCGTGGAGAACCGGATGGACCTGCTCCACCAGGCGGTGGTCGACGGGCGGATCAGCCGGCGCCGCTGGGTCGAGATCGCCTGCACCACGCCCGCCCGGATGTTCGGCCTGCACCCGCGCAAGGGGACCATCGCCCCCGGCGCGGACGCCGACCTGGTCGTCTACGACCCCGCCGCCGTCCAGACCGTCTCCGCGGCCACCCACCACATGAACGTCGACTACTCGGCCTACGAGGGCCGCCGACTCACCGGCCGCGCCCGGACGGTGCTCTCCCGCGGCACCGTCGTCGTGGACGGCGGCAGCTGGCTCGGACGGGCCGGCCACGGCACCTTCCTGCGCCGGGACACCTGCCAGTACCTCACCTGAGCCCGGCCCCCGCCGCGGTCCTCGTCCCTTCCGCCTCTTCCGCCTCTTCCTCTCGTCTCCTTCCCTCCCTGCCCGGCAGCTGCCCGGGGGCCGTCACCGCCGGTCCCCGGGTGGCCCCTTCCCTGGAGCGCCCCATGGACATCGGCCTCGTCCTGCAGACCGACCCGCCCGCCCGCCTGCTCATCGACCGCATGGTCCGCGCCGAGCGGGCCGGCTTCACCCACGGCTGGACCTTCGACTCCTGCGTGCTCTGGCAGGAGCCCTTCGTCATCTACAGCCGGATCCTGGCCGAGACCGAGCGGCTGACCGTCGGTCCGATGGTCACCAACCCCTCCACCCGCACCTGGGAGGTCACCGCCTCCCTCTTCGCCACCCTCAACGACATGTACGGCAACCGCACCGTCTGCGGCATCGGTCGCGGTGACTCCGCGATGCGCGTCGCCGGCCGCCGCCCCGCCACGCTCGCCCGGCTCTCCGAGGCCATGCACGCCATCAAGGCTCTGGCGGAAGGCCGTTCGATCGAGGTGGACGGCACCGAGATGCACCTGCCCTGGGTGCAGCCCGGCGCCGCACTGCCGATCTGGATGGGCGCGTACGGCCCCAAGGCACTCGCCCTGACCGGGAGTCAGGCCGACGGCTTCATCCTGCAGCTCGCCGACCCGTACCTCACCGAGTACATGATCAAGGCCGTCCGCGCGGCCGCCGCCGAGGCCGGCCGCGACCCCGCCTCGCTCACCATCTGCGTCGCCGCCCCCGCCTACGTCACCGAGGACGACTCCCCGGCCGCACTCGCCCACGCCCGCGAACAGTGCCGCTGGTTCGGCGGCATGGTCGGCAACCACGTCGCCGATCTGGTCACCCACTACGGCGAGCACTCCGCCCTCGTCCCCGAGGCCCTCACCGACTACATCAAGGACCGGCAGGGCTACGACTACAGCCACCACGGTCGCGCCGGAAACCCCGACACCGCCTTCGTCCCGGACGAGATCGTCGACCGCTTCTGTCTCATCGGCCCGGTGGCCGCCCAGCTGGACCGTCTGGAGCGCCTCCGCGCCCTGGGGGTCGACCAGTTCGCCGTCTACGCGATGCACGACGCCGTCGAGCAGACCATCGACGCGTACGGCGCCGACGTCATCCCGCACCTGGCCGAAGGCGCCCGCCGGTGACCGGAACCGCCGCGATAGGGGGCGGCGGAGCCGCATCCCAGATCCAGCACCCCGACGGCCGGGTCGAGTTGGGCCCGGCCGTCACCCTCCCGGCCAACGGCTTCACCAACGACGACCTGCTGCCCGTTCCGGTCGCCGGGCGCACCTGGACCACCTACAACTTCCTCGCCCTGTGGGTCGGCATGGCCCACAACATCCCTTCCTGGACGCTGGCTTCGGGCCTGGTCGCGCTCGGGATGGACTGGAAGCAGGCGGTCCTCACCATCGCGCTCGGCAACCTGATCGTGCTCGGGCCGATGCTGCTCACCGGCCATGCCGGGACCAAGTACGGCATCCCGTTCCCGGTCTTCGCCCGTGCCTCCTTCGGCCTGCGCGGCGCCAATCTGCCCGCACTCGTGCGGGCCGCCGTCGCCTGCGCCTGGTTCGGCATCCAGACCTGGATCGGCGGCTCCGGCATCTTCCTGCTGGCGGGCAAGCTGTTCGGCGAATCCTGGCGGACCGCAGCGGAGTTCGGCGGCCACCCGTGGACGCTCTGGCTCTCCTTCCTGCTGTTCTGGGCGGTCCAGATAGCGATCATCCACCGCGGGATGGACACGCTGCGGAAGGTCGAGAACTGGGCCGCCCCGTTCGTCATCGTGGGCGCGGTGGCCCTGCTGGCCTGGATCGCGGTGAAGGCCGGCGGGCTCGGCACGCTGCTGTCGCAGCCGTCCGAACTCGGCTGGGGCAGCGGCTTCTGGAAGGTCTTCTTCCCCGGACTGATGGGCATGATCGGGTTCTGGGCCACCCTCAGCCTCAACATCCCCGACTTCACCCGCTTCGGGGGCAGCCAGCGCGCCCAGGCCCTCGGCCAGGCGCTGGGCCTGCCGACCACGATGACCGCCTTCGCGGTGCTCTCGGTGCTGGTCACCTCGGGCTCGGAGGCCGTGTACGGCACCGCGATCTGGGATCCGATCGAACTCACCGCGAAGATCGACAGTGTGCCGGGGATCCTCTTCGCCCTGGTCACCGTGCTGGTCGCGACCCTCTCGGTGAACATCGCCGCCAACGTCGTCTCACCCGCCTACGACCTGGCCAACCTCGCCCCCCGTCTCATCAACTTCCGTACGGGGGCGCTGATCACGGGAGTGGTGGGGATCGCGATCTTCCCGTGGAAGCTGCTCTCCAGCCCCGAGATGTACATCTTCACCTGGCTGGGCCTGGTCGGCGGCCTGCTCGGGACGGTGGCCGGCATCCTCATCGCCGACTACTGGATCATCCGCCGCACCCGCCTCGACCTGGCCGCCCTCTACACCCCGGGCGCCGGCCCCTACTGGTACCGGGCGGGCTGGAACTGGCGTGCCGTCCTCTCCTTCGGCGTGGGCGGGCTGCTCGCGGTCGGCGGCTCGTACTCCACCGTCGACTCCGCCGGGGTGGCGACCGGCCCGTTCCCGGTCGGCGGCCTGATCCCGGTCCTGAAGCCGCTCGCGGACTACGGCTGGGCCGTGGGCTTCACGGTCGGCGTGCTGCTGTACACGGTGCTGAGCCTCGACTCCCGGACCCGGCAGGGGTGATGGGCCCCGCGACTCAGCGACTCCGCGGCCGCCCGGGTCGTCCGGGCCGCGGGGCTGCCCGGGTCGGGTGGGGCCGTCGGCGGGGGTTCAGCCCGCCAGGCGTTCCGCGGCGGCCAGTACCCGGGCGGTGCCGTCCTCGGTGGCGAGGGTGGCGGCGAGGGACCGCGCCCGACCGAGGTGCCGGGGGTCGTCCAGGGCCCGGCGGATCGCGGTGGCCAGGAGCGGGGCGCTGAGCCGGCGCAGCGGGACTGCGCCGGGGGAGACGCCGAGGCGGGTGGCGCGGGCGGACCAGAACGGCGCGTCGAGCTGGGCGGGGACGGGGACGGCGGGCGTCCCGGCACGCAGGGCGGCGGCGGTGGTGCCGGCCCCGGCGTGGTGGACGACGGCGGCCATGCGGGGGAAGAGCCAGTGGTGCGGGGTGTCGCCGATGGTGAGGACGGTCTCGCTGTCGGCGGCGCCGAGGCCGCTCCAGCCGGACTGGAGGACGGCCCGGACCCGGGCGGCCCGCAGGGCGGCGAGGACGGTGGCGGTGAGGCGTTCGGGGTCCGGGACGACCAGGCTGCCGAAGCCGACGAAGACGGGCGGTGGGCCGGCGGCGAGGAAGTCGAGGAGACGGGCCGGGGGTTGCCAGGTGTGGTCCTGGTGCGGCCACCAGTAGCCGACGACGTCGAGGCCGGGGTGCCAGTCGGCGGGCCGGGGGATCACGGCGGGGGAGAAGCCGTGCAGGATGCGCTGGGTGCGGCGGGCGCGCGCGATCCCCTGCCGCGGCAGGCCCAGGCGGCGGCGCAACCCACGGACGGCGGGGGCGAAGAGCTGGTCGACGGCGGCCTGGACGGCATGGCCGGCGAGCAGGTTCCCGGTGCGTCCGAGGGACCGGGTGCCGGTCAAGGCCGGGGCGAACTCGCGGGTGGGGGCCAGCGGTTGGAGGTACAGGCCGAGGCTGGGGATGCCGGCGGCCTCGGCGGCGACCTGGCCGAGGGCGGCGGTGGTGGCGGAGGTGAGCAGGAGGTCGGCGCCCAGGGCGGTGGCGTCGGCGATGCCGTCCCCGAGGGCGGGCATGGACGCGCGGCCCAGGCGCAGGAGTCGCAGCAGCGCCGGCGGCCCGGACCCGGCCTGCAGGAGGCGTTGGCCCCGGGTGGAGGCGAGTTCCTCGCGGGGGTCGACCGGGAGCGGGCGGAACTCCAGCCCCGCGGCGCGTACGGAGTCGGCGAAGGTGCCGTGGGTGGCCACCGCCACCTGGTGGCCGGCCGCCTGGAGACGGGCGCCGAGGCCGGTGAAGGGGGCGACGTCACCCCGGGAGCCGGCGGCGGCGATCAGGATGCGCATGGCCGCAGTATCGCGCCGCCGGACCCCGGGGCCGAGGGTGCCACGCCTCGGCCCCGGGAACCGGACAGGTGTGCGCCGGCGTCCCCGGCAGTGCAGCGGTCGGCTCGGGTGCCGCCGCGACGGAGGGCGGGAGGACGGACGGATGAGCATCGTCGCGTGGATCGTGCTGGGGCTGGTGGCCGGGGCCCTGGCCAAGCTGCTGCTGCCGGGCAAGGACCCGGGCGGCCTGGTGGTGACCACCCTGATCGGCATCGCCGGGTCCTTCGTCGGGGGCTGGATCGCCTCGCGGGTCTTCCACAGGTCCGTGTCGGGGCAGTTCTTCGACCTGGCGACCTGGGCCTCGGCGATCGGCGGCGCCCTGGTGCTGCTGATCCTCTACCGCATCTTCTTCGGGAACTCCCGCCGCTGACCCGGCGCACCCGCGGGGCCGGGCCCGGCTCAGCGCTTGCTGAGCAGGCCGCCGAGCAGCAGGGCCCACACCGCCTCGAGGCGGTCCGGAGCCGTCGGGTCGTTCCACTCCACCGCGTACGCCGGGTCGTGGAAGTGTGCGGTCGCCTCGAACACGGCCCTGGCGGTCGTCCCGATGTCGGTCGGACGGAAGTCCCCGGCCTCGACGCCGTCCTGGATGATCCGGCCGATCTGGGCGATCAGGGTCTCGATGTGGGCGTCGACCGTGCTGCCGGTCTCCGGGATCAGCGCCATGTAGGTGGCGAACAGCTCCGGGTCGTCGAGCGCCTTCCGCTTCTTGGCGGCGAACAGCGTCACCAGCCAGCGGTGCAGGCGCTCCACGGCGGGGCCGGGCTCGACGGTGACGAGTTCGAGGCTGGAGTGCGTCTGGTCGAGCCAGCGCCGGGTGACGGCATCGCGCAGCGCCGCCTTGCTGGGGAAGTGGCGGTAGACGCTGCCATGGCTGACACCGAGGGTGCGGGCGACGTCCACGACGGTGGCCTTGGCCGGGCCGAACCGCCTGAGGACGTCCTCCGCCGCGCTCAGGATCTGCTCGGGAGTGAGTGCGTTGTCCGAGGTCACGGGGAGACGTCCTAACGGGTGGTGTGTCCGCCACCGCGGCGGCGGACGGTCGTGCGGCTGACAGGCGGCCGCGCGCTCGGCGGCGAGCTCGTCGTCGGCGTCTGCCGCGCTCAGTGCTCGCTGTCGAGGTGGGCCATCTGTGCGGCAGCGTACCTGTCCCCGGCGGCGGACCCGGCGGGTACCGCGGCCTCGACGGCGGCGAGGTCGGCCGCCGTGAGCTCGACATCCAGCGCGCCGAGGGCCTCGGTGAGGCGGTCGCGGCGGCGGGCGCCGACCAGCGGGACGATGTCCTCGCCGCGCGAGGCGACCCAGGCGATCGCGACCTGCGCGACGGTGGCGTCCTTGGCGGCGGCGATCGCCCGCAGGGCCTCGACCAGCGTGAGGTTGTGGGTGAGGTTGTCGCCCTGGAAACGCGGGCTGTGGCCGCGGAAGTCCGTACCGGCCAGCTCGCGGTCCGCGCTCCAGTGGCCGCTGAGCAGACCGCGCGAGAGCACGCCGTACGCGGTGATGCCGATGCCCAGTTCGCGGGCGGTGGGCAGGATCTCCGCCTCGATGGAACGGGAGATGAGCGAGTACTCGATCTGCAGGTCGCTGATCGGGTGCACGGCGGCCGCGCGCCGCAGAGTGTCGGCGCCCACCTCGGACAGGCCGATGTGGCGGACGTAGCCGGCCTTGACCAGGTCGGCGATCGCGCCGACGGTCTCCTCGATCGGGACGTTCGGGTCCAGGCGGGCCGGGCGGTAGACGTCGATGTAGTCGGTGCGCAGGCGGCGCAGCGTGTAGGCGAGGGAGGCCTTGGTGGCGGCCGGGCCGGCGTCGTAGCCCAGCCAGTCGTTGCCGGGGCCGCGCTGGGCGCCGAACTTCACGCTGATCTGGACGTTCTCGCGGTCGCGACCGCGCAGCGCGTCGTGGATCAGCAGCTCGTTGTGGCCCATGCCGTAGAAGTCGCCGGTGTCGAGCAGGGTGACGCCGGCGTCGAGGGCGGCGTGGACGGTGGCGATGCTCTCGGTCTCGTCGGCGGGGCCGTAGAGGTCCGACATGCCCATGCAGCCGAGGCCGAGGGCGGAGGTGGCCGGGCCGGTGGCGCCGAGGGTGGTGCGGGGGGTCGTGGTCGTGGGCACGGGGTGCTCCTTGTGGCGGGGAGGGGTGGGGCTGGCGTGCCTCAACTATGGCATGACGACTGACAGATTTCAATATCTGTCATTCGTCATCCGTCATCTCAGGCCCGTCATCCGTCACCGTTGTGTTGCGTCGCGCTGCGCCGCGCCCCACCCCCGCCCGCCCGTCACCCCTCTCCGCAGACCCCGCTGCGGTCGCAGTACGGCTGCCCGGCGCTGCGGCCGCAGCCGCAGAGCATCGCCCGAGGCGTCTCCCGCACCTCGCCCGCCGCGTCCGTCACCCGCAGCCACCCGCGCAGCAGCAGCCGCCCGTCCGGGGTCCGGGTCACCGCCGTCGGGCGGTCCGGCACCTCCGTGGCCCCGCCCGCCAGCCGGTAGGACAGCGCGCCGGTCGGACAGCGCCGCACCACCTCGGCAACCACCTCCGGCTCGGCCGCGTCGGGGTGGATCCACGGCCGCCGCCCGGTGTCGAACACGGCCGGCAGCCCCCGTACGCACTCGGCGGCGTGCCGGCACACCGCCGGGTCGAAGGCCACCGCGATCCCCTCGGCCTCGTACGTCCGCACGCCCCCGTGGCGCGCGTCCGCCCGGTCGGCCCGAGCGCCCGCCCCACCACTCCCGCCCGCTTCATCCGTTTCGTCTGCGTCATCCGCGTCGGCCATCAGTCCGCCACCCGGCTGCGGTTCTCGTACGCGAGATCCGTGTACTCCGGATGGCGCAGCATCCAGCCCTTGATGAACGGGCAGGTCGCCAGCACCGCAAGCCCCCGCGTGCGCGCGTCGTCCAACGCGGCCCGGGCCAGGGTGCCGCCGACGCCCTGCCCCTCGAAGGCGGGCTCCACCACCGTGTGCGGATACACCACCAGGTGGTCGCTGCGCATGTACTCGGCGAAGCCGGCCAGGGTGCCGCCCACCCACGCCTCGAAACGGCCCTTCGCCTCGGCGTCGCGTACCGTCACGGTCATCGCAAGCTCCTCGCTCCCGGACACGGAGCCGGGGCCGGCCCCGGTCCATCATCGAGCGGCGGCCGCGGCCCCGCCCGTCGGCGAGCCCGAGCTCCCCGGGCCCTCCCACTGAGCTGAGCCCTCCGCGTCGCCCGAGGGGCCTCAGCCCTCCGGGCGGGCCGGGCGGCCCGAGTGGCCCGCGCTGCCGGAGACGGCCGAACCGCCCGGTGCGCGCAACAGCTGGGCCCGGGCCGGCGGCAGGTTGCGCCACACCGTCCGGTTGCCGAGCCCGTGCGCCGCCTCGAACCGCCGCAGCAGCCGCACCACCGCCCGGTGCCGGGCACCCCGGCGCGGCCCCGAGACGAGCGTCCGGGCCGCCGTCGTCCCCAGATACCCGAAGTACGTCAGCTCCCCGCCGGGGACGAGCAGACGCAGATACAGGTCCAGGACGTGCCGCACCTCGGCCGGCTCGAAGTTGGTCAACGGCAGCCCCGAGACGACCACGTCGTACCGCTCGCCCAGCGGCCCGCCCCCGTCCGGCGCCTGCGGCCGGCACTCCGGCAGCTCCTCCAGCCGGCAGGCCGACAGCCGCAGGCCGATCCGGGGGCCGAGCCGACCCAGATCCGGATCCTCCCGGAGCCGCCGCACGAACCGCGGGTTCGCCTCGACGACGTGCAAGCGGTCGCCCGGGCGCAGCACCCGGGCCAGCCGCCGGGTCACCGTGCCCGTCCCGGCGCCGACCTCCAGCACCGACAGCGGCCGGTCCGGACGGCTGGTGACCGGGACCACCAGGGCGTTCACCAGACCCGCCCCGCTGGGAGCCAGCGCGCCCGTGCTGCGGAACGTGCGGAGTGCCTCCGCCAGGAACACCAGCCGGTCGCCGGCCCTCCCGAGCGGCAGGGCGGGAGCGGGACCGGGACCGGCGGAAACGCTCGAACGAATCTGATCTGTCGTCATGAAGCCGACGGTAGAGACGCCTTGGCGACGCCGAATCGGCCGTTGGGCGACGCCCGACCCCGACGAAAGTCGAGGGTGTCGATGCCCTTTCGTCGGGGGTACGACCTCGCGGACCCGCCGTAGCATCGGGCCGGCGGCCGCAGCGGGCGGACGCCGGTCCAAGGCGGGAGGGGCGGAGTGAACACGCGCACGACAGACCGGCCGGTCCGACCGGCCACCGCGGACAGCCGACCCGGCCGCGCCCTGCTCGGCTGGTACGGACCGGACCGGCGCCGATGGACCGAGACCCTGCTCCTGCTCGCGATCCCCCTCCTGGCCGTCGAGGAGTCCATCGCCCAGTGGAGCCACACCGACGACCCCCACCGCCCCCTCCGGACGGCCGTCGCCGCACTCGCCTCCCTCGCTCTCCTCCTCTCCCGCCGCCACCCCGTCGCCGCCGCCGTCCTGCCCGTCCTCACCGCAGGCCTGTTCAACCGGGCCTTCCCCGGCCTGTTCAGCGTCTACCACCTGGCCTCCACCGGCCGCCTCGTCCCCGCCGGCGCGGCCGGCGGCGCCATCGCCCTGCTCAGCGCCACCCGCGCGGACTCGGTGGTCGACTGGGCGGGCACCACCGGCTCCCAACTGGTGATCGAGGCCGCCGTCGTGTCATGCGGGCTCTGGCTGCACGGCCGGCGCGTCCTGATCCGCACCCTGCACGACCAGGTCGACGCACTGCGCCGCGAGCGTGAGCTCCGCGCCGACCAGGCCCGCTCCGCCGAACGCGCCCGGATCGCCCGCGAGATGCACGACGTGCTGGCCCACCGCCTCAGCCTGCTGGTGCTGCACGCCGGAGTGCTCCGCGACCAAGCCCGGGCCGGCACCGTCGCCGACGACCAGGCCCGGCTCGCGCACCGACTGGAGCTGCTGCGCACCACGGCCGCCCGATCACTCGACGACCTGCGTGACGTCCTCGGCGCCCTCCGGGCGGAGCCGGAGCCGCCGCCCGAACCGCCGCCACCGGTCCCCGGGCCACCCGAACCGCCTGCCGAGCCGACGCCGGGCCACCGGCCTGCCGGCCTCTCCCGCCCCACCCCCGTACCGGCGCCCGCACTGCGCGATCTCACCGAGCTCGTCGGCGAGGCCACCGAGGCCGGGCAGATCGTCGAACTCTCGCTCGTCGGCGATCCGGAGAGCGTGCCGACCACCCACCGCCTGGCCGTCCACCGGCTGGTCCAGGAGGCACTGACCAACGCCCGCAAGCACGCGCACACCGCACCCGTGACGGTCCGGGTCCGCTACGGGGCCCCGGCGACCAGCGTCGAGGTACGCAACGGCAGGGGGGTGGGCGATCCGCTACCGGACGGGGACGGCACCGGCGGCGGGTACGGGCTGGTCGGGCTCGCCGAACGGGTCGGTGCGCTCGGCGGGTACCTGGACGCGGGCTCCGACGGGCGCGGCGGGTTCCGGCTCGCCGCCCAACTGCCGCCACCGCGGCGCACACCCGAACCGCCGCCGGTGCCGACCCCAGCGCCGCCGCCAGTGCTGCCCCTGGTGCCGCCGCCACCCCGGCCGTCGTCCCCGGGCCCGCCCCGGCGCCCTGGCGCGGCCGAACCGAGAACCGTCGCCGAAGCGACCCCGCCGAGGGAGACCGAGTGATCCGCACCATGGTGGTGGACGACGACGCCCTCGTCCGACTCGGCCTGGTCGACCTCCTCGCCCAGGACCCGGGCCTGACCGTCGTCGCCGAGGCCGCCGACGGACTGCAGGCCGTCGAGCTGGCCCGCCAGCGGCGGATCGACGTCGCCCTGATGGACATCCGGATGCCCCGGCTGGACGGCATCGCCGCCACCCGCCGGCTGCGCGAGCTCCCCGAGGCCCCGCGCGTCATCGCGCTGACCACCTTCGACCTGGACGAGTACGTGTACCAGGCACTCGCCGCCGGGGCCGACGGCTTCCTGCTCAAGGACACGCCGCCCGCCGAGATCGCCCGCGCGGTGCACGTCGTCGCCGCAGGGCAGGGCATGCTGCACCCGGCCGCGGCCCGCCGCCTGATCGACCGCTACCACCGCACCGGCGCACCACGCTCGGTCGAGGCCCGCAGCCGCGTCGCCGCCCTCACCCCGCGCGAGGCCGAGGTGCTGCGCGAACTCGGCCGCGGCCGCTCCAACGCCGAGATCGCATCCGCACTCGGCATGCGGGAGAGCACCGTCAAGGCGCACGTCAGCCGGATCCTCACCGCGCTCGGCGTCGGCAACCGCGTCCAGGCCGCGCTCCTCGCCCGCGACGCCGGGGTGGTGGACGACACCGACTGACCACGGACTGCCGACCGCTGCTCGCTGCTCGCTGTCCGCTGTCCGCTGTCCGTCGATCACCGACCACCGGTCGCCGAGCTCCACCCGCCGCCTCTCCACGGCGACGGGCCGTCCGCTGTCAGCTGCCGCCGCAGCCGTGCCGGGCGGGCTCCCACCTCGTACCGGGCGCTGAGCCGTTGTCACCCATCCGGCGTGGAAATGCCGCGCCTTGGCGGTTTGCGCTGCCGAACTCCGGCGCGAGGTCCATGGTGGAGATGGGCGCGATCCGGCGACCGCGCTCGCGCGCCGATCCAGGCCCGCGCGCCGTGCGCCCGCCGCTGTTCTCCCACGGGCGCCCCGTAGCGGGGTCTGGTCCCGGTGCGCTGGGAGCAGGGCCACCTCGCAGGAAACCGAACGGTTCTTCTAGGCTCACATCTCGGCTTCCCTGCGGTGGTGCGCTCTCTGCGCCCGCCGCTTCGAAGCCGCCGTCCACGGGGGCTCCGGGCCGACCGGGGCCTCCGGATCGAGCGAGGAGGACGCAATGCCAAGCATGCCGCCCAGCCGTTCCACCGTACTTGGGCCAGACGGGCCGTCCTGGCGCACCGTGCGGTCCGCCGGGGCCGCACGTCCCGGCTGGTCCGGACACCCGGGCTGGTCCGGCCGGCCGGTGCGGCCGCTGAATACCGGCGGCGGCCGCGGAGGCGAGCGTTGAGTCCCCAAGCAGTTCGGCCGGCCGGCGCGCCGACCGCGACCTCCGACCCCGTCGCCGCAGAGTCCGTGACCCGCGCGGCAAGCGCGCCGACAGCCGCCCTCCCGACCGTCGCGCCGACCGCCCCGCCGACAGGGCTTCCCCCAACCTCACCGACAACCCCACCGATCGCCCCACCAACCGTCGCTCCGTCCCTTGCGCCGTCCGCAGCGCCGACCGGGACCTCGTCCGTCGCACCGACCACCCTCGCGGTCACGGTGTCGGTCGCAGCGGCGGTCACGGCCTCGGTCACAGCATCCGTCGCCCCGCCGGCCGTCGCGTCGGCGGCTCTGTCGACCGCCACCGAGAGTGAGGCCCAGACCGGCCCCACCGCCGCACTCCCCGGCCTGCCCCAGGCGCTCAGCACCCGCGCCCGCACACTGGCCGGAGCCGTCCGACGGCGCTGCGCGGACCTGGCCCGGATCGAGTCCCCCAGCGGAGACGCACCCCGACTCGACGCCCTGGCGGAGGAGTTGGCCGCCGGGTTCCGGGCCACCGGCGCCACCGCGCACCGCGAGGCCGCCCCGGCCGGGGACCACCTCGTCCTCCAGTGGGACGGCCAGGACGAGAGCCTGCCGCACCTCCTGGTGGTCGGCCACCACGACACCGTCTGGCCGGTCGGCACCCTCGCCGACTGGCCGGTCACCGAACAGGACGGCACCCTCAGCGGCCCCGGCGTGGTCGACATGAAGGGCGGACTCGCCATCCTGGAGGGTGCGTTCGCCCTGCTCGCCGACCTCGGCCAGCGCCCGCACCGCACCGTCCGCCTGGTCGTCGTCTCGGACGAGGAGGTCGGCAGCCCCGACGGCAGGCGCCTGGTCGAGCGCCAACTGCGCGGAGCCGCCGCCGTGCTGGGGCTCGAACCGCCGCACCCCGACGGCCGGCTCAAGACCGCCCGCCGCGGCAGCACCCGAGTACGGCTGACCGTCACCGGCCGCGAAGCCCACGCCGGCAACGACGCCACCGACGGCGTCTCGGCCGTGGACGAGCTCGTCGACCAGCTGGTCGCGGTGCGCGACCTGGCCGGCCAGCCGGGCACCGAGCTCAACGCCGGGCGGATCAGCGGCGGCACCCGCGCCAATGTCATCGCCGGCCGGGCGGAGGCCGAACTCGGCCTGCGCTTCTCCACCGCGGAGGCGCAGCGCCGCACGCTCGACAACCTGGCCCGGCTGACCGCGCTGCGCCCGGGGGCCCGGGTGCGGACCGAGGTGCTGTCCAGCCGACCGGCCTGGCCGGAGCGCTCCGGCAACCCGCTGCTGCGGCACGTTCGTTCGCTCGCGGCGGTGCTCGGCCAGCAGCTGGACGGCGCACCGGCCGGCGGGGCGGGGGACACCAACCTGCCGGGCTCGCGCGGGCTGCCCACGCTGGACGGCTTCGGCGCGGTCGGCGCGGGGGCGCACGCCCGGCACGAGCACATCCGGATCGACCAGCTGGCGCCCCGGATCGCGCTGCTGGCGGCGCTGCTCGCGGTTCCGCTGCCGCGGTTGAGGGACCGCTCGGAGGGCTAGCCGCTCGCTCTGGGGCCGACCCGACGGCGGGCCCGTTGTCCGGTGCCGACCGGACGGCGGGCCCGCCGTCGTCCTCGGTCCCTACCGGCGCCCGTCGGCCACGGGCCCCGGGTGCCAGGGCGTGTTTGCAAAGTCCCGCCGGGTCCACGACGCCGGGCATCCGCCCCCAGGCTTCGGTCGGGAGGCGCCTTGGATCGGGGGGGGGTACCTCCCGGCCCCGAGGTACCTCCCGGCCCCGAGGTACCTCCCGGCCCCGAGGTACCTCCCGGCCCCGAGGTACCTCCCGGCCCCGAGGTACCTCCCGGCCGGAGGCCGGGGGAGCCGCGGCCTGGTCCGACGCGACTTTGCAAACACGCCCGAGCCGCAACACCACTGACTCTGGGCCCTTCCGTGGCCCTCTGGCCGAAGCATCGCCCCAGGTCAGCGGCTTGCGATCGCTGTTAAGTCAGTGGCATCGGTCCTAGCCGCCCTCGGGCCGCCGGGCGTCCCCGGAGGAGTGGCCGGTCTCCCCGGCGGGGTGTTCGAGGAGCGGGAACAGCCGGGTGACGGCGGCCACCGGGCGGGTGTCGGGGGCGGGACCGCGGCGCCGGTAGGGGGCGAGCAGGGCGCGGACGGCGGCGCCGAGGTCGGCCAGCTCGTCGGGGGTGAGGTGGAGGACGTCGCTGGACGCCTCGTCCTGCTGCCACTCGGCGGGGGCCTGCGCGCGGTGGGAGAGCCACTGGCGGTAGCTGGTGTCCTCCAGGTCCCCGGCCAGGTCGGGGCGCAGCTCGTAGCCCGGGCCGGAGCCCGGTCCGCCGTCCGGCGTGGGGGCCAGGCGCTGGGCGGACGCGGAGGAGTCCGTCGGGGAGCCGGTGTCGGCGCCGTCGGGCGGCATCAGCGACCCCTCCCAGCGCAGCTGCCAGGGGCGCGACCGGCCGTCGCCGGTGGGGGCCTCCTCGATGAGGCCGTACCGGGCGAGCTGGCGCAGGTGGAACGAGCAGGTGCCCGAGCTCTGGTGCAGAAGCTGAGCCGCCTGGTTGGAGGTGATCCTGCCCCACGCCGCGATCAGGTCGAGCAGCGCGAGGCGGATCGGGTGGTGCGGTAGCGGCCGGTTGGGCGCGGCCTCAAGGGGCCGCCCCCCGGTCTCGGCGGCTGGCGTCTTGTCGGTAGGCACTTTGCAAAGATGCCTGTTTGCAAAGTGCCTGGCAAGTCCTGAGCGGATGAATCACCCCAGATGGCAGGCCATTGCCTCGACCAGCTATTTGCAAAGTCACACTTTGCAAAGTATGGATAGGCGGGCCAGTACAACACGGGAAGGGAGTCCGGCCATGGCCGAACAGGGGCGAGACCAGGTGCAGGCGCAGGCGCAAGGGCAGGCGCGAGACCAGGCGCGGGCACAGCGGCAGGACCGGGCACAGGCGCAGGCGCAGGAGCCGGCGCGGGACCTGGCGCGCGGCATGGTGTCGGCCTACGGATCGACGCATGGATCGACCCACGGGTCGGCGCAGGGATCCGCGCGGGGGTCGGTGTGGCTGCAGGGCGAGCGGGTCGAGGCGTACCCGGAGGTGCCGCCGGAGACGCTGCGCGGCGCGGTGCGCCGGATCACCGTGGTGGGGGAGGAGGTGCTGCACCGACGGTGCAGGGCGGTGTCGGACGAGGAGTTCGGCACACCGGAGCTGGCCGGACTGGTCGACGACATGTTCGCCGCGATGTGGGTGGCCGAGGGCGTCGGGCTGGCGGCGAACCAGATCGGCGTGGACCTCCAGGGCTTCGTCTGGGACTGCCTGGACGAGAGCGGGGCGCGGCACGTCGGCCACATCTTCAACCCGGTCCTGGACGAGCTGCCGGCCGCCGACCGCCGGCTGGTCGAGGCGGAGGAGGGCTGCCTCTCCGTCCCCGGCCCGTACCTGGGGCTGGCCCGCCCGGACTTCGCCGTGGTACGCGGCCGCGACCTCGCGGGGCGCTCGCTGGTGATCCAGGGCCACGACTACTTCGCCCGCTGCCTCCAGCACGAGACCGACCACCTCTACGGCGGGCTCTACATCGACCGTCTCTCCCACCGCGCCCGCAAGACCGTCCTGCGGCGGATGGACGACCGGAAGGAGAAGGTCTTCGCCAAGCGCGCCACCCGCGCGGAGCAGCTGGAACGTCTGCGCTGAGGCCCGGCACCTGCGCTGGGGCCCTCCACCTGGGCCGTGGCCCGGCGCCGGTGCGTGCCCCGCCCCGCCCGACCCCACCCTCGGCCGGGCGGGTCGCGGGTCGGCGCGCCCGCCGGGGCCCCACCGGGCCCCGCTGCGCGACCGCCCGCACCCCCCGCCGCCCCAACCGTCGGCCGGGCTCCCTTGTCAGGCCCCCGTCCCACCGCGCACAATGGAACCGACCGAACGGTCAGTCGGTCGAAGGATCGGCGCGGGACCGGCGCAGGACGGGCGCAGGACCGGAGAAGGGCGAGAGGGGCCGTGGTGACAGCAGAGGTGGCCGAACCGATCCCCCTGCAGACGCAGGAGGACCGTTTCGAAGCGGTGATCGCCGCCGAACAGCGGATCGAGCCCCGGGACTGGATGCCCGACGCCTACCGGGCCACCCTGATCCGCCAGATCGCCCAGCACGCGCACTCCGAGATCATCGGGATGCAGCCCGAGGGCAACTGGCTCACCCGGGCCCCGTCCCTGCGCCGCAAGGCGATCCTGCTGGCCAAGGCCCAGGACGAGGCAGGCCACGGCCTCTACCTCTACGCCGCGGCCGAGACCCTCGGCGTGGACCGTGCCGAGCTCACCGAGAAGCTGATCTCCGGCCGCCAGAAGTACTCCTCGATCTTCAACTACCCGACGCTCACCTTCGCCGACGTCGGCGTGATCGGCTGGCTGGTCGACGGCGCCGCGATCTGCAACCAGGTCCCGCTCTGCCGCTGCAGCTACGGCCCGTACGCCCGCGCCATGGTCCGGATCTGCAAGGAGGAGTCCTTCCACCAGCGCCAGGGCTACGAGCTGCTGATGACGCTGATGCGCGGGACGGACGCCCAGCGCCGGATGGTCCAGGACGCGGTGGACCGCTGGTGGTGGCCCTCGCTGATGATGTTCGGTCCCTCCGACGCCGACTCGCCGAACACCGCCCGCTCGATGGGCTGGCGGATCAAGCGGCACACCAACGACGAGCTCCGCCAGCGCTTCGTCGACATGACCGTCCCGCAGGCGGAGCACCTCGGCGTCACCCTCCCCGACCCCGGGCTGCGCTGGAACGAGGAGCGCGGCGGCTGGGACTTCGGCGAGCCCGACTGGTCCGAGCTGACCAGGGTGATCCACGGCCAGGGCCCGTGCAACGCCCAGCGGGTCGAGCGCCGCCGGGCCGCCCACGAGGACGGCGAGTGGGTCCGCGAGGCGGCCGTCGCCTACGCGGAGAAGCGTCGCGCCGAGGTGCGGCACCAAGCCGAAGAGGAGAACGGAAAGTGACCGAGTCCAAGGCCGGCTGGCCGCTGTACGAGGTGTTCGTGCGCCCCCGGCGCGGCCTGAACCACGTGCACGTCGGCTCGCTGCACGCGTCCGACGACCGGATGGCCCTGCTCGCCGCCCGCGACCTCTACACGCGGCGCAACGAGGGCGTCAGCCTCTGGGTGGTCCGCTCGGACGCGATCACCGCCTCCACCCCGGACGAGCGGGACCCGTTCTTCGAACCGAGCGGCGACAAGGTCTACCGCCACCCGACCTTCTACGACATCCCCGAGGATGTCCCGCACATCTGACGGGGAGCAGCAGAACCCATGACCGACGACCACGTCTACCTGACCCTCTCCGAGGCGTCCCCCGAGCCCGAGGGCGAGGGCCGCTGGGCCTACGGGACGGGCTTCGCCGATCCACTGCTCGGCGTGGACACCGCCGTGCCGGCCGGCCTGGACGGCGCCGACCTCGCCGCCTACTGCCTGATGCTCGGCGACGACGCCCTCGTCCTCGCCCAGCGACTGATCGAGTGGTGCACCCGGGCACCCGAGCTGGAGGAGGAGGTGGCGCTCGCCAACCTCGGCCTCGACCTGCTCGGCCAGGCCCGCCAGCTGCTCACCCGGGCCGGCCAGGCCGACGGCTCCGGGCGGACCGAGGACGACCTGGCGTACTGGCGCGAGGAGCACGACTTCCGCAACGTCCGCCTGGTCGAGGCCCCGAACGGGGACTTCGCCTTCTCGATCGCCAGGCTGCTGCTCTTCGCCACCGCGCGCGCCGCGCTGTACGAGGCGCTGGCCGGGCACGCCGACCCGGTGCTGGCGGCGGTCGCCGCCCGGGGCGTGAAGGAGCTGGCCTACCACCGCGAGTACGCCACCGCCTGGACGCTGCGGCTCGGCGACGGCACCCCGTACTCGGCGCAGCGGATGCAGGCCGGGCTGGACGAGGCCTGGCCGCTGCTGGACGAGCTGTTCACCGCGCACCCGGTGGAGCTGCGGGTCGGCGTGGACCCGGGCACGCTGCGCGCGCCGGTCCTGCGCGAGCTCGCCGCCGTGCTCGCCGAGGCCGGGCTGACCGTCCCGCAGACGCCGCCGCTGGCCAGTGTCGGCGGCCGGGCCGGCCGGGACGGCGTGCACACCGAGGCGCTGGGCCTGCTGCTGGCCGAACTCCAGGTGCTGGCCCGCGCGCACCCGGGGGCGACATGGTGACGACCGTGCACAGCCGGGCCTGGGAGATCGCGGCAGCCGTCCCGGACCCGGAGCTGCCGATGCTCACCCTCGCCGATCTCGGGGTGCTGGCCGGGGTCGAGGAGGACGGCACGACGGTGACCGCCTGGCTGACCCCGACCTACTCGGGCTGCCCGGCGGTCGCCGAGATGGCGGCCGACGTGGACGGGCGGCTGCGCGCGGCCGGCTACCCGGACGTCCGGGTGCGGCTGCGCCTGGACCCGCCGTGGTCCACCGACCTGATCACCGAGGAGGGCCGCCGCAAGCTCGCCGAGGCGGGCATCGCCCCGCCCGGCCCGACGGCCGACCGCCCCTCGTCCCCCGGCCTGCTGGCCCTCGGCCCGACCCGCCACCTGGTGGCCTGCCCGCTCTGCGGCGGTACCGACACCGAGGAGCTGTCCCGCTTCGGCTCCACCGCCTGCAAGGCGCTGTGGCGCTGCCGCGGCTGCCGGGAGCCCTTCGAACGCGTCAAGGAGATCTGAATGGCCGCCCGCCCAGCCCCGGCCGCCACCGACCCGGCCCCGGCAGCCACCGCCCCGGCGGCCCAGGCAGCCGTCCGTCCGGCCCCGGCCGTCCGCGCCGTGCGCCGCCCGACCTTCCACGGGCTGCGGATCGCCCTGGTCGAGCGGCTCTGCGAGGACGCCGTCGCGGTGACCTTCGAGGTGCCGGACGAGCTCGCCGAGGAGTTCGCGTTCCGGCCGGGTCAGACACTGACGCTGCGCCGGGTGGTGGACGGTGTCGACGAGCGCCGCTCGTACTCGATCTGCGCCCCCGTCGGCGGCCCGCTGCGGATCGCCGTCCGTGAGGTGCCGGGCGGGTTGTTCTCCCGCTGGATGGTGCGGGACGCGCGGGCAGGCGAGGAGGTCGAGGTGCTGACGCCCTCCGGCCTGTTCACCCCCGAGCTCGGCGAGCCCGCCGACCACGTCCTGCTGGCGGCCGGCTCCGGCATCACCCCGATGCTCTCCATCGCCGGCTCGGTGCTGGCCGCCGACCGCACCTCCACCGTCACCCTGCTCTACGGGAACCGGCGCAGCGACACCGTGATGTTCGCGGACGAGCTGGCCGACCTGAAGGACCGCTACCTCGGCCGCTTCCAGCTGGTGCACGTCCTCTCCCGGGAGACCCGGGACGCCGAGCTGCTCAGCGGCCGGCTCGACCCGGACCGGGTGGAGGCGCTGCTGACGGCCCTGGTGGACGTGGCGGAGGTGGGCCACTGGTGGCTCTGCGGCCCGTTCGGGATGGTCACCGGGGCCAAGGACCTGCTGTCCGCCCTCGGTGTCCCGGCCGACCGGGTCCACCAGGAGCTGTTCCACGCCGAGGACGAGCCGGTCGCCGAGCGGTCCCCCGAGGCCGGGCCCGCGGACGGCGGCGCGAGCAGCGAGGTCACCATCGTCCTCGACGGCCGCGGCAGCACCCTCTGCCTGCCGCGCGACCGATCCGTCCTGGACGGCGCCCAGCGCTCCCGCCCCGACCTGCCGTTCGCCTGCAAGGGCGGGGTCTGCGGCACCTGCCGCGCCCTGGTCACCGAGGGGGAGGTGGAGATGCGCCGCAACTTCGCCCTGGAGGAGAAGGAACTGGCGGCCGGCTACGTGCTGACCTGCCAGGCCCGCCCGCTCACCGACCGGGTGACCGTCGACTACGACCGCTGAGCGGACCACTGAGCGAACCACTGAGCGGATCGGCTCGGCCGACCCGCCGAGCCGACCCGCCGAGCCGAGCCGACCGCCGAGCCGACCGCCGAGCCGCCGCGCCGACCAGCCGAGCCCGGCTACCGGGCCGGCACGGCGGCGGCCCGGGCCGGCTCAGGCGCCGGCTCGCCCAGCAGCCCGACGAGGTCGCCGACGGCGGCCCGCCCGGCCCGGTTGGCGCCGATGGTGCTGGCGGAGGGCCCGTAGCCGACCAGGTGGACGCGCGGGTCGGCGCTCGCCCGGGTGCCGGTGAGGGCGATGCCACCGCCGGGTGAGCGCAGGCCGAGCGGGGCGAGGTGGCCGACCTCGGGGCGGAAACCGGTCGCCCAGACGATGGCGTCGACCGGAAGCTCGACCTCGCCCCAGGCGACGCCGTGCTCGGTGAGCCGGTCGAACATCGGGCGGCGGTGCAGCGCCCCCAGCTCCTCGGCGCGCCGGTAGGCGACGGACGGGCCGAGGCCGGTCACGCTCACCACGCTGCGCACCGGCAGCCCCTGCCGGACCCGCTCCTCGACCTTGGCCACGACCGCGCGGCCGTACTCGGGGGTGAACGGGCCCTCGTGGTAGACCGGCTCGGTCCTGGTGACCCAGACCGTCTCGCCGACCGCCGCGACCTCCGACAGCACCTGGATCGCGGAGGCGCCCCCGCCGACCACCAGGACGCGCTTGCCCGCGAACTCCTCCGGGCCGCGGTACTCGGCGTAGTGCAGCTGCCGCCCGGCGAACCGGCCGGGGTAGTGCGGCAGGAAGGGCCGGGTCCAGGTGCCGGTGGCGTTGATCAGCGCCCGGGCGGACCAGGTGCCGGAGTCGGTCTCGACCAGCAGCCGGGCGTCGGGGCGCTCCGCCGCCGAGCGGACGGCCAGGACGCGGACGGGGCGCACCACCGGGAGCGCGTGCTTCGCCTCGTACGCCGCGAAGTACCCCGGCACGACCTCGCGGGCGGGGGCGTCCGGGTCCGGCGCGGGCAGCTCGAGGTCGGGCAGGTCGTGGAAGCCGTGCACGGTCGCCATCCGCAGCGAGGGCGCGCGGTGCGCCCAGGCACCGCCGGGCGCGGGATCGGCGTCGAGCACGACGAAGCCGCCGTCGGCGCCCGCCCGGTAGGGGGCGAAGCCGCGGCGGCGCAGGTGGTAGGCGGCGGACAGGCCCGCCTGTCCGGCGCCCACCACCACGACGTCGACCCGGCGGACCGCAGCGGCGTCGGCCGCGGTGCCCGCCCTGCCGTCCGCCGTGCCGTCCACCCCACCGTTGGTTGCACCGTAAACAGTCACGCCGGTGAAACATCGGGGGTCGGGCCGGTGTTCCCGGTGGCGGCTACGTCGCCGGGGAGATCACCACCGCCGTCCCGTACGCACAGATCTCCGTGCCGACGTCCGCGGCCTCGGTGACGTCGAACCTCATCATCAGCACCGCGTTGCCACCGCGGGCCTGGGCCTGCTCCACCAGCCGCGCCATCGCCTCGTTGCGGCTCTCCACCAGGGTCTTGGTCAGGCCCTTCAGCTCGCCGCCGACGAGGGACTTCAGCGAGGCGCCGATCTGGCTGCCGATGTGCCGGCTGCGCACCGTCAGGCCGAAGACCTCGCCGATCACGTGATCGACCCGGAAGCCGGGGATGTCGTTGGTGGTGACCACCAGTACCTGGGTGTTCGGGCCCTGCCCGCCGCCGTATTCGTCAATGTTGGCCATGGGCCCATCCTCTGCGCCGCAGGCGGCCCGACGGCCGAGGCGGGGCCGGGAACCACCGGAGAACGCGTGGAGATGCCGGACACACCGGTGATGGGAGGGCGGAAAGGCCGTACCGTAGCCCCATGGGCGAGCGAAGCGATCATCCACAGGGGCCGGGCGCGGCGGAGGACTCCGGTGCGCAGGAGATCGAGGCGACGGTGGTGCTGGGCCTGCGGATCACCGACTGGCCGGCGCTGCGCGCCGCCGCGATCGCGGCCGTGGAGGAACTGGACTTCGACGGCATCGACCCGGCCGGCCAGCGCCGTGAGCTGCTGCGCGAGGTCGCCGAGGACGCCAACGCGGCGCTCGGCGCACTGTTGCACCCGGACCGGCTGGTCGCCGCGATGCCGGGCGTCGAGGCGATCGGCGGCACGCTGGAGATCAGCGTCACCGAGGACTTCGCCCCGGACTTCGCCGAGCTGTTCCCGCTGGACGCCGACGAGGCGGACGGCGGCGGCGGGGCCGGCGACTGGACCCTCACCCCGCGCACGGCCTGTCTGCTGCACGCCCAACTCCTCGGCCTGGCCGATGCGGCGTACGACGACCTGGAGGAGCACGAGGACGAGCCGGTGACCGACGGGGAGGAGGCCGACTGGACGGTGTTCGGCCGGCTGCCGCAGCGCACCTGGCTCCTGCACCGGGGCTGGCGGCGTGCGACGGCCCGCGCCTTCGACGACCTCGCCGACGACCTGGCGCTCGGCGAGTGGCCGCTGCCGCGCTGCCTGGCCGAGGAGATCGCGCTGCGGATGGCCCTGGTGGACGCCCGCACGCTGCTCGGTGCGCAGCCCGAGTCGGTCGCCGACATGATGGGCGACCTGCCGGCCGACCTCTACGACTACGACTGGGACGGCTGCCACGACGAGCTGTTCGGGGTCTACGGGCCGGACGACGGCGATCCGGAGCTGAGCACCGAGCAGCGCGCCGAGCTGCTGCTGGCCGCGACCCACCCGGAGGGCTGGTTCCTGTCCTACGAGGACGCGGAGGAGCGGGACCCGCAGCGCGGCTACCGGCGCTGACCCCCGGCGACCCCGCTAGTGCCGCGTCAGGCAACCTTCGCCCCGTCGCGACGCCCGGCACGCACTCTCGCCGCACCGGCCGAAAGCCCAAGTACGTCCAGTACGAG
>NZ_JBHVUV010000017.1:0-201059 GCF_042883905.1 Kitasatospora sp. NPDC058170
AAGGCGGAGGAGGGAGCCACTGCGGTGGGGGCACCTCCCGGCCGAAGGCTGGGGGCCATTGGCGACTGACGACAACGCGGCGAGGTGCGTGCCCGAACGCCGCCAAGCAGGCGGGAGTTTGAAGACGGACCCTAGGACCGCGTGCCGGAGCGCCCCGGCCCGCGGCTGGACAGCACCTGGCCGAGCGCCAGCACGCTCAGGCCGAACATCAGGACACCCAGGGGGACGTGGAGCGACGGCCGGTGCGCGACGCCCAGCACCACCTGGACCGAGGCGAGGACGAGGAAGCCGGACGCGTACAGGATGGGGCGGGGCGAACCGCCGCCCGGCCGCCACGCCAGGACGGCGGCGAGCACGTACAGCATCGACGCGCCGTACATCACGCGCGCTCCGACGCTGTGCAGCACCTCGCCGTGGGACGAGGACAGCAGCAGCCCGGCGGTGGTCGCCTGGAAGAAGACGGCCAGGGTCTGCAGGGCGATCGCCACCTGCACGAACGTGGGCCTGCTCTGTTGCACCGTCATCTGTGTGGCCATGGTGCGGACCCCTCTTCTGCCTCGCGGCGGTGGATCGGTAGTGTCTCGGTAGTTCGACGACGCAGGCCCTCGAAATGTGAGGCGAAGCGCCGGCCCCACAGTCCGCCGGGGTGGTTCGTCGACGTTTCGTGAGCGGAGGCGGACGAGAAGAACCAGGGAACGGTCGCAACGATGAGCACCCCGTCCGAGGCAACCCACGAGCGGTCCGAGCCGAGCCTGAGCGCGGTCGTCGGGGAGCGGCGCCGGCTGATCAACCTGGCCTACCGGCTGCTGGGTTCGCTGGCCGAGGCCGAGGACGCCGTGCAGGAGACGTACACCCGCTGGTACGCGATGTCGCGTCAGCAGCAGGAGGCCGTCGAGTCGCCCGGTGCCTGGCTGACGACGGTGGCCGGCCGCGTCTGCCTGGACCTGCTCGGCTCGGCGCGGGTGCGCCGCGAGCGCTACGTCGGCGCGTGGATACCCGAGCCGCTGCCCGACCGTACGGAGTGGTCCGGCGGCCTGGTGGGCGGCGGCAGGGCCGAGCCGGCCGACCCCGCCGACCGGGTCACCCTGGACGAGTCGGTGAGCATGGCCTTCCTCGTCGTGCTGGAGTCGATGACGCCCGCCGAACGCGTGGCGTTCATCCTGCACGACGTCTTCCGGTACCCCTTCGCCGAGGTCGCCGAGATCGTCGGCCGGACGCCCGCGGCGTGTCGGCAGCTGGCGTCCTCGGCCCGTCGGCGGGTGCGCGACGAGCACGCCCTGGCGGCTCCGACGGCCGGGCAGGCCGGCGTGGTCCGGAGTTTCAAGGAGGCCTGGGAGGCCGCGGACGTCAGGGCCCTGGTCGGCCTCCTCGACCCCGGTGCCACGATGACCGCCGACGGCGGCGGAATGGTCGGCGCGGCCCTGCGCCCGGTCGAGGGCAGCGAGCGCATCGCCCAGTACCTGATCCACATCGCCGGGAAGGCCCCCGGGCTGACGCTTCTGGAGCGGACGGTGAACGGCCGGCCCGGCCTGGTCGCCCAGCACGCCGGCGTCACCGTGACCGTGGCGGCGTTCGACCTCGCCGACGGCCGCATCACGCGCATCTGGGCGGTCCGCAACCCGGAGAAGCTCGGTGCGTGGATCGGGGACGAACAGGGCTGACCCGGCGCCACGAGCCCACGAACCCATGAGCCGCGTGCCGCCCCGGCGGGGCCCGGTCGGTCCGGTGGCGCCAGGGGTAACGCCGCGCGGCGGACCCCGCGACTCGCCCGGCCGGCCGGGGGCGGGCGCCCGCGGCCTGCCCGCGCGGCCGCCCGCGAAGGCTCCTACCGTGGGGGAGGGAGAGCCGGTCGGCGGCGCCCCTCCACATCGAGGCCGAGATCGACGCCGCGAGCTGATGTCGGCGGGAAGGCGGTGGCACCGATGAGCGACGCCGCCCCGGCCGCAGGTTCACCCGCCGCCTCGCGACGGATCCTCGCCCCGCTCGCCCTCGCCCAGTTCATCTGCAGCTTCGCCGGCTCGAACATGAACGTGATGATCAACGACATCAGCGAGGACCTCGACACCACCGTGCAGGGCGTGCAGGTCGCGATCACGATCTTCCTGCTGGTGATGGCCGCCCTGATGATCCCCGGCGGCAAGCTGACCGACCGCTACGGCCGCAAGCGGTGCCTGGTCACCGGCCTCCTCGTGTACGGCGTCGGCGCGCTGCTGAGCGCCGCCGCGCCGGGCCTGGGCGTCCTCATCCTGGGCAACTCGATCCTCGAAGGCGTGGGAACGGCCCTGCTCATCCCGCCCGTCTACATCCTCACCACGCTGCTCTTCACGGAGACGGCGTCGCGGGCCCGCGCGTTCGGGACGATCATGGCGCTCGGGGGCGTCGGCGCGGCGGCCGGGCCGCTGATCGGCGGGCTGATCACGTCCGCGCTGAGCTGGCGGGCCGCCTTCGTGTTCCAGGCCCTGGTGATCGTCGTGATCATCATCCTCGTCCGCCGGATCGAGGACCCCCTCCCGCCGGACCCGACCCGCCCGTTCGACACCGTCGGCACCGTCCTGTCCGCCGTCGGGCTCGTCCTCGTCGTCACCGGCATCCTGGCCGCCGACGACAACGGCTGGCTGATGCTCGCCCTGCTCGCCCTCGGTGCGCTTTTCCTGGCGGGCTTCTTCCGGTGGGTGCGCGCCAGGGAGCTGGCGGGCAAGGAGCCGCTGCTGTCCACCAGCCTGTTCCGCAGCCGCGTCTCCAACCTCGGGCTCGTCACCCAGAACACCCAGTGGCTGCTCCTGATGGGCGTGTCCTTCACCGTGGCGTCCTACCTTCAGGTCGTCCGCGGCTACGACGCGATCCAGACCGGCGTGATCTTCACCGCGGCCACCCTCGGCATCCTCGTGTCCTCCCTCGCCGCCGAACGCCTCGCCGAGCGGTACGCCCAGCGCACCCTCATCCTGGCGGGATTCATCGGCACGATCGCGGGCATCGTCGTGCTGCTCCTCATCGTGCGGGGCTCCCCCGGCGCCTGGGCCTTCGCCCCCGGACTGCTCCTGATCGGCCTCGGCCTCGGTGTGATGCTGACCCCCTCGGTCAACATCGTCCAGTCGAGCTTCACCGAGGAGCGGCAGGGCGAGATCTCGGGCCTGTCCCGCAGCGTGTCGAATCTCGGATCCTCCCTCGGAACCGCGGTCGCCGGCACCATCCTCGTCGCCGGCCTCACCACGCACGCGTACGCCGCCGCGATGATCACCCTGGCAGCCTTCGGGCTCATCGGCCTCGCCGCCGCCGCGCTGCTCCCGCACAGCCCGGCCGCGGCTCCCGGCGGCTCGGACCACCGGTGAGGGTCAGCGCCGGCGAGGGCCAGGCCCGGTGAGGGTCAGCGCCGGTACTGGCGCCGGTAGGCCGAGGGGCTGACGCCCATCGCCTCCCGGAAGTGGTGGCGGAACCCCGCGACGGTCAGGCCCACCCGGGCGGCCACCGCGTCGATCGGATGGTCCGCGGACTCCAACAGCCCGGCGCCCGCCCGGATCCGCTGCTGGGTGATCCAGCGCCCCGGCGGCAGACCGGCCGCGTCGGCGAACCGGCGTTCGAACTGCCGCACGGAGAGGTGCGCGACACCGGCCAGTTCGTCGACGGTGAGCCGGCGCTGCAGGCCGTCCAGCGCGTACCGCATGGCCTGGCCGATCGGGTCGTCGGACGGCGCCCGGCCCACCGGATGCTCCGCGAACTGGGCCTGGCCGCCCTCGCGGTGGGAGGCCACGACCATACGGCGGGCCACCCGGGCGGCCACCTCGGCGCCGTGGTCGCGGCGGACCAGGTGCAGACAGGCGTCGATGCCCGCGGCGGTACCGGCGGCGGTGACCACCGATCCGCTGTCGACGTAGAGCACCGAGGCGTTGACCGTCACCTCCGGGTGGCGTTCCTGGAGCAGGCGGGCGTGCCGCCAGTGCGTGGTCGCCTCCCTGCCGTCCAGCAGGCCCGCAGCGGCCAGGGCGAACGCCCCGCTGCAGATGGACACCACGCGCGCTCCCCGCCCGTGCGCGTCCCGCAGCGCGGTCAGGACGGTCGGGGAGACCTCGCGGCGTACGTCGGCGACGCCCGGGACGACGACGGTGTCGGCGTACCGGAGCCGCTCCAGGCCGTGGTGCACCACGATGTCGAAGCCGCCCACCACGCGGTGCGGCCCGGGTGTCTCCGCGCACAGCTCGAACCGGTACCACCAGTCCACGTCCAGCTCCGGCCGGGGGACCGCGAACACCTCGGCGACCGTGGCCAGTTCGAACGGGGCCATCCCGTCGAAGGCGAGGCAGGCGATCCGGTGCTGACGCATGGCGGAATCCTAGCGGTGCGCACCGTTTCCGACACTGTCGGCCGGCGCCCCCCAGGCCCGAACCTGGTGGCATGAAGCCTGACACCACCGCTCCGCTGACGTTCGGCATGCTGCTCTTCGACGAGGTCGAGGTCCTCGACATGGGAGGCCCCTTCGAGGTCTTCAGCACCGCCGGCCGGCTGGCCCGCACCGCCGACGACCGACCCCTGCTGCGCGTCCTGACGGTCGCGGCATCCGACCGCCCGGTCCGGGCCCGCGGCGGGCTGAGGGTCGTGGCGGACCACACCCTCGCCGAGGATCCGCCCTTCGACGTGCTGGTGGTCCCCGGCGGCGTCACCACGGCCGTCGAGTCGGACCGGGACGTCCTCGACTGGCTGGCCCGGCGCCGGCAGACCTCCGCACTGACGTTCGGCATCTGCACCGGCGCCTTCCTGCTGGCCGCCACCGGGGCGCTGGACGGCCGCCCGGCCACGACCCACTGGGAGGACCAGGAGGAGCTGGCCCGGCGGTGGCCCGACATCCGGGTGCGCACCGACGTCCGGTGGGTCGACGACGGCGACCTGGTCACCTCCGCCGGGATCAGCGCGGGCATCGACGCCAGTCTGCACATCGTGGGCCGGCTCTTCGGCGAGGACCTCGCCCGTCGCACCGCCCGCCAGATGGAGTACCGGTGGACGGCCGACCACACCACCGTGGCCGGCGGCTCCGGGCGCGGGCCGGCCGGGCAGGCGCTCAGCCCGCGATGAGCGCGTCCCACTGGTCCCGGGTCGGGCCGTCGTGCTGCGGCGAGAACTCCGGGCGGGCGGCCAGCCAGGCGGTCACCTGGCGGTCCACCTCCTCGGTGCCAAAGGCCTCGTCGGCCGGTCGCAGGAGGTGCCGCACCTGGGCCCGGGCCCGCATGACGACGGGGTCGTCGAAGGCACAGGCGGCCATGGCGGCGGCCCGCCGGTCCGAGAGCGGTGCGCTCTCGGCGAGCTGCCGCTCGTTGACGCGGTCGGCCGCGACCTGCGCGTCGAACCACGGGCGCAGGGACTGTGCCGCCCAGCTGTGGTACTCGGCCGGGTCCGCGGCGATCCGGTCGACACGGGTGGCCAGGTGCTGGGCCGCGCGCAGGCCGAGGGCCACGCCGTGGCCCAGGGTGGGGTTGGTGTGGATGAGGCTGTCCCCGGCGTTGACCAGGCCGGTCACGATCGGCCCGTCCTCGTCGGCGAGGGAGGTCCAGCGGTTGTCCAGGCCGGCCATCGCCAGGACGGGCGACTGCGGTTCGGGGGCCAGGTCGAGCCAGGCGGCCGGGGCGGGGAATCGGCGTGCGGCGGCCTCGAACAGGGCGGGGTCGGTGAGCGCGCCGCGGGTCGGATCACCCGTGGAGAGCACCAGGTTCACCGCGAAGGTGTCGTTGTCGGAGGGGAAGACGCCGGCCAGCGCGAACGGAGCGGCCGAGCCGGTCCTGACCCGCCCGGGGCCGCGCGGGCCGTCCGCACGCAGGCGGTACCACCGGCACAGGTAGGCGATCCCGGCACGGTGGCTGTCGACCACGGGCGGGCGGCAGCCGGCCGCGACCAGCCAGGCGGGGACCTGCGAGCGGCGACCGGACGCATCGACGACCAGGTCCGCCCGGTGCGTGTCCGCGCCGACCCGCACGCCGGTGACCCGGGCGGGGCTGCCCTCCTCGACGGTGAGGGCGTCCACCCGGCGGCCCCGCCGCACCTCGACGGTGCGTTCCCGCCGCACGGCCGCGGCCAGCGCGGCCTCCAGCACGATCCGGCGGGTGCGCAGGGTCACCAGCTCCTCGCCACCGGCCCGGTACGGCGGATGCTCACCGAACCAGTCGAAGTCGTGGTACTCCGTGGCTCCGCGTGCCAGCAGGTCCGCATAGGCGTCCGGGGCCTCGGCGAGCAGCACGGTGCGCACCGGCGCGAGGAACGAGTGGGGCTGGACGGCCTGCGGGACCCGGGGCCTGCGCCAGTGGAAGAAGTCCCGGTCCAGGTCCTCCCCGGCCTGCCGCGCGTCCTGCTCGAACACCGTGACCGGGTGGCCCCGCCGCCCGAGCATGAGCGCCGTCCCCAGCCCGCTGATACCTCCGCCGATCACTGCAACCCGCGCCACAGAGCTCCCCTTCGCGTCGTGTTGCGGACGGAGCCTAGCGCTTGTCGATCTTGGAACGGGAGCCGGGGTGGTCCGCCGCGGTGCGGACCGGTCGCCCGGCGCGATACGGACACCGCCGCGAGGGGGAGGCCAGCGGCGATCTTGACCAGTCGCCCCGGAACGGCGTCGGCACCACTCCCGACCTGCGGGAACACCGGGCGATGGCCCACCCCTCCCGGTCGTCCCCGTCGGCTTCCCTGCTCGTCGTTCTATCCTCGACGGATGTCCCTGATTGCCCCCACAGCCGCTCCGGAACCCGTCACGGCCGAGCCGGCACGGGCCGTGAACGGTTCGCTACTCACCCAGTCCTGGCTCGATCTGACCTTCCTGCACTGGGCGGCGGACCCGGCGGACGTGGCGCCGCTGCTCCCGCCCGGCACCCGCCCGGACACCCTCGACGGGGTGACGTACGTGGGGCTGGTGGCGTTCCGGATGCACCGGGTGGGGTGGTTCCGGCTGCCGGGGGTGCCGTACCTCGGGACGTTCCCGGAGACCAATGTGCGGCTCTACTCGGTGGACGGGCACGGCCGGCGCGGTGTGGTGTTCCGCTCGCTCGAAGCCTCCCGCCTCGTGCCGGTGGCGACGGCCCGGCTGGGGTTCCGGCTGCCGTACGTCTGGGCCCGGATGAGCATCGACCGGCAGGACGACACCGTCACCTACACCAGCGCCCGGCGCTGGCCCGGGCCACGCGGCGTGCACAGCCGGATATCCGTGCGGATCGGCGAACAGATCCAGGAGCCGACCGAGCTGGAGCACTTCCTGACCGCCCGCTGGGGGATGCACAGCGAGTTCTTCGGCCGGCAGATGTACCTCCCGAACACCCACCCGCGCTGGCCGCTGCACCGCGCCGAGCTGACCGAGTGCGACGAGAACCTGGTGGCCGCCGCCGGGCTGCCGGAGCCCGTCCGGGCGCCGGTCAGCGTCCTGTACTCGCCGGGCGTGCCCGTGCGGTTCGGCGGCCCGCTGCGCCCGGCCGGCATCCCGACCCCCTGAGGGCACCTGCGACACCGGCCCGGCGGCCTCCGTACCGGCGCCCGCACTGTGACCCCCGGCGAAATCCGGCGAAATCCGGCCGTGGTCGGCACGTCGGAGTGACGCCGACCGGCTCACATGGTCTCCAGCCACCCGGTCGGCACGGGCGACCACTGTGCCGACGAGCAA
Organism: Kitasatospora sp. NPDC058170; assembly: GCF_042883905.1. Classification (NCBI taxonomy): domain Bacteria; kingdom Bacillati; phylum Actinomycetota; class Actinomycetes; order Kitasatosporales; family Streptomycetaceae; genus Kitasatospora; species Kitasatospora sp. NPDC058170. The sequence goes on from NZ_JBHVUV010000017.1 coordinate 7,625, forward strand.
GATCACCCCTTGCCGCCGACCGCTCCCCGGTTGATCCCCGAGGCCGAACTCGTGCGTTCTGACCTCTTGTCAGGTCGATCATTCCTCCCTACCTTCGGGGGTCAGGACCGCGGCCCCATCGGGCCCGGCGGTCCGCGGCGGGCGCAACCCGCGCCGTCGCCGGAGGCACGACAAGACCTGGAGGCGTCACATGCCCGTACTCATGATCGACGAGATCCGCGACGCGGGTCCGCTGGTGGTCGACGACGAGGCCATCGTGTTCGAGGACGACGACCGCAACGACCATGACGCCACGGCGTGTCTCGCCGACCCGTGGGTGACCGCGACCACTCGCTTCGCCTGCGACTTCAACTCCTAGCAGTGGCCGATTCCATCGCCGGCCTCAGCGGATGGTCCGATGACACCTGGTCGTACCTGAACGACCCGCGGATGCCGGCGATGGAACACGGTTGGAAGCTGCACGTCTCGGCCCGGCCCGGCGACCTCGACGCCGTGACCACCCTCGTCCTGCCGGTGCTGTCGCGCCACGTTTGCCACGCGAAGTGGGCCAGGAATCCGGAGACCCTGCGCGCGATCAACTCCGGCGCGTCGAGTGCGGGCGCCGTCGGGAAGGCGATCACGGTCTACCCGGCGCCCGGCACCGTCGTCCGGATCGCCGACGAACTCGTCGCCGTGCTGCGCGGCCGGGAGGGCCCGCAGATCGTCAGCGACCGGCGGGTCGATCCGCACTCCCCCGTCTACTACCGCTACGGGCCCTTCACGGGCGACTACCGGACCGGCCGGAGCGGGCGGCTCGAATCGGTGATGGCGGGTCCGGACGGCCGGGTCTTCGACGGCCTGGCCGGCGGCGCGTACCGGTGTCCGCCCTGGGCTGAGGACCCGTTCGAGAACCGGCCCGGGCACGACGCCCGGCCGCGCTCCTCCGCCGGGTTCGGCGGTGGACGCTACCGGGTCACCGCCGGCATCGTGCGCAAACCGCAGGGCAACCTCTACCGCGCGGTCGACCTGGGCACCGGGCTGCCGGTGGTGGTCAAGCAGGCGCGGGCCTTCGTGGCCGAGGACGAGACCGGCGCGGACACCCGCGACCGGCTGCGCAACGAGCGAACGGTCCTGGCCGCGCTCGAAAGCGTCCCGGGGGTGCCCCGCGCACTCGACTACTTCCGGCACCGCTCGGACGAGTACCTGGTGATGACCAGCTGCGGCGACCGGGACCTGCGGCGGGAGGTCCAGGAGAACGGCCCGTACCGGGACGACGAGGCGCGGCCTTCACGCACCCTCGCCGACCTGGCCGCCCAGCTCCTCCGCATCCTGGACGGTATCCACCTCCGGGGCGTGGTCGTCCGGGATCTCAAGCCCAACAACGTCGTGCTCGACGCCACGGGTCGATGCCACGTGATCGACTTCGGGATCAGCGCGCTGGACGGCACCGGTCCGGACGGCTCGACCCCTGGCTACAGCGACCCGGTTCGACGCGCGGCCGGACCTGCCGAGCCCGCCGACGATTACTACGCCCTGGGCGCGACCCTCTGCTTCGCCGCCACCGGCATGGATCCGGTGGTCATCGACGCGGACGCCGCCGTCAACCGGGACCGCACCCTCGCCGGCCTGGCATGGGCCCTGCCCGGCGACGAACACCGATGGATCCGGGCGACGATCACCGCGTTGTCGAGCTTCGATCCGGCCGTACGGACGGCCGGCGCCGACCGGCTCCGCGCCGGCGCGCCCGGGGCGACCGAGCTGCCCGGGGCGGCCCCGGCTGCCCGGGTACCCCTGGTACCCCGGACGTCCGCTGCCTCGTCCGCTGCCTCGCGGGGGCCCGGCCCGCTCCGCCTCGACGACGGCCTGCTGGCGGAGATCATCGAGCACACGACCGCGTTCTGCGTCGACGAGGCCCGCAGGATCGCGGACCCGGTGCTCGCCGCACGCGAGGCCATCCCGACACCGGTCGACGTCTACGGCGGCAGCTCGGGGCTCGGCCTGGAACTCCTTCGACACGTCCACCGACCCGGGGTGCGCGAAGCCGTCGACGCCCTGGCGCAGTGGACGGCGAGCCAGTCCAGGAGCCTCTCGCCGGGCTTCTACTCGGGCCGTACCGGCGTCGACCTCTTCCTCGCCGAGGCAGCGGCGGCCCCGGACGCCGACGGCGTGGACGTGACTGTGGCCGGCGCCGCGGAGGTGGCCGGCGCGAGCGCGGCCGGGTCCGCCGGGTCGGGCGGCCACCCGGCCCTGCCGACCCGGGGGCCGGACGGCGGGCTGCCGGAGGCGGACCTGATCGAGGGCGTCGCCGGGATCGGCATCGGCCGCCTGCTGCTCGCCCTCCACGCCTCCGCGAGCGGCAACGGCCGGCCCGCCGACCGACACCTCGCCGACCGGCACCTCGCCGTCGCCGCCGAGTGCGAGCGGATGCTGGCGTCCGACCGGGCCCGGCTGACTCCCCCGGGCGCCGACACGATCGGCAGCGCCGCCCTGGGCGAGGGGCTGGCGCACGGCGAGGCGGGTGTCGCGTACTTCCTCCTGGAGTACGCAAGCGCGACCGGGGATCCCGCCGCCGTCCGCAGGGCCGGGCAGGCAACCGCGCACCTCGCCGACCTCACCCCGGGCATCATCGCGGCGGCGACCGGCCCGGGGGCGACCCGCCGCTACGGCTCGTGGTGCCGGGGCCTGGCCGGGATCGGGGCGGTGCTCGTCCGGGCCGCCGACCGGCTCGGCGAACCCCGGTACCTGGCCCTCGCCCAGCAGAGCGCGCGCACCTGCGCCGCACTGGCGCCGCGGATGCCGTTGGTCAACCAGTGCTGCGGGCTGTCCGGGGTCGGCGACCTGATGGTGGACGTCGCCAAGGCGTCCGGATCCGAGGAGTTCTGGGACGCCGCCGATACCGTCGCCGCGATCATCCTCAGCCGCAGCGGCGGCCCCCCGTCGCGTCCGGTGTTCCCGGACGCCGGCCTGACCAGGTCGAGCGCCACCTGGGCCGGCGGCTCCGCCGGGGTCCTCGCCTTCCTCAGACGCCTGCACGACCGGGGCGGACAGCGGCTCGGCCTCCTCGGCTGACCGGCTCCGGGGCCTCGCCGCGGTGGCGGCGGTGCCGGGGCGGCGGTGCCCGCGCGGAGCCCGGGCCGAACCGGGCCGAACCGGGCCGACTACGGCCGCGCGGCCCGGGTCAGCTGCGGACGCGGCTGACCCGGCCCTCGTCCCACACCGGCTCGTCCGCCTCCACCACCCGGCCGTCCGCCCGGAAGACCAGGAAGCGGCTGAACACCCGGGCGAACCAGCGGTCGTGGGTGACCGCCACCACCGTTCCGGTGAAGGCGGCCAGGGCCTCCTCCAGGGCCTCGGCGGAGATGAGGTCCAGGTTGTCGGTCGGCTCGTCCAGCAGCAGCAGGGTCGCCCCGGCGAGCTCCAGCAGCAGGATCTGGAAGCGTGCCTGCTGCCCGCCCGACAGGGTCTCGAAGTTCTGGCGGCCGGCGCCGGCCAGGCCGTAGCGGCTCAGGGCGGACATGGCGCGCTCCAGGTCCAGCCCGGCCCGGTCGCCCTCGCCGGCACCGAGGATATCGGCCGGGGTCCGGCCGGCCCACTCCGGGTGGCGGTGCGTCTGGGCGAACAGCCCGGGCCGGACGCGCGCGCCCAGCCGGCACTCACCGGTGTGCGCCACGGTCGCGGCCGTGCCCCCGCCTGCCGCATCCCCGCCGGCCTCGTCCAACAGGCGCAGGAAGTGGCTCTTGCCGGATCCGTTCGAACCGAGCACGCAGACCCGGTCGCCGAAGAACACCTCCAGGTCGAACGGCCGCATCAGCCCGGTGAGCTCCAGCTCGCGGCAGGTGATCGCCCGGACTCCCGTCCGGCCGCCGCGCAGGTCCGGTGCGACCCGCTGTCGGCGCGGGGGCGCGGGCGGCGGCCCGACCGCCTCGAACTTCGCCAGCCTGGTCTGGGCGGCGTGGTACCGCGAGGCCATCTCGTCGCTGATGGAGGACTGTTGGCGCAAGGTCCGGACCAGCTCCTTGAGCTGCTCGTGCTTCTCGCTCCAGCGTTGCCGCAGCTCCGCCGCGCGTTGCCAGCGGGCCTCACGGGCCTCGCCCCAGGTGGCGAATCCGCCGCCGTGGGTCCAGGCCGTGCCGCCCTCCAGCGTCACGACCTGGCCGGCCGTGCGGCTCAGCACCTCGCGGTCGTGGGTGATCAGCAGCACGCCCTGCCTGGTCTGGGCGAGTTGCTCCTCCAGCCAGCGCTTGCCCGGGACGTCCAGGTAGTTGTCCGGTTCGTCCAGCAGCAGCAGTTCGGCCGGGCCCCGGAGCAGGGCCTCCAGGACGAGCCGCTTCTGCTCACCGCCGGACAGCGTCGCCACCTCCCGGTACTGCGCGGCCTGGAACGGGACGCCGAGCGCGGCGACCGTCACGGTGTCCCAGAGCACCTCGTAGTCGTACCCGCCGACCTCGCCCCAGTCCACCAGCGCCTGGGCGTAGCGGAGTTGGGTGGGCTCGTCGTCCGCCTCCATCATGGCGAGCTCGGCCGCGTCGAGGGCGGCGGCGGCGGCCCGCAGCGGCGGCGGCGCGACGGTGAGCAGGAGGTCCCGGACGGTGCGGTCGTCGCGCAGGCTGCCGATGAACTGCGGCATGACCGCGAAGGCGCCCTGGGAGCGGAACGATCCCCGCTGGGTCGCGATCTCACCCGCGAGGGTGCGCAGCAAGGTCGTCTTGCCCGCGCCGTTGTCGCCGATGAGCGCGACCGTTTCGCCTGCCGGCACCCGGAAGGAGACGTCGTGGAACAGCTCGCGACCGTCGGCGAGAACGTGACCGAGCCCGGTGGCTTCGAGGTAGCCCATGGAAACGGATCCTAGCCGCCGAACGCTCGGTGGGCGATTCAATTACCGCGACCTCCCCGTTGATCTCCAGTCGCGTGATGGATCCTCAACTAACGTTCATCGGATGATAGTTAGTCGACCTATCGGGCAATTCACTCGTCGGCCTGAATCCGCGCCAAAATGCCTTGCCCGAAGTAAGACGCGTACGGAACGGTTGCACCCGAAGGAAGCCTCGGGGTGGGAGCACGAGATCTCACCGGAGGCCGTTTCTGCCCCTGCGTGTTCACGAATGCGTTCACGGAGGCGTTCACGGATGCGTCCGCGGATGTGTCCGCGGGCTCCCCTGGTCCCGAGTGTGCCCCCTCCACGGAATGCGAGAGACAACCGATGCCGTCCGATGTCACCACGCACTCCGCGGCCCCCGCCGCGCGGTCCGGTCCCGTCACCGTCGCGCTCGTCGGAGCCGAGTTCGGATGGGGCAGTTCGGGGAAGCTCAGCGCCGTGCTCTCCGCGTTGCGGGAGCGGTCGGTGCCCCGCCTGCGGTTCGTCGGGCTGGCGTCGGGGCTGGGCCGCCCGCTACTGGCCGAGCACACCGTGGACGACTGGTACGACCTGCCGGACGATCCCGGTCGGCTGGCCCCCGCGGTCCGCGAGATCGTGCGGTCGCAGGAGGTGCGGGCCGCCGTGGTCGTCCTGGACGGCGCGGCCGCGACGGCGCTGCTGGCCGCGGGCGTGCCCACGGTGTTCGTCGACAGCCTGCCCTTCCTCTGGTCCGAGGGCGACCGGGCCGCACTGCCGCTGGACGCGACGGTCTACTGCGCCCAGAAGAGCGTCGAGCTGCCGCCCGAGTGCCTGGACATCCTGGCCGGCGCGCGGGAGTTGCGCTGGGTCGAGGCGGTCATCGCCCGGCCCCGCGCCGCGGAGTCGGAGCGCGGCGCCGGGCGGCGCACCGGCCGCCCCTACCGCAGGGCGCTGGTCAGCCTGGGCGGTCTGCGGGCACCGAGGCTCGGGGATCCCGCGCACTACCCGCGTCTGGTCGTCCCGGCCGCCCTGGAGGCCCTCTCCGCCTACGGGGTCGAGGAGGTGCACATCGCCGGAAACCTGCCCGGCGACCTGGCGGGTCGGCTCGTCGACGCGTCGATCGCCCCGCCCCGGACGACCACCGGCCCACTCGGGCACCGCGCGTTCCTGGACCGGTTGGCCGACTGCGACGTCCTGCTCACCTCACCGGGTCTGACCACCCTGCTGGAGGCGGGCGGGCTGCAGGTGCCCACCGTCTGCCTGCCGCCGCAGAACCTCAGCCAGATCTTCAACGGCCGGTTCCACAGTCAGGCGCTCGGGGCCCGACTGCGTGTGCCGTGGCCCAAGGCCGTGCTCGCCGAGGACGAGGCGCTGGCGCTCCGCGCGGAGGGCGAGGACCACGCCCTGGAGCTGATCTACGGCGCGATCGGGGCGGCAGCCCAGGGGACCGACCGCCAGGCCGTCGGCCACGCCCTGCGCAACGGCGTCCTGGAGGCCCTGCGCCGGTCCACCCGGGTCGACGACTGGGGCGCGCTCACCACCGCGGTCGGCACCGACGGCGCGGCCCAGGTGGCCGACGCACTGCTCGGGGTCCTGCGCCCCACGGATCCGCTCTTCTGACCCGCCGGCCTCCGCGTGCCGGTCCGCCCGGTCGCCACCCGTCTCCCGTCGTACCCGTCCCACCCTGTCCGGCGAGTCGTCTGGAAGGTCACCCACCCGTGTCCACACGTGAGCGCTACCTCTTCATCAGGATCCTGGAAGCCTGCAACGCCGACTGCTTCATGTGCGAGTTCGCCCTCTCCCGCGACACGTTCCGCTTCTCCCGGGAGGACTTCGACGACCTGGTGCCCAAGGCCAGGGACGCCGGCGTGGGGTACATCCGGTTCACCGGAGGCGAGCCGCTGATGCACCCGGACGTGGTGGACCTGGTGCGTTCGGGGACGGCCGGCGGGATGAGGATGTCCCTGATCACCAACGGCTCGCTGCTGCCCAGGATGGCCGCCCCGCTGGCCGCGGCCGGCCTGGCCCAGGTGATCGTCAGCCTGGACGGCGCCTCGGGCGCCACCCACGACGTCTACCGGCGCTCCCCCGGCATGTTCGACAGCGGGCTGCAGGGCCTGCGCGACGCCGCCGCGCTCGGCATCCTGCCCAGGGTCAACACCGTGGTCGGACCGCACAACTACACCGAGATGCCACGGCTGCAACAGGTGCTGACCGAGGCGGGGGTGCGGCAGTGGGAGCTGTCCGCGCTCAAGCTCGACCGCACCATCACCTATCCCGACGCCGATCACGTCCGCAGCGTCTGCGATCCGATCTACGAAGCCGATCCGGCCGCCCTGCTGGTCCCGATGGGCAAGCGTTTCTACGGCGACACCCCTCAGGAGCAGGAGCGGTACTTCACGCAGTCCGTCACCCCGCGGGCCGCCGAACCGCTGTGCCACGTCGCCGACGACGTCATCTACGTCGACGGCAAGTACGGGCGGATGTTCGCCTGCAGCTGCATCCCCCACCGGGAGGGCGACGACGGGCCCGGTGGTGCACCGCTGCGGGAGCAGGGGGTGATCCGGCTGGACACCCCGGTCTTCCGGGCCCACGCCGACCACTTCCGCGAGCGCGGCCCCGCGGTGTGCAGTGGCTGCTCCACCACCGCCGCCGGATACAGCGACGACGTGGCCCGACTCGGGGCGGTGGGACCATGGCACTACTGACCTCCGCCCAGGAGGCGTCGGCCGCACCGGACGGCCGCACCGCGCACGACGGCCCGCGGGTGCTGCTGAGCGCCCGCGAGGACCGGTTGGACTCGACGCTCGCCCTGCGGCGGGTCCGCGCCCACCTGGGCGACCTCCGTCCGATCGGCCGGTCCGACCTCGACCCGCCGCCGGTCGCAGCACTGGTCTGCGACGACGTACCGGCCGCCGAGCGGCTGCTCGGCCTGGGCGTGCCGGTGGTGCACCTGGAATCGGGGCATCCCGACCCGGCCGCCGACGAGGCGCCGCCTGGGCGTGCACTCGGCCGGATCCACCGGCCCGGGTGGCTGCCGCCGTCCGGGCCGCTGGCCCGCGGCGCACGGCCCACCGGGATCCTCGCGCCGCAGCGCACCGGCAGGAGCAGGACCCGCTCGGGCACCCTGCTGCTGCTCTCCCTGTGGGGCGTACCCGACGCGGAGGCGGAGGCCTTCGCCACCGGGGCGCTGCGGGAGCTGACCGATGCCGCGCTGCGCCGCACCGGGAGCTGCACCGTGGTCGCCGACACCGGGCTCGCGCTCCTGCGGTCCGCCCTGGGCGGTCTGCTGGAGCAGCCGGGGGTCCTGGTGCACCGGGCCGCCGAGGTCGACCCGGACGTGCTCCATGCCGATGCCGCCGTGTTCCTGACCTCGCCGGTGCTCGGGGCGCTCGCCCTCGCCCAGGCGCGGCGGGCACCGCTGGCCCTGCTGCCACCGCTCGGGCCCGCCCAACGCGGTTTGGCCGAACAGGTCGCCGAGGTCCTGCCGCTGCCCTCGGCCGACGATCCCGGCGACCCGGGCCTGTGGGCCCTCTCCGCGGCCGCGGCAGCCGGGCCGTGGCACCTGCTCGACCCGGCCCTGGACGACCTGCGGGGCGCGCAGCGCGTCGCCCGCACCCTCCGCCAACTCGCACTCGCCCCGATGTGATCCCTCCGGAGGCCGCACCGCGGGCCCACCGCATCCAGTTCTCCCCCGACTCCTCGGTGCCCCCGACTCCCCGGTCCGCCGATCCGGGCGCGCCGGTTCCGGCCGCCGCACCCAACCTGCCTGCCCCGCCCGACCCGCCCAACTCGCTCAACTCGCTCAACTCGCCCACCCCGTCCCCGTCGTGCTGGAGCCGCCATGTCCGACACCCTTCGCGAACCCACGGCTGCCACCCGCCCCGAACTGATCCGCCCCAGGGTCCCGGAGACCGACTGGGACGACTGGCGCTGGCACATGCGCCGACGCATCACCACCGTCGAGAAGGCCCGGCAGTGGATCAACCTCAGCACCGACGAGGAGCAGGCGATCGCGGGGGTGGCGGGCAAGTACCGCTGGAGCGTCACCCCGTACTACGCGTCGCTGATGGATCCGGACGACCCCGGGTGTCCGGTCCGGCAGCAGGCGGTGCCGGCGCTCGGCGAGCTGATGGAGTTCCCGGGCGCCGAGGTCGACCCGGTCGGGGACACCTTCTACCGCAAGACCAACCGGGTGGTGCACAAGTACCCGGACCGGGTGATCATGCTGATCACCGAGGCGTGCCCGGTCTACTGCCGCCACTGCACCCGCAAGTTCCACACGACCGACGTCGAGGGCACCTACTTCCGCGACGACGAGGGCGGCTCCTACGACGAGGACCTGCGCTACATCGCCGAACACCCCGAGATCCGGGACGTCCTGCTGACCGGCGGCGACCCGCTGTCCTACCAGGACGGCAAGCTGGAGGAGATCATCGCCGGGCTCCGGGCGATCCCCAGTGTGGAGATCATCCGGATCGGCAGCAGGTTCCCCGTGCTGCTGCCGCAGCGGATCACCGAGGGCCTCTGCTCGATGCTCGCCCGCTACCACCCGGTCTGGCTGAACACCCACTTCAACCACCCGAAGGAGATCACCCCGGAGGCCGCGGCGGCCGTCGACCGCCTGTTGCGGCACGGGATCCCGGTCGGGAACCAGACGGTGCTGCTGCGCGGGATCAACGACGACGTCACCACCATGCGCACCCTGATGACCGAGCTGCTGCGGATCAGGGTCCGGCCGTACTACCTCTACCACTGCGACAACGTCACCGGGGTCTCGCACTTCATGACGTCCGTGGAGAAGGGCTGGGAGATCATGGCCGGCCTGCAGGGCCACATCACCGGGTTCGGCGTCCCCCAGTACGTGCTGACCACGAAGATCGGCAAGATCCCGATCGCACAGCCCTCCTTCACCCCCACCCCCGACGGCCTGCTGCTCCGCAACTACCGAGGCCAGGAGATGGTCGTCGGCGGTGAGGCGCAGCCGATCACGGAGTCCGACACACCATGAGCTCACTCGACAAGCGGCTCGGGCAGCGCTTCCTGCCCTACGGAGCGAACTACCTCGACTGGTCCGACATGTCGGAGCTGCGGACGGTGATCGAGCATCAGGTCCTGTTCCGGTACCAGACCGAGACCGAGAGCATGGCCTCCCGGCTGGAGCGGACGGTGGCCGAGCGGCTGGGGGCGGGGCACGCCCTGGCCGTGCACAACTGCACGGAGGCGCTGAGGCTGGCGCTGATCTCCACCCGCCCCGCCGTCGGCGACCTGGTCCACATCCCGGCGGTGACCTTCGTCGCGGTGGCCGGCGCGGTGCTGTCGTGCGGCCTGATCCCGGTGCTGGTCGACGCGGACGACTCGCTGTCCATGGACCCGACGCTGCTGCCGCCCGATGCGCAGCGGGTGATCACGGCCCACATGGAGGGCACGGTGGCACCGCTGCCGACGGGCGTGCCGTACCTCGTCGAGGACTGCGCCCAGTCCCTCGGCGCGCGTTTCCCCGACGGCCGGTACGTCGGGACGGCCGGCTACGCCGGGACGTTCAGCTTCCACCACAACAAGGTCCTCACCTCGGGCGAGGGCGGGCTGGTCGTCACCAACGAGGACGACGCCTGGGCGACCATGCGCCGCTACCACGACCACGGCTCGGCGCGGGTGCCGGGCCACTACCCGACGTGGAACCAGGACGCCCACTTCGGCGAGAACTTCGTGACCAGCGAGCAGGTCGCGGCCGTCCAGTGCCAGCAGTTCCGGCACCTCGACGAGCTGCTCGCCGGCCTGGAGCGGATGTACGCCATCGCCATGGCCGAACTGCCCGACCGGCCCGATCTGGTGGTCCGGCCCCGGGCCGCCGGTGACGTGAAGGTCAGCCTGCGCTTCCGGTGCGAGAGCAAGGAGCTGCGGGACTCCGCGGTGGCCGCGCTCACCGCGGCGGGCGTCGCCAACTGGACGCTCGGGAAGTACCTGCTGCCCGACCACCCGGTGCTCACCGGCCGTCGTTCGCTCTACCGCGACGGCTTTCCGTGGAACCACGCCCCCGAGGGCCCGCTCGCGCTCAGCCGCGACGGCTTCGCCCGGACCAGGGACCTGCTGGACCGCACCCTGTGCGTACCGCTCTCCCCGGAGCTGCCCGAGGAGGAGCAGGCCCTCGCGGCCAAGACCGTCCGCCAGGTGCTGGAGGCGGTGTGACCGACGCCGAGGTGCTGTTGATGGTGGACGACCGACCGTCGTCCTTCACCCGCTACGCGGTCCGGGAGCTGACCGACCGGCTGGTCCTGCTGCGGTTCGCCGAGACGCGCCTGGACCTGCCGGAGGACTACCTCCTGGAGACCGCGCACCTGCCCGCCTTCTGGGTGCGCGAGGGCGTGGCACCGGAGGAGGAGGCGAGGCGGTACCGGGCGTGGACGGCTGGGCTGCCGGTGCCGCCGACCCGGTTCTGCAACCCTTCGGAGCCCCGGCAGGCCGCGGCCCAGCGGTTCGCGGCGCTCGCCGGTCTGCCGCACCTGACCGAGCGGCAGGTGACCCTGGTCCGGGACAAGGCCGCCATGAAGGCGTGCTTCCGGGAACTGGGCCTGCGGACGGCGGAGTTCGCGCGGGTGCGGTCGGCCGACGAGGTCGAGCGGTTCGCCGACCGGCACGGCTGGCCGGTGGTGCTCAAACCGGTGGACTCCTTCGCCTGCGTGGACACCCACCGGCTCGCCGGGCCCGGCGGCCTCGCCGGGATCGACCTCGGCGCGCGGGACTGGATGGTCGAGGAGCACCTCGGGGGTACCGAGTGGGAGGTGTGCGCGCTCATCCTCGACGGCGAGGTGCTGGACGCGTGGCCGAGCGCGATGCCCTGCCGCCCGCTGGACATCGTCGACGGCGCGATGAACGCCAACATCAGCGTCGGCACCGGCGAGGGCCCGCCGGTCGACCTGCGGGCCCTGGTCCAGCGCATCGTCACCGGGATGGGCGTGGACCACGGTTACGCGCACATGGAGTTCTTCCTGATCGCCGGGGAGGTGTACGCGGGTGAGATCGGCGTGCGGCTCGCGGGCTGCGAGATTCCCGCCAACCACGGCCACGCGTACGGCTTCGACGTGTTCGGGGCCACCTTGGCGGTCTACCTCGGTCGGCGCCCGGAGCTGGACTACCGCGAACGCCGCTGTGCGGGCGATCTGCTGCTGCCGCTGCCCGGCTCGGGAAGGATCCGGCGGATCACGTCCCGGGAGGAGATCCTGGGGATGCCCGGGGTCGTCGACGCCGTGCTCAAGGTCGGTACCGGCGATCCGGTGACGGCCCGTCGGGCCTCGCACAACGCCTCGGGGTACGCCCATGTCGTGGGAGGTTCGGTCGCGGAGGTGGAGAACCGCATGCGCGGGGTGCTCGACCGGTTCACGATCGAGGTGGTGCCGGCGCAGGAGGCCGATGCCCTCCCCATCTGACCCCCACCCGTGCCGCCGGCGCCGGCAGTACCACCCGTACCACCCGTACTGCCGGCACCGCCCGTACCGCCCGTACCGCCCGTGCGAGCGACGGCGCGGCACCCGACTCCGCCGCCTCCGGGCGGCCCCGGAACGGAGACCGACCACGTGACCAGCGGCCTGCCCCGTCGCTTCCTCGACCTGCTCACACGTCCCCAGGTGGCCGGGGCGGCCTGGTGGAGCGTCGTCTCCAGGCTGCCGGTCTACCTGATGTCGCTGGCCATTGTGCTGACGGTCCGTGAGCAGGGCGGCAGCTACGCCCAGGCCGGGCTGGTCGCCGCGCTGTACACGCTGGGGATGGCCCTCGGCAGCCCGCTGATCGCCCGCCGCCTCGACCGCAGCGGCCGCTCGGCGGTGCTGACCGCCACCGCCGTCGCCTACCCGGTGGCACTCGCCGTGCTGGTGTGGGCGACCCACCCGGGCGGGTGGGCGCAACCCGCGGCAGCGGTCGTCGCCGGGGTGGTGCTGCCCCCCGCGAACGCGTGCATGCGCTCGCTCTGGGCGCGGCTGCCGCTCAAGGAGGAGGAGCGCGAGACGGCCTACCTGTGGGAGGCACTGCTCACGGAGGTCCTGGTGATCGGTGCACCGCTGATGCTGGCGGCGCTGATGCTGGTCGGCTCGGCGGGCCTGGCGCTGACGGCGGTCGCGGCGGTGGGCGGCCTGGGCACGCTCGGGCTGGCGCACACCCGGCTGCCCGCCGGCACCGAGAGCAGCACCGAGAGCACCACCAGCCGAACCGAAGACACCGACAGCACCGACAGCACGAAGGTGGCCGCTCCGAAGCAGCAGCGCCACCCGCTGGGCCCACTGCGGGAGCCGGCCCTGCTGGCGCTGACCGGCATCATGGCCGTCTCCGCGGTGCCCATCGGTCTGCTGACGCTGGCGATCCCCGCCTTCGTCGCGCGGCACGGGGCTCCGGGCGGCGCGGGCGTGGTGTACGCCTGCTGGGGCGTCGGCAGTGCACTGGGCGCCCTGTGGCTGGGCCGGTCCCAGTCCGAGGTGGCCCCCCAGGTGCGGTTCCCCCGCCTGCTGCTGGCCTACGCCCTCGGGACGGGGCTGACCCTGCTCGCCGGCTCCCAGCTGGGCCTGGCGCTGGCACTCGCGGTGGGCAGCGCACCCATCGCCCTGGTCTCCGCCAGTGAGATGACCCTGGTGAGCGGCATCGCCGACGGGCGGTCCATGGCGGAGGCGTTCACCTGGGCGTCGCTGGCCACCGTCCTGGGCGACGCCCTCGGCCAACAGGTCGGCGGGCTGCTGATGGACCCGTTCGGGCCGCGGACGGTGTTCGCGGTGGCGACCGGAACCGCCCTGGCCGCCGCCGGGCTGGCCTTCGGCTTCCGGGGGCTGCTGACCCGGCAGGCAGCGCCGTCGGTGGAGTGTGCGGCATGACAGCCCCGCCCGACACCCGAGGCCCCCCGCCTGGCCGTTCGGCCCTTCGCCGGCCCGCGCACGTAGCTGCTCCCCTTTCTCTCCCCGCCCAGCTCCCCCCGTCCCCCTATCCTTCCGCCCTCCGGGCGCGGACGACACGAGGTGGTCCACCATGAACGCCGCCCTCACCGACCAGCGGCCCGAGCAGCCCTCCGGGCCGGCCCCGCTGTTCCGACCGGTCACCCGGCAGGAGTTACCGCAGGCCGTCCGGGAGTTCCTGGACTCCCCGCAGCTCCTGGCCGTACCGGTCCCGACCGAGGACCGCGCCGACCTGGAGAAGAGCGTCGAGCTCGCCGGCCGACTGTACGGCGGCCTGCGGCGGCCCAGCCCGCTGGACGTCGGAATCCTCCTCGGCCGGGCGCAGCTGCCCGAAGGACTCGCGGAGCTGGCCCGCCCGCTCGCCCGGACGTGGGTGGGCGAGGAGGAGCTGACGGACGTCGCGGCGTTCCGGGCCCGGCACAGCGGTTCGCTGCTGGTCGTCGGCTGCTACGACCGGCTCACCCTCGACCCCGTCCGGGCGCTGCTGATGGCGACCTACCGCGGCCCGCGCCACGGACTGACGCTGCTGAGCGGCCGGGACGGCGCCTCGGTCGTCTGGAACGTGGCCAAGCAGTACGCGGAGCCCGCCCTCGACATCGACGCGCTGGGCCTCTTCACCGACACCGACCGGCCGCCCCGGCTGCCCGGCGTCCAGGTCTTCGACGACCGCGACTTCGAGCGTTCGGACATCCAGGCGGAGATCCTGGGCACCCGGTGGCGCCGGGTGGCCTTCCAGGGCCACGGCAAGGACGACAGCGTCAACCTCGGCGAGTTCACCATCTGCGGCCTCAACGACTCGGCCCCGGCCAGGCCCGGGCTGCTCGGCCCGCGCTGCGCCTACGGACTGCCCTGCTACAAGCCGGAGGACAAGCTGGTCCCCCTCAACCGGGTGGAGGCCGTGGAGCTGGTGCTCAGCGCGTGCAACAGCGGCCCGCTCGCGGACCTCGCCCTGTACGACCCGAAGTACCAGCTGCTGCTGAACGCGCTCGACGGCCCGGCCCGCACGGTGGTCTCGGCCGTGTCGGTGCACGACTCCGACCGGCCGGAGAACGTCGCCTGGATGCACGGCGCCCTCACCGGCGCGGACTCCGTCGACACCCTCAACGCCAGCCTGGCGGGCTCGCACCCCTACCCGGCGTTCATGCGCTTCGGGCTGCCGGGGGCACCGGAGGACACCCCGGCGCCGCCGGCCCCGACGGACCACCGCCCCGACCCGCTGCTGCTCACCGTGGGCGGCCGGCTCACCGCCTATCTCGCCTCGGGCCTGCTGCCGCACAACCACCCGCTGCGGCCCCGGCTGACCAAGCTGGCCCGGAAGGTCGACCTCTGGGTGGCCAGGCCCACCCACCTCGCCGACCAGTCGCCCGAGCAGATCGACGCCTCGCTCACGGCGGACCTGCAGTCCCTCGACCACGTGATCACCGAGCAGGTCGCGGCCAACCCCGAGACCGAACTCATGAACTACCCGGCGCACTTCGGCGACCGCAGCAGCCTGGACCGGCAGGTCCGGGAGGTCACCTGCCACTGCGGGCGCCCCGCGCAGGAGTTCACCCGGCGGGGACTGCTCCCGCACGTCCTGGACACCACGAGCGCCGTCTGCATGCGGTGCGGCGATGTCACCTTCCGGATCCCCGACGCCCCCGCGCTGCTCGCCCACGCCCCGGACGAGGTCGAGCAGGGCGGCGTGCTGGAGGTACGGGCCACGGTCACCCCGGCCAGGCCCGGCCCGGTCCGGCTGGGCCTCTTCGTCCCGAGCTACCTGCGCGAGGACACCACCGTGGAGCCGCTCACGACCAGGGTCCGGCTCGCCGGCGGGCAGGCCGAGGAGGTCGCCTTCCGCGTGCGGTTCGCCCCCGACACGGCCCCGCAGGCGTACTACTTCACGGTGTTCGCCGTGCAGGACCTCGCCGTCTCGACGGCCCGCCGCCACTTCGGGGTGGTCCCCCGCACCACCTGACCCACCCGCACCATCCTCACCACCAGCCCGCCCGCGGTGCCCGACCCGCCGGACCCGCCCGACCCGCGCGCTGCCCCACCCACAGCACCTGACCCACCCGCACCCGTAGGGAGAACCATGGAAAGCCAGAGCGTCGCGGAGCGGGGCACCACGCCCCCGGAGAAGCCGGCGATCAAGCTGATCGAGCAGAACGGCGAGGTGACCCTCAGCATCGGCGGCGAGCAGGCCATGCAGGCCTGGGAGCGGGACCTGATGTGGGCCAGCGCCGACATGCTCTGCGAGTACGGCCAGGACTTCTACGAGGTGGGGCTGGGGCTCGGCCTGTCCGCCCTGCGCATCGCCCGGAACCCGGCGACCCGCAGCCACACCGTGCTGGAACTCTTCGACGAGGTCGAGGAACTGTTCCGGGA
Source organism: Kitasatospora sp. NPDC058170 (assembly GCF_042883905.1). Lineage (NCBI taxonomy): Bacteria > Bacillati > Actinomycetota > Actinomycetes > Kitasatosporales > Streptomycetaceae > Kitasatospora > Kitasatospora sp. NPDC058170. Next base: position 23,738 of record NZ_JBHVUV010000017.1, read on the forward strand.
CCGGCACCCGCAGGTGCCCGACAACCTGACCGTCGAACGCGGCGACTTCTTCGAGCGGGTCTTCGAGCTGCCGTCCGAGAGCATCGACGGGATGTTCTTCGACCCGGCCCTCGACCTGGAGGTCTGGACGGACGCCGCGCTGTGGGCCAGGACCATGCCGGAGGTCGTCCGGGTGCTGCGTCCCGGCGGCGTGTTCATCCCGTTCTTCAGCACCAAGCCGGAGCTGCGCTGGCAGTACCTCCCGCACTTCCGCCGGATCCGGGTCGAGCGGCACCGGTTCGTCGCATACGACACCACCGAGTACACCCATGGCGGCACCACCGGCGACGCCTTCATCCAGTGCTTCCTCAAGGACTGACCCGGCACGCCGCCCTCAGCCCACGACCGCCCGCCGGTCGGCCCTCGCCCGACACCGCCCACCGGCGCTGCTCCGGAGGTATCCCCATGGCCATCACGCTGCCCCATGACTCCCGTGACTCCCGCCCTGACCTGGGCATCCGTTCGATCTTCCTCGCCGGCCCGTTCATCCAGCTCCTGGACCCGGAGACCGGAGAGATGCCGGACGACGCCCGGGCCCCGTTCGACGTCCTGATCAAGCACTTCGAGGCGCAGGGGCTCTCCGTGCACAACGCCCACCGCCGTGAGGCGTGGGGGGCGGAACTGATGCAGCCGGAGCAGTGCACCCGACTCGACCAGGACGAGATCCGCAAGGCCGACGTCTTCGTCGCCCTGCCCGGTCATCCGGCCTCGCCGGGCACCCACATCGAGATCGGCTGGGCCAGCGCCTTCGACAAGCCGATCGTCCTGCTGCTGGAGCGCGGCAGGGAGTACACCTTCCTGGTCCAGGGCCTGCACACGGTGGCGTCGGTGGAGTGCGTGGTCCACACCGACATCGCCACCTGCCTGCCGGCCCTCGACCGGGCGGTGGACCTGGCGGTGCTGCGGCAGCGGGAGGGCGCCGGCCGTCGGTGAACCGGGAGCGCCCGGGCCCCGGCCGCACCGGGGCCCGGTCCTCCTCCGCACAGCCCCTCCACCGATCCCCCGAGGAGCACGCATGAGCAGGTCCGCGCGGCTCCTGGCCGCCCTCCTCGCGTGCTTCGCGCTGATCGCCAGCACCGCGGGCACCAGCACAGCGGCCACCAGCACCGCGGGCACCAGCACCGCGGGCACCAGCACAGCGGCTACCAGCACCGCGGGCACCGCACCGGCAGGGCACGGTCCGCGCAACGCGTCGGAGCGGACGCCGGCTGCGGCCGCCTACACGGTCGATCTGACCGGCGGAGCCTCGGGAGACGACTGGTCCGGGCACGAGCGCGTGAGCTTCGACAACGTCTCGACCGAGCCGCTCCACGAGGTCGTCCTGAGGCTGTGGGGCAACGCCCACGGCGGCTGTTCGGCACCGGCCGTCAGCGTGACACGCCTGGTCGGGGGCGCCGAGGACGGCCTCTCGGTCGGGTGCACCGCGCTGCGGATCGCCCTGCCGACCCCGCTCGGTCCCGGCGGGCGCCACACGATCGGCTTCGACGTCACCATGCGGGCTCCCGAACGCACGGACAGCGCCGACCGGTTCGGGCGGCACGGGGCGTACAGCTACTTCGGCAACGCCCTGCCGGTGCTCGCGGTGCGGGACACCACCGGCTGGCACCTCGACCCGTTCACCGACACCGGGGAGTCCTTCTACGCCCTGGCCGCCGACTTCACCGTCGTGCTCGACCACCCCGCCGCCCTGGGGGTACCCGCCACCGGGCGTTCGTCCGACACCCCGGGCGCCACCGGACGGACCGTCACCACGGCGACCGCCCGACAGGTGCGTGACTTCGCCTGGGCCGCCGGCCCGTTCGACACCGTCTCCGGAGTCTCCGCCGGCGGGGTCACGATCAACGTCCACAGGACGGCCGGCGTCGGCGCGGCGGACGCGCAGGCGATGCTGGCCACCGCCGGGTCCGCGCTGGACGCGCACAGCCGCGCGTTCGGCGCGTACCCGTACCCGGAGCTGGACGCCGTCCTGGACGACGACCTCTGGTTCAGCGGCATGGAGTACCCGGGCTTCGTCCTGGACCGGGTGAAGGCGACCGCGCTCGTCCACGAGGTCGCGCACCAGTGGTGGTACGGGATCGTCGGTGACGACCAGTACCACCAGCCCTGGCTGGACGAGTCGTTCGCCGAGTACGCCACCGACCTCGCCCTCGGCCGGGACGGCGCGGGCTGCTGGAGCACCGTCGCGTGGGTCTCGCCCCGGGAACGGATCACCAACGGCATGGCGTACTGGGACGACCACCCGGAACGGTACGAGACCGTCGTCTACGACTACGGCGCGTGCGCCCTGCACGAGCTGCGGCGGCTGATCGGCACCGACACGATGACCCGTCTGCTCCACGGATACGCGCGCGAGCACTGGTACGGCGTGAGCAGCACCCCCGCTTTCAAGGCCGCCGCCCAGGGCGCCACCGCCGAGGACCTGACACCGTTCTGGGCCGCCCACCGGATCGACGGCTGACCGGTCGCCCCCGAACGGGGACGGAGCCGCCTTCGGGGCAGTCCCCGCCGAAGCACGGCCCGAGCCACCGGCCGACGCACCATCCGAAGCACCGACCCGGTACCGACCGTGGCCGTGGGTGCCCCGGGGTGCCCCGGGTGGCGGAGGCTCAGCGCAGTCGGCGGGCGCGCAGCACGAGGTCGTCGGTGTGATGCGCACCGGCACCGCCCTCGGGTGCCAGGCGGGGCCGCTGCTCGTCCACCTCGATCTCCCAGTCGTCGTCGAGGAGCGCGGCCACCATCGAGGGCCAGACGTAGTCGGCCGGGTCGAATCCGCTGTCATCGGCCGGCCGGGTGTCCATCCCCGCGTGGTGGACGAGCAGCAGCACTCCGCCGGGCGCGACGGCGGCGAGCAGGGCGCGCTCGGCCGCGGCGTCGGGGGTGCGCAGCAGGGCCGGGTACTGGGCGGAGACCAGGTCGAAGGACGCCGGCCGGAGCGGCGCCTCCGCCAGTCCCGCGTGCACCCAGCGGACGGCGGCACCGGCGTCCCGGGCGTGCCCGGCCGCCCGTTCCAGCGCCACGCCCGAGACCTCGAGCGCGGTCACGTCCCAGCCGCCGCGGGCGAGCCAGACGGCGTCCGCGCCCTCACCGCAGCCGACGTCGAGGACCCGCCCCGGGGTGAGCGCGGCGGTCTCGGCCACGAGCGCGCCGTTGGGGCGCCCGCTCCACAGCTGCTGGCGGTCGGCGTAGCGGCTGTCCCACTCCGCCCGCACCGAGGGGTCTCCGAGGTACTCGTCCACGGGCGGGAGGGCGTCGGACACGGTCGGAACTGCTGCGATGTTGTCGGTCACGGGCCCACCGTCGCCCACCGCGTCGCGGCCGCGCCAGTCCTGTTGCCGATCCGGCAACAACGGTGCCCGGGCGGTCCCGGAGGGCCGGGCGCGGTGACGCACCGCCAGACCTCGGCGGGCTCCCGATTGCCTCTCCTGGTCTCCAGGTTGCTCAGTCACCCGGATATCGGGAGCGACCACCTGCCCGCATGCCGCAGACTCGGACCGAGCACGTTCCAGAGTGGAGGATGGATTTCATGGTCGACCGACCCTTGACGATGATGGCGGTACACGCCCACCCCGACGACGAGGCCACCGGAACCGGGGGTGTCCTCGCGCGGTACGCGGCGGAGGGCGTTCGCACGGTCCTCGTCACGTGTACCGACGGCGGTTGCGGTGACGGGCCGGGGGGTGTCAAGCCCGGCGAGCCCGGACACGATCCGGCGGCTGTCGCCGCGATGCGGCGTCAGGAGCTGGAGGCGAGCTGCGAGGTGCTGAAGGTCAGCCACCTGGAGCTGTTGGAGTACGCCGACTCCGGGATGATGGGCTGGCCGGCCAACGACGCGGCCGGGTCCTTCTGGCGGACGCCCGTGGAGCAGGGCGCGGCCCGCCTCGCCGAACTGTTCCGGCGCTACCAGCCCGACGTGGTCGTGACCTACGACGAGAACGGCTTCTACGGCCACCCCGACCACATCCAGGCGAACCGCATCACGATGGCGGCGCTGGAGCTGTCCGGGATCACGCCGAAGGTGTACTGGACCACGGCGCCGCGCTCGATGATGCAGCGGTTCGGGGAGGTGCTGCGCGAGTCCGGCGCGGACTGGGAGGAGCCGAGCCCGGAGGAGGCCGCCGCAATGGCCGAGATAGGGCTCCCCGACGAGGAGATCACCACCTGGGTGGACACCACCGAGTTCGGCGGCCAGAAGTTCGACGCGCTGGCCGCGCACGCCAGCCAGGGCGAGAACATCTTCTTCCTGAAGATGGGCAAGGAGCGGTTCACCGAGCTGATGGGCGTGGAGACCTTCCTCCGGGTCCGTGACACCACCGGCGCGGCCCTGCCCGAGAACGACCTCTTCGCCGGACTGCGCTGACCCCCGACGCAGCCGGGCCGTCGGCGTGACCGGACCCGGAGGATCCGGTCCGGTCACGCCGACGGCGGACGAACGGGGTTCAGGCCAGGCAGCCGACGTGTGCCAGGGCCCGCTTGAGCAGCGCCCCCTGCCCGCCGGGCATGTCCTGCTGCACCAGCGGCGAGGCGGCCTCCTCGGGGCTGAACCAGACGAGGTCGAGCGCGTCCTGCCGCGGCCTGCAGTCGCCGGCCACCGGGATGATGTAGGCGAGGGACACCGCGTGCTGCCGGGGGTCGTGGAACTCGGTGATGCCCAGGGTCGGAAAGTACTCGGCGACGGTGAACGGCTGCAGCGAGGCCGGGATCCGGGGCAGTGCCACCGGTCCGAGGTCCTTCTCCAGGTGCCGCAGCAGCGCGTCGCGGATCCGCTCGTGGTACAGCACCCGGCCGGAGACCAGCGTGCGGCTGACCGTCCCGTCCGGCCCGATCCGCAGCAGGAGCCCGATCTGGGTGACCTCGCCTGCGGCGTCGACGCGCACCGGCACGGCCTCGACGTACAGAATCGGTATCCGGGCCCTCGTGGTCTCAAGTTCCTCGGGGGCGAGCCAGCCTGGCTTGGTTTCCGTCATGTCAGACATTGGCTGATCGTACGTTCCCCCGCTCCCCCCTGTCCGATGCCCCGCTCGCCGACCCGCCCTGGGTCGCCGGCCCGGGGTCGCCGGTCGGCGCGGCCACCACCCGGTCCCCCGGCTCTCCAGGCTCCCCCGGCTGCTCCCCCTGCTGCTCCCCCGGCTCCCCCTGCCGGTCCGCCGGTTCACCGGTTCACCGGTCGCTGCAGAGGGACAGCAGGGCACCGAGGACGGTCGCGGTGGTGAGGATGCCCCGGTGGTCGAGATGGACGGTGCCGGCGTCCACGACGCTCCACGGCTCGTGGACGGTCGGTGCGGTCAGCCGCAGGTGGGCCGAGGCGGGCCAGGAGCCGTCGCGGTTCTGCCGGTCGAGGAGGCTCCGGAGCGGTTCGTGCGGTCCGGGGACGCGCAGGGCGAGCCGGCAGCGCAGGAGGAGTGCGGTCTCGAAGGGGCCGTCGGGCACGTAGTCGCACACCGCCGCGCGGGTCGGTTCGAGCACCCGGTTCGCCACCGGCCGACCGTGCGGCCCGGTGAGGAGGTCGAGGGAAGACGCCGTCGGGTAGAGCGGCGTCAGCCACCAGTACGGGCTCCACAGGCCGTTGTCACCGCGCTGTCCGAGGAGCCAGGAGCCCGCCCGGGCCGCTCCCGCGCCGAGGCCCGCGACCGCTGTCGCGGTCACGTCGGCGGTCGGCGCGGTCCACGCCCCGCCGGGCAGCGAGCCCGGCGGGTAGGTCGCGACGCCGCCGTCGGGGTGGCAGCACCGCTTGAGCACCGCCAGGGCCCCGGGCGGGACGGGCAGACCGCGCGAGCGCAGCGCCCGCAGCGCCAGACCGGTGGAGTCCGCGTCGTCGTCGCAGGTCCCGTTGTAGCCCCACCCCCCTCCCGGGGTGCGGGCGGAGCGCAGCCACCGCAGTGCGGTGTCGGCGGCACGTCGTGACGGACCGGCGGGAAGGCCCGGCAACTGGGCCAGGACGTAGGCCGTCACCCACCCGTCGGCGATGCCGACCGGCAGCGAGTAGTCGCTCCAACAGCCTTGCCGCTGCGCCAGGTTCAACCATCGCAGGCCGCGCTGGACGGCGGCGGCCACGTCCGGGCCCGACGGCTGCCCGGCCCCCGGTCGGCGTGCCCCGGCTCCACCCGGCGGCCGGTCGTACCGGGACTCCCGGGCCGTGGTGGCCGACGGCGGTTCGAGGTAGACGTTGACGTGGCGCGAGCCGTCGGGTTCGTAGCCGAGCCCGACGAAGCGGACGACATCGCTGCGGTCCTCCGCCGGTTCCGGTGCGCCGAGGGCCGCGAGGGTGGCGTCGAGTCCGGCGGGATCCAGCCCGAGGCGGCCGAGCAACCGGGCAGTGCCCCGCACGGCGGGCGCGTCGCCCGTGCTCCACCGGGTGACGGCGAGATCGGTCTTGAGGGTGAGTGCGCCGTCGCCGGGGTGGACTTCGAGGGTCAGGACGAAGGCACCGTCGGGGTAGGCGGCCCGGTCCGGATGGGGGAACGCGTCGAGCAGCTCGCGTACGGCCGGCAGGTGGGCCGCTGCGCCGAGGGCGGTGTACCAGCGCTGCAGCCAGGCCGCGGTCACGCTCTCCGATCTGAAGTACGCCTTCACCCGCCCCGGTTCGCCCGTGGGCGTGATGTCGACGGCGAGACCGACCGGCCACGACCCGGCCGACACCTGCGAGGAGAGCTCGCACAACCGCTCAAGGGCGCGCTCCCGGCCCAGTGACCTGAGGACCCGGCCGACGCGCCGCCACCTGTCGAGCGGCCGGTCCCGGCAGAGGTTGAGGTAGGGCTTGAGCGCGACGGTGGCTCCTGCCGCACCGACCCCGGTCCACAGGGCGCTGCGCCAGTGCGCCGGGAGGTTCCCGCCCCCCGGCAGGACGGTCGGCAGGACGTCCTGCGCGAACCAGCGCGGGACTCCGGGCAGGCCGAGGACGCGGCAGGCCTGCCCGAGCCGGTCCAGCGACACCTCCAGCCGTTCGCCCGCCCCGGTGCCGGGCGTGCCGGACTCGCACAGGAACCGGACGGCCCTCGGCAGGCCCGTGGTGCCGAAGCAGGCCGACCACTGGAAGGGCAGGCCGTTGGCGTTGATGCGGGACAGGCCCGGATAGTCCTCGGCGGCCGCCCGGTCGAGCGACTCCCGGGTCAGGGCTTCGAACACCTCGCCGAGCCGCTCGGTCGTCGCATGCGGAAGGCGGGCAGCCGCCGCAAGTGACCGCAGCTGCCCGCCGACCAGGCCGTCCAGCCGGGCCGTCGTGGGAGTCGGGACCGGCATGGCCCTCCTGTCAGGGATGGGGACCCGCTCGGTTCAGGGAGTGGGGATCCCTCGGTTCAGGGGGTGAGGACCGCTCGGTTCAGGGAGTCGGGACCCGCTCGATGATGGCGACGGAGCCGTCCGCCCCGCTGGTGCCGGACGCGCCGGTCTCGCCGGTGGCACCGGGGCTGCCCTGGGCGCCGGCGTTGGTACCGGTGCCCGGCTCTCCGCCCCTCCCGCCGGCACCGGCGGCGCCGCCGAGTCCGCCCGGGCCGCCGGCCGACGTCCCGCTGACCGTGCCGGTCGTGATGGTGTTGGCCACGATCGTGATGTTGCCGCCGCTGCCGCCGTCACCACCGCGGCCACCGTCGCCCCCGCCACCGCCTCGACCGCCGTCGCCGCCGTCACCGTCCGGGTCTCCGTCGTGCGCGGGCTCCCCGCCGCCACCTCCGAAGCCCCCGTCGCCACCACGGCCGCCGTCACCTCCGCGGCCGCCGCGGCCACCGCCCGTGTTGACGTTGAACCCGACGACGAAGTCGTCCACCTCCAGGACGATGTTGCTGCCGTTCCTGCCGTCACCGCCGGCGGTGCCGTCGGCCCCGCTCACACCGTTGCCACCGCTGCCGCCGTCGCCCGGCGGATCGCTGCCGACCCAGTGGTCGACTCCGGCATCGCCGACCTGTCCGGTCGCGCCGGTGCCCCCGGCCGTCCCGGGGAGTCCGTCGACGCCGTCCGAGCCGCCGCTGTTGATGTCAGGCATGGTTGCTCACCTCTCGTTGTGCGTTTCGCGGTAGGGGTCCCGACCGAATCGGGTCGGCGCCGCTAAGCCGGCGTGCCCTCGACCGAGACGGCGCTGATCTTCACGTTCCCCCGGCAGACGATGCGGCCGCTGCCGTGCATCCGGATGCGCCGGGCGACGAGCCCCTGGGTGTTGGCCGACAGGGTGAGCGTCGCACCGTTCGCGATGTCGATGTCCCCCGCGGTGAAGATGTGGATGACCGGCCGCACGTCGGCGAGCCACCGGTCGATCGCCGGACGCCACTGTTTCAGCGGCGCCACACTGGCCGCGTGGACGTACTCGCGCGCGGCCAGGTAGGCCAGGCCGCGCGCCTCGCCGCGGGCGACCGGATCCTTCACCTCCAGGTCCTCCGGGCGCAGCAGGCGCTTCGTCAGCTCGTCGGTGCGCAGGCGGAGATGGTCGGGGCGCAGGGCGTGGTCGGGGACGTTGCCGGGCCCGAGCAGCTTGCGCACCTCGTCGATCGAGCGCGGGCGCACCTCGCGGTAGCCGGCGGCGAACCGCGGCGAGTCCGGCGAGACCACGAGCCTCTCGTTCGCCTCCAACCGGAGGTCCTGGGGTGGGGTGGCCGCGGCTCGGGGATCGCCGGGCGATGCGTTGGCGGGTGACGTCATGAGGTCCTCCCTCGGAGTTCGGGACGCGGCCCGGGCCGGACGTTCGGGGTGCGCCCCGGCCCGGGTCCGCCGTCCCTCGCGGCGCCGGCGCGCGCGGGCCTGGACCACGGACCGTCGGCGGCAGCCGCTGGGGATGCCCACGGCCCCCGCGGGAGGAACCCGCGGCCGGGCCGTGGCCACAGCCAGCTTGGACCTGTTCGCCCCGACGCGCAGCGCCGGGCGGCAGCACGAGGCTCCGCGGCGCCGGCGGCCGGCACCGGCTCCGGCCGCCGGACCGGGCCCCTGGCGGAGCCGGTCCACCCGGGCGGCGCAGCCGCGTCCGCGCCGCCCGGCGCTGCTCCTCGCGGGTGACGTACCTCCCGGTTGCCGGACTTCCCGGGTGACATCCCTCCCGGGTGACGTCCGGACCCGGCCGGGTCACCCCAGCCGGGCGTCGAACCTCAGCGCCTCGACGAGCTCATCGACACGCCGCTCCGGCAGGCCGCGGGAGACGAACCAGGCTCCGACATTGCGCACGTCCCGCTCCAGGAACGAACGCCCGCGCGGGTTGGCGACGATGTCCACGATCTGCGGAACGTCGATGATCACCAACCGTCCGTCGTGGACCAGGATGTTGTACGCGGAGAGGTCCCCGTGCGCGTAGCCGTCACCGGCCAGCACCGACAGGCTGCGGCCGAGCTGCTCCCACAGGTCCTCGACATCCGCCTCCTCGGCGCGCAGCTGCGCGAGCCGCGGTGCGGCGGTGCCGTTCTCGTCGCCGACGAACTCCATCAGGATCTCCGTGCCCGTGATCTGCACCGGGTACGGAACGGCCACGCCGGCCGACCAGAGCCGGCACAGGGCCGTGAACTCGGAGGCGGCCCACTGCCCGGCGATGGCCTCCTTGCCGAACGCGGTGCGCTTGGCCATGGCCCTGGCGATCCGGGACTCCTTGTGCCGGCGGCCCTCCAGGTAGCCGGAGTCGCGGTGGAACATCCGGTGCTGGGCGTCGCGGTAGCGCTTGGCCGCCATCAGCGTGCGCCGGCCGGTACCGGGCACACCGCGTTCCAGGAGGAAGACGTCGGCCTCCTTGCCGGTCTTCACGATCCCGAGTTCGGTGTCGACGGCCGCGAGTTCGGTCACCACCCAGGCGGGACGCGGCTCGGGCCCCTTCTCGGTGGGCGTGGACTGGTCCCAGGTCGACCAGCGGTCGCCCTCGGCCGGGCCGTCGGTGACCGGACCCGGACCATCGGCGGCGCCGTGGCCGTCGTTGTTGTCGTAGTTCTCGTAGCTGTCGTAGCTGTCGTGGTGGCCGTGGCTGTCGTCATGCCCGTCATGACCGGCATGACCGGCATGACCGTCGAAGCCGGAGAGCCCGGCCCCGAAGGCCTCGCCGTACACGGCTTCGGGCTCGTGGTCGTCGAACCGCTCGGACCGGCGGCCACGACGAGGGGCGCCCTTGGGGCGGACCCGGGAGAAGGTTTCGCTGTCGGAATAGCGCTCACGCACTGCGGTGGCTCCTGAGGAACGGCCCACCGTGCGCCAGTTGCGAGGCGTCGTCAGCCGGTGGGCGAAAGACGAGAGAAGGAGGCGTATGGCGCGCACACGAGGGCGCGCCGCGAGACGGCGGCAACCATCCGGACACACCTCCTCTGCTTCTCCACGTCGGTCCTCACGCCACAGCACGGAAGCGCAGCGGCGGAGCCACGGCGGTGCCGCGGCGAGAACGGTCAGAGTCTAGCGACCCTCAAGATCAGCGCAACCGAATTACCCGCGGCCCCCAGCCGGTCGGCCGGGTTGCCGTCGGCCACCGGAGGACGGACATTCGTGGTGGTGCCGTCGGCCGGCTCTCCGCCTCGGGAGATCGTTCACCGGCAGAACCCGGCAGAGTGCCCGGACGGCGTGGAGGTGGGTGTAGCGATGAGCAAGGTGCAGGAGTCGATCGACGTGGACGTTCCGGTCCGCGTCGTCTATGACCAGTGGACGAGCTTCGAGCGCTTCCCGGAGTTCATGGAGGGCGTGGAGGAGGTCAGGCAGCTGGACGACCTGCACGCCCACTGGAAGACGAAGATCGCCGGGTTGTCCCGCGAGTTCGAGACCGAGCTCACCGAACGCGTCCCCGACGAACGGGTGTCCTGGCGCACCACCAGCGAGGACGTGAAGCACACCGGCATGGTCTCCCTGCAGCCGATCGACGCGACCCACACGCGCGTCAGGATGACCATGGACTTCCAGCCCACCGGCTTCGCCGAGAAGGCCGCCGACAAGCTGGGCGTGCTCGAACGCATGGTGAGGGGCGACCTGCGCCGCTTCAAGCACTTCGTCGAGGAGCGCGGCGCCGAGCCCGACGCCCGGGGCGACGGTCCTGGCTCCGGCGCGTAAGGGCACCCAGGAGCGCGTAGGGCACTGACGGGCGCGGCAGGGGCAGGGGCAGGGCAACAGGACGTGTAGGGGAACGGGAACGCGGGCGGACGCGGGTTCATGACGCAGCGCCGGGCGGAGCCGTCCACCGGCTCCACCGGCGCACCCGGTGTCGGTGGCAGGGCCTACCTTGGGTCATGTCGCCGGGCGCCGCCCGGAAACGCCCCCCGTCGCCCGAAAGGGGCCCCACCATGCCGATCGCCGTCGACGAGCAGGTCACGTACCTGGAGCTCTCCGAGGATGCGGGCAGCGCCCACAAGTTCTACGAGGTGAAGGTCTCCGGGCTCGCCGTGACCATCCGTTACGGCCGGATCGGGGAGCCGGGCCAGGCTCGCACGACCTCGTACCCGACGGCGGAGAAGGCAGCCTCGGCCGCGGCGAAGAAGCTGGGCGAGAAGGTGCGCAAGGGCTACGCCCCGGCGGTGGCCGGGGTCCGGCAGCCGCGTGCGGTGACCCGCCGCGCGATCGTCAGCAGCGGCTCGACCGCCCGCCAGGCCCCCGTTCTGTGGCGCTTCCGTTCCGGCGCGGCGGCGTTCGGGATATTCGTCGGCGAGGAGCACGCCTGGGTGGGCAACGAGCGCGGGGACGTCTACACGCTCACCCACGACGGCCGGGTCACCGGCCGCTACGGGCTCCCCGACGGCGTGAAGTGCATCGTCGCCGACGACTGGTGGATCTACGCCGGCTGCGACAACGGCAAGGTGTACGACCTGGGCGGGAAGGTGCCCCGGGTGGCGTACGAGATCGCCGAGGACGTCGACATCTACTGGCTGGACATCCACGACGGCGTGCTCGGGGTGGCCGACGCGCGCGGGGGCATCACCACGGTCGACCACGAGGACGAGTTCCAGTGGCGGCGCAGCGCCACCGGGACGGACGGCTGGATGGTGCGCTGCGACTCCGACGCCGTCTACCACGGCCACTCGAAGGGCGTCGCGCGCTACAACGCGCGCGGTGGCGAGCCGGTGTGGCAGGTGCCGACCACCGGCGAGGTGCTCTTCGGCTGGCAGGAGCGTGACGAGGTGTTCGCCGGCACCTCGCGCGGCTGGGTCCACCGGCTCCGCAAGTCGGACGGCTCCGAGGCCGCCCGCTACCGCTGTGACGCGTCGGTGTTCTCCTGCGCGGCCTCGCCGGACGGCCGGTACGTCTTCGCCGGGGACAACCACTCGTCGGTGTACTGCTTCGCGGCGGACGGCACCCGGTTGTGGAAGCTCGGCACGGGCTGCGGCTCGGCGTACAGCATGCAGTACCGCGACGGCCGGCTCTACATCGTGACCACGGACGGGTCGCTGGCCTGCCTCGACGCGAGCGAGCAGGCGGTGCTGGCGGCGGAGCAGGGGCAGTTGCCGAAGGCCGCCGAGGTGGACGGCAACGGCTGGACGGCGTCGGTGGCGGGCGCCGAGGTGGAGACGGTGGCCGCCGGCTCGGCGGGCGCCACCGGGATCGAGGTCGAGTGCGTGCAGGACGGCAGCCGGCTGCGGGTGCGGGTGGTGGCACCCGGTTTCGACCCGGAGCGCCGGGTGCAGTTCCCGAAGGACATCCGGGTGGCGGGCGCCCGCTACCTGGTGGCGGAGGTCCGGGAGTCCGGTGACGGCGGCTTCTACCGGGCCCGCGGCGACATCAAGCGCCTCCTGTAGAGGCGGGGCGGCGGCGCGGCGGCGGGCACGGCCTCAGCGATGGCACGCCGCCGCGAGGACCAGCAGCAGGAGCGCGACCACGGCCAGCGGCAGGCAGCCGCAACCGCAACCGCAGCCGCCGTCCCGGCTCCGGCCGGCCTCGACATGGCCGCCGGGAGGAGTGCCGGGGTGCCGCCTGGCGTAGTGCTCGATCTGCTGCCGCTCCCCCTCGGAGCGGCCGAGCCACGACGTCCTGAAACCGCACTCACCGCACCAGTAGCGGAATGCCACGTCGTCTCCTCGTGTCCTGCCGTGCGACGGGTCCGTAAGGGCAGCGATTGTGGCGTTGGTCATGCTCGGCGGACAGGCCAAGCGACCGGCCATACCTGACCGGGTGTCACGGGTAGGCTCGCCGCCGGACCTTACCGGCGAGTAGAGGGGCACTTCGGTGGCAGAACGGCTCGGCATGCTGTTGCGCCGGCTGCGCGGTCAGGCGGGCCTGACGCAGGAGCAGGTGGCCGAACGGTCCGGAGTGAGCGTGCGCACGATCCGCCGGCTGGAGAGCGGGAGATCCACCGACCACCGGCTGGGTACGGTGAACCTGCTGGCCGACGCCCTCGGCATCAGCCAGGAGGAGCGCCGGCACCTGGCGGCCGCCCTCGCGACCTCGCGGGACGAGACGGCCGACGAGCGCCCCGCCGTGGCCGACGGACCTCTCGCATCGGCTGCCGCGCCGCCCGGAAACGCCCCCGGACAGCCCGAACAGCCCGAACCCGCCGCACCGCCCACGCTGCCCGCATCACCCGAACTGCCCGGACCCGCAGCTTCCGCAGCCCCCACGCCCCCCTCGCCCCGGCCGATACCCGCCGTGCTGGCCGACGCCGCGCAGGAGTTGGCGACGGAGGTCCGGCGGCGCTGGCGGCGCGAGGAGGCGCAGCGCCGCGTCCACGACCCGTTTCCGCTTCCGGTCCGGTGGCAGCCCGCGCCCGCGGGTCTCACGGACCGCCCGGAGAACATCCAGCGGCTCGGGCCGGGTGCCGTGCCCCGCCCGGTGGACCTGAGCGGTGATCTGCGGAGCGTCGCGGAGGTCTACCGGCGGATCGGCTCCGGGCGGCTGGTGATCCTCGGGCAGGCGGGCTCCGGCAAGTCGGTCCTCGCGATCAGGTTCCTCCTGGACCACCTGGAGGCGGCCCCGACCGCCCTCGACCGGGTGCCGGTCGTCCTCGGCCTCGGCTCCTGGGACCCGACGACCACCGCGCTGCGGGACTGGCTGATCGGCCGGCTGCTGCGCGACCACCCGCACCTGGCCCGCCGGGGCCCCCGCGGTTCGACCCTGGCCGCCGCGCTGGTCGACGCCGATCTGATCCTCCCGGTGCTGGACGGGTTCGACGAGATCGCGGAGGGCCTGCGGCGAGAGGCCCTCGACGTGCTCAACGCCACCTCCTTGCCGCTCGTCCTCACCAGTCGGCGCGGCGAGTTCGCCGAGGCGGTCCAGGAGGCACACGCCCCGCTGCTGTGGGCCGCCGGCATCGAGCTGACCGATCTCACCCCCGACGACCTGGTCGACTACCTGCCGCGAACCGCCCGGACGATCTCCGGCGGCGGCCACGACGGCGACGGCACCAGCGGCGGCGGCAGTACCAGCAGCAACGGCAGCGGCAGCGGCACCAGGGACGGCGGCGGATGGGACGCCGTCCTCGAGGAGCTGCGGGCCGGGGAGACGCCGGCCGCCGCGAACCTCGCCACCGCGCTCACCACCCCGCTCATGGTCATCCTGGCCCGCGCCATCTACAGCGAGACGCCCGGCCGCGATCCCGCCGAACTGCTCGACTCCGCCCGCTTCCCCACCGCGAGGGCGCTGGAGGAACACCTGCTGTCGGGCTTCGTCCCCGCGGTCTACCGGCACCGCGCCCCCGAGCGGGACGCCCCCGGCCACCAGCCCAGGTCACCGGGCTGGGACCCAGATCGGGCACAGCACTGGCTCGGCCATCTCGCCCACCACCTGGCGCGGTTCGAGCACGACCGGCAGGACCTCGCCTGGTGGCAGCTCGGCGACTCGCTGCCGCGCTCCACCCGCATCACCGCCGTCGTGGCAGCCACCTCCCTGAGCGTCGCGCTGTCCGACTGGCTCGCCTGTCTGCTCGTCAGCCCCCTGCTCGGTGCCCCGCTGGGGATCGGCGAGATCCTCCTCCAGGGGAGCCTCATGGGCCCGGTCGCAGGTCTGGCCTTCGGCTCGGTCTACGCGATCCTGCTCACGCTCGGCGGCGGGAGGGCCTTCGAGCCGACCCGCGTGCGGCTGCGGTTGCCCGGCACGCGCGGGAGCCTCGGCCGCCGACCCGTCCGCACCTTCGTCACCCGGTTCGGGAACGGCCTGTTCGGCGGGGCCGTGATGGGCGTCGGGTACGCGTGCGCCCTCACGCTGGAGCGTTCGCTCTACACCGGGATCCCGCTCGGCGACGCGGAGGTGGTCGAGGGCACCCTGATCAACATGGTGTGCTTCGGGCTGGTCTTCGGATCGGCCGCCGGCCTTGTCTTCGGCCTCTCGGCCGCGCTGGAGGCGCCCGTCGACGTGTCCTCCGCGGCCACCCCGGCCGGTCTGCTGTCCTCGAACCGCGCGACGGTCGGGCGGCAGTTCCTCGTCCTGGCGCCGGCGCTCACCCTCGCCATCGCCATCTGCGGGCGCCTCGTCGTCGACCTGTTCCAGGGCCTGCTGGGGCCGCTGAGCTGGGGGCTGGCGGACGGCCTCTTCATCGGCGCGGTCGGCGGGATCGGCGGGACGGCCGCCTATCTCCTCGCCTTCACCGCCTGGGGGCAGTGGGTGGTGCTGTCCCGCGTCCTGCTGCCGCTGACCGGCCGGCTGCCTTGGCAGCCTGCGGCGTTCCTGGAGGACGCGTACCACCGCGGGGTGCTTCGGCAGACCGGTGCGGTCTACCAGTTCCGGCACGTGCGCTTGCAGCACCACCTCGGCCGGACGTTCCGTCATCGTCACGCCGCCTTCGCCCCGGCCACGTTCCCACCCGCACCGCAGGCGCCGGCCGGATCGCCGTAGCGGCCCCCGCAGCCGGGCCCGGGCGGGCGGGCGGCGACGCGGTGTCCGGGGCGGCCGGTCATATGTGGCCGGTGCCGTGGCCTGTCCGACCGGCCGCCCGGGCAGCAGCATCGGAGGGACCCGGCCGGCACGGCGCCGGCGCAGCGGAGGTGCCCGAGGCCTTCGCGGCGCCCGCGGCAACGTCGGAACGGCGAGCGCAGCGCGCCGCCGGGGACCACCCTCAGCCCAAGGAGTCCGATGAAGCCCCTACGTCTGACCGCCGCCGGTGCGGCGCTGGTACTCGCCGCCCTGGCCGGCGCCGGCCCCGCGAGCGCCGACACCCCGACCGCCGGCACCCCGACCGCCGCCGGCATCCTCCAGGCCGGCGCGCAGCAGGGCGTCGCCGACGGATACCCCGGCGTGATCGGCCTGGTCCGCCAGGGCGACACCACCCAGTACGTGCACGCGGGCGTCGGCAACCTGTCCACCCGGGTGCCCGCCGACCCGGCGGCGAAGTTCCGCATCGGCAGCAACACCAAGGCGTTCACCGCCACCGTGCTGCTCCAACTGGAGGGCGAGCAGCGCCTGTCGCTCGACGACAGCGTCGCCAGGTGGCTCCCCGGGGCCGTGAACGCGAACGGCTACGACGGCGCGAGGATCACGATCCGCCAGCTCCTCAACCACACCTCCGACCTGCCCGACTACGCCAAGGACACGGGGTTCTCGCTGACCTACGCGCTGAACGCCCGGCCCGACCAGGCCTGGTCGCCGCAGTCCCTGGTCGACCTCGGCCTCGCCCAGCGCAAGCCCACCGGCACCCCCGGGCAGAAGTGGAGCTACTCCAACACCAACTACGTCCTGGCGGGCATGGTGGTCAAGGCCGTCACCGGCAACGACACGGCCACCGAGGTCCAGCACCGCATCATCGAACCGCTCGGCCTGCGCGACACCTCCTACCCCACCACCGACCCGTCCCTGACCGGCAACTACCTGCACGGGTACGAGTACCCGGTGATCAGCATCGGCATCAGGGACGTCAGCACCTCCAACATCCAGGCCTTCGGGCCCGCCGGCGCGATCGTGTCGACCCTCGACGACCTGACCGCCTTCTCCAGGGCCCTGGTGACCGGGCGGCTCCTGGCGCCCGCGCAGCAGGCCGAGCTCAAGACCACCGTCCCGGTGACCGCCGACGGCACCGTGGGCTACGGCCTGGGCATCCTCCACGTGCAACTGCCGTGCGGGCAGTGGGCCTGGAGCCACAACGGCGCCGTGCTGGGCTACTTCAGCGACTGGTACACGAGCGACGACGGCGCCAAGCAGGTCGCGCGCGCCAACAACGAGTTCCACCTGCTGGCCGGGACCAGGGGCCAGCAGGACACGGGCAAGGCGACGGTCGACGCCTACTGCGCGCTGTAGCCGCTGCCCCGGACGCGCCTCGCCGCGCCCCGCGCGGCGCCTTCCCGCCCCGGGCCTTCCCGCGCCGGACCTGCCCGCGCCGAGGCCCCCGACCGCACCCGCACCCGTGCCCACTCCCACCCGAGAGGACCGCTGATGACCTCGCTCCTGCCCTCCTGGCGCCGCCGCACGAGGGCGACCGTCGTCGCCGCGGCAATGGCCGTGACCGCGCTGCTCACCACCGCGCCCGCCCACGCCGACGACACCGCCCCGCCGCCCTTCGCCGACGGGTTCGGCCTGACCCGGATCGGCGCGCCCGAGGTGCGTTCGAGCACCGACTTCACGCTCACCGTGGCCACCGCCCAGCTGTCCGGCACCCACAAGATCCGCATCCTCCTCCCCCGGGGCTACGCCGAGGACCCCGGCCGGCGGTGGCCGGTGGCCTACTTCCTGCACGGCGGGGCCGGCACCGTGGACGACGCCGCGGCCGCGCCCGCCCTGCACTCGGACTCGATGATCACCGTCGTCCCGGACGGCGGCCTGAAGGGCTGGTACGCCGACTGGCTGATGCAGAACACGGCCCTCGGCGCGGCCAACTGGCAGACCTTCCACACCCGGCAGGTCGTCCCCTTCATCGACGCCAACCTGCGCACCCTCGCCGACAGGTCCCACCGGGCCGTCGTCGGCCTGTCCATGGGCGGCTACGGTGCGCTGCGCTACGCCGAGTACCGCCCCGACCTGTTCGGCCACGTCGCCTCCCTGTCCGGCGGCATCGACCTCGGCATGGCGGAGATCCGCGGGACGGTCGTGGCCACGGAGCTCAACCTCCCGGGCGCGCTGTGCGCGGTGACCACCTCCGGCACGGGTCAGTGCACCGGTTACGGGACCTACGTGGACAGCGACGCGATCTTCGGCTCGCCGTACCCGGTCTTCAACGCCGACCACATCTGGAACGAGGTCAACCCCGCCGCCGTCGCCAACCTGGCCAAGCTGTCCGGGACCGAGATCGACCTCTACACCGGCGACCAGGGGCCGATCGACCACTTCACCGCAATCGCCACCCACACCGTCCGGACCCGTCTGGACAAGCTCGGGATCGCCAGCCGCCTCGTCGACTACGGCGACGGATCGAGCCTGTCGCCCAGCTGCAACGGCGGGCACAACTACGGCTGCTGGGCCCCCGCGCTCGCCGACTACGTCCCCCGGCTGGCGGCCTCGTTCGCCTCGGCGGGCTGAGGCCCGGGGCCGGGCGCAGGCCGGGCACAGGCCGGGCACAGGCCAGGCCTGGCGGCTCGGGCTCAACGGGCTCAACGGGCTCAACGGGCCGGCGGCGGGTGAGCCGCCGGCCCGGGTGCCCACGACGAAGACACGTACGCACCCTGCCCTCGCTCCGCCGGGTGCGCAGTTCCGGAACGCAGGAGGAAGAGCATGACCGAGCAGGAGAGCCGGGCGAACGGCCGACCGGACGGCAGCGGGCACGGCAGACAAGGCGGGCAGGGCGGGCAGGGCGGCGGGAACAGTGACGGGGACGGCGTGGACCGGTTCCTGTCGCAGATCGACGAGGCCGCGGCCCGCGAACGGCTGGGCGGCCGGCGCGCGGTGTATCCGGGCACCCAGTCGCAGAGCGGCTCCCTCGGCTGCGCCGTGACGGGGATCGTGGTCCTCGGAGGAATCGCGCTCGCGCTGTCCCAGACGGCGGCCGCGGTCATGGCGGTCCTCCCGCTCGGGCTGCTGCTGGTGGTCCCGTTCGCCATCTGGCACGAGCGGTCCACGTCGAGGAAGAACCGGGGCCTGCGGATCGACCTCTTCGACCACGGCCTCACCGCCGTGGTGCAGGGCCGGGTCCACACCGTCCGCTACGAGAGCACCTCGGTCCTCCAGCACATCGTCCGGCACACGGGAGCCGGCGGCTACACGGCGTACGAGTACACGGTCACCGACACCGAGGGCGGGAGGGTCGTCCTGCGGGGACGGGCGGACCGGATGGGCGAGGTCGCGGAGAAGGGGAAGTTCGGCAGGCCCCAGGACTGGGGGCCGGCCATCCAGAACGCGGTGACCCGGGCACAACTCCCCGGAGCCGCAGCCGCGATGGAGTCGGGAGGACGCCTCGACTTCGGCCCCCTCTGGATGACCCGGGACGAGATCGGGTCCGCGCGGGGGTCGGTTCCCTGGCACGAGATCGAGCAGATCAGGGCGGCGAACGGGATCGTCACGGTCAAGGTCGCCGGAAGGCGCCGCGGACCGGTCGACGCCGCGGTGAGCAGGATCCCGAACCTCTCCCTCTTCCTCACCCTCGCCGAACGCCGACGGGCGAACGGGCGCCGCCCCGCCGCCTGAGCCGACCGGCCGTCGGCACCGAGGGGCCTTTGGCCAGACGGGAGTTCGATGCCGCCCAACTATTGATAGGAAACTTTACTTTCTACTACTCTGTCGGCTGGCGGCTCGGCGCGGCGCCCGTTCCCGATGGGGCGTGACGCGCTCAGTGAGAGCTCTGACCCGGCCGCCGCGGTGGTGCGGTCACCGCTTGGCCGGTGGGCTCCCACATGGAGCGCACCGGTGTCCAGCTCTCGCCGTTTCTCAAGGTCAGGGAGTCCAGGGATGCGTCTGGGAGTCTCAGCAAGACCTGCTCGTGTCGGAGTGTTCGCCGCCGTGCTCGCGTTGCTCGGCGGCCTGCTGCTCGGCTGGTCGGGGCGGGCGGGGGCAGCGGTCGATCCGCTGATCTCGCAGGGGAAGGCCGCGACGGCCTCGTCCACGGAGGGGTCGTCGTACGCGGCGGGGAAGGCGTTCGACGGAAGCGCCACCACGCGGTGGGCGAGTACGGAGGGGAAGGACCCGCAGTGGCTGCGGGTGGACCTCGGCAAGAACGCCAACATCTCTCGGGTGAAGCTCACTTGGGAGGCCGCCTACGCGAAGGCGTACCGGCTGGAGGTGTCGGCCGACGGGGTGACCTGGACGGCGGTGGCCGAGGAGAAGGCCGGGAACGGCGGCACGGACGACTGGGCGGGGCTGGCCGGCAAGGGCCGCTACGTCCGGATGTACGGGACGGCGCGCGGGACGGCCTACGGGTACTCGCTGTTCGAGATGGAGGTGTACGGGGTGCTGGACGGCGGGACGCCCCCGAGCGGGGGGTTCACCGTGGTGGCGGCGGGTGACATCGCCGCCCAGTGCACCGCCTCCGACAGCGGCTGCGCGCACCCGAAGACCGCCGCACTCGCCCAGCAGATCAACCCGCAGTTCTACCTGACGATGGGTGACAACCAGTACGACGACGCCCGGCTGTCGGACTTCCGGAACTACTACGACAAGAGCTGGGGCGCGTTCAAGGCCAAGACCCACCCGGTACCGGGCAACCACGAGACCTACGACCCGGCCGGGTCGCTCGCCGGGTACAAGTCGTACTTCGGCAGCATCGCCTACCCGCAGGGGAAGAGCTGGTACAGCTTCGACGAGGGCAACTGGCACTTCCTGGCGCTGGACTCCAACGCCTTCGACCAGAGCGCCCAGATCGACTGGCTGAAGGCCGACCTGGCGGCCAACTCGAAGAAGTGCATCGCCGCCTACTGGCACCACCCGCTGTACTCCTCGGGCGGCCACGGCAACGACCCGGTCTCCCGGCCGGTGTGGAAGATCCTCTACGGCGCCAAGGCCGACCTGGTGCTGAACGGGCACGACCACCACTACGAGCGGTTCGCCCCGCAGGACTCGGAGGGGAAGGCCACCGCGGACGGGATCGTCGAGATCGTCGGCGGGATGGGCGGCGCCGAGCCCTACCCGATCGAGCAGGTCCAGCCGAACAGCCAGAAGCGGATCAGCGGTGAGTACGGCGTACTGAAGCTGGACTTCACCGACTCCGGGTACGGCTGGAGCTACGTCGGCACGGACGGCCAGGTCAAGGACAGCAGCCCGAAGTACAGCTGCCACTGATGATGTACCTGGCCACCACCGGCCGCCGTTCGGACGCGCCGCCCCGCCCCACCGGGGCGGGGCGGCGCGTCCCCGGCACGGTCATCGCGCTCGGTGCGGTCAGCCTGGTCACCGACGTCTCCTCGGAGATGGTCACCGCCGTGCTGCCGCTCTACCTGGTGCTGGGGCTCGGCCTCTCACCACTCCAATTCGGTTTTCTCGACGGCCTGTTCAACGGCGCCACGGCGCTGGTCCGGCTGCTCGGCGGGCGGCTTGCCGACCGGGGCGGCGGCCGGCACCGGACGGTCGCCGGGTTCGGCTACCTGCTCTCGGCGCTCTCCCGGCTCGGGCTGCTGCTGGCCGGCGGCGCGGCGGGCGGGATCGCCGCCGCGCTGACCGCCGACCGGCTCGGCAAGGGCGTGCGGACCGCGCCGCGGGATGCGCTGATCTCGCTCAGCGCACCGCCGGAGGCGCTCGGCCGGGCGTTCGGCGTGCACCGGGCGATGGACACCACGGGAGCGCTGCTCGGACCGCTGGTCGCGTTCGCGGTGCTGTGGGCGACGGCGGACGCGTACGACGCGGTGTTCGTGGTCAGCTTCGCCGTCGGGCTGCTCGGCGTGCTGGTGCTGGTGCTGTTCGTCCCGGCCGGACCGGCGGGGTCGGTTCGGGCGGCGGTGCCGGTTCGGGCTGCGGTGTCGGCCAGTGCGGTAGCGCCGGTCGTCCGGCCGAAGCCGCCGCGGAAGAGGACCGCGGTCCTGCGCGACCCGGTGTTCCGGCGGGTGGTCACGGCCGCCGCGCTGCTGGGGGCCGCGACGATCGGCGACTCCTTCCTCTACCTGCTGCTCCAGCGCGGCCTGGACCTCTCGCCCGCGCTCTTCCCGCTGCTGCCGCTCGGCGCGGCGGCGTGCTACCTGCTGCTGGCCGTACCGGCGGGCCGGATCGCGGACCGGACCGGACGACGCACCCCGTTCCTGTTCGGACACGGTGCGCTGCTCGCGGCCTACCTCACCCTGATGGCTCCGACGGGGTGGTCGACCGCCGTGCTCACCCTGGTGCTCCTGGGAGTGTTCTACGCCGCCACGGACGGCGTGCTGATGGCACTCGCCGGACCGGTGCTGCCGACCGACGGCCGGGCGGGCGGGCTCGCCGTGCTGCAGACCGGCCAGGCGCTGGCCCGGCTGGTCGGAGCGGCCGGGTTCGGCGCGGCCTGGACGTGCTGGGGGCCGCGCCCGGCCCTGGCGGTGGCCGCAGTCGCGCTGGCCGCCGCACTCACCGCCGCATGGCGGATCCTGCCGGGACGGGAGGTCTCATGAAGGCGCGTTCGACAATCCTGGTCATCGCCGTCCTGGTTCTGCTGGGCGGTTCACTCGGGTACGTGCTGCACGCCAGGCAGCGCGGCGGCGAGCACCAACTCGTCGCGGCAGAGAGCTCGTTCACCCTGAACGAGCCCGGACTCTACTACCGGGACACCGCCACCGGCCGGGTCGCCCGCAGCCCGGGCACAGCGGACGGGCCGGCCTCGGGCACCCCGGACGGGCCGTCCTGCGCCCGGTTCTACGCCGCGGGGGACCGGGCGCTGTGCCTGCGGGCGCTGCCCGGCATCCCGGCCCGAACCCAGGCGGTGGTGTACGACCGGCGGTTCACCGAGCTCCAGACGGTGACGGTGCCCGGCATCCCGAACCGGGCCCGGGTGTCGGCCTCCGGACAGCTGCTCTCCTGGACCACCTTCGCCGTGGGCGACTCGTACGCGGCCAGCGGCTTCTCCACCCGGACATCGGTGCTGGACCTGCGCACCGGCTACCTGGTCAAGTCGATCGAGTCCATCCCGCTGACCGTCGGCGACACCCGGTACCACGCCGCCGACGTCAACTACTGGGGCGTCAACTTCGCCGACGACGACAACCGCTTCTACGCCACCGTCTCGACCGGCGGCCAGACCCACCTGGTCGAGGGCGACCTCCGGGCCTGGTCGGCCCGGACGCTGCGGGAGAACGTCGAGTGCCCCTCGCTCTCGCCGGACGGCACCCGGATCGCCTTCAAGAAGAAGGTCTCGGCCGACCCGGCCGCGCCCTGGCAGCTGTTCGTCCTGGAGCTGGCCGGGATGCGTGAGCACCCGCTGGCCGAGTCGCGCAGCGTGGACGACCAGGCGGCCTGGCTCGACGGCGAGACCCTCGGCTACGCGCTGCCGGGCCGGGACGGGAAGGGCAGCGACATCTGGACCGTCCCGGCGGACGGCGGCGGGGCGCCGCACCTGCTGGTGCCCGGCGGCTCGTCGCCGGTGGCCGTGCCGGCCGCGACGAGCACCCAGCGGGGCTGACCGGCCAACGGGGCCAACTGGGCTTACGGACAGGTCAGCGACCTACCACTACCCGCAGGACCGCTCTGGCGGCCTGCGGGTAGTGGCGGTTCATCAAGGCTCGACACCGACGGCAAGAGCGACATCGCCGCCGTCAACACCGCCAACGGCAACCTCTACATCTACCCCGGCAACGGCACCGGCACCGGCACCTTCGAGTCGGGACGGGCCGGGAAGCGGCCCGCGCGCTCACTTCGGGTCGCGGTCGACTGCCTGGTAGAGGGTGGTCCAGAAGTCGTGGATGGCCCGCGCCGAGTCCGGGGTGGACATCCCGGTCTGGGTGAGCAGGATGCCGACGAGCTGGTTGTCCGGGTCGGCGTAGGTGGTGGTGCCGCTACCGCCGTCCCAGCCGAACTGGCCGACGGGCGCGAAGTCGCCGCGGTAGGTGCGCACCGCCATCCCGAAGCCCCAGCCGCCGTGCTGTCCCTGGCCGTGCGACAGGTGGACGACACCGCGGGCCCAGGCCTGAAGGGCGGTCAGCTGTTCGGCCGTGAGGCGGTTGGTGGTCATCAGCTCGACCGCGGGCCGGGACAGGATCCGTTCGCTCCCGTGCATCCCGTGGTTCAGCAGCATCCGGAAGTAGGCGTGGTAGTCGTCGACGGTCGAGTCGAGCCCGCCCCCGCCGGACTGGAACGCCGGAGGCCGGCTGTGGTGTCCCCCTTCGACCTCGTCCGCCACCACGAACTCTCCGGTCTGCGGATCGGGGGCGTAGAGCGGCGGCAGCCGGTCGATCCTGTCGGCGGGCACGTGGAACCCGGTGTCCTTCATGCCCAGCGGATCGAGGATGCGTTCGCGCAGGAACTCCTCGAACGACCGGCCGGTGACCCTGGCGACGAGCACGCCGAGCACGTCGTTGCTGACGTTGTACTGCCACCGTTCTCCGGGCTGGTACATCAGCGGGAGCGTGCCCAGGCGACGCATCCACTCGTCCGGGCCCGGAGCCGGCAGCATCCACTCCCGGCCGTACACCCCCTGTTCGAAGAACGCGCTCATCATCGGCGAGCCGATGGCCGTCATGTCCAGTCCGAGCCCGAACGTGGAGGAGAGCAGGTCCCGTACGGTGATCGGCCGCCGGGCCGGCACGGTGTCGTCCAGCGGGCCGTCGGGCCGCTTCAGCACCCGCCGGTCGGCGAGCTCGGGCAGCCACTGGTCCGTCGGGTCGTCCAGTCGCAGCCGGCACTCGTCCAGCAGGACCATCGCCGCCGCCACCGCGACCGGCTTGGTCGTCGAGGCCATCCGGAAGATGGTGTCCCGGCGCATCGGTAAGCCGCCGTCATGGCGCATCGTCCCGAGCGCTTCGACGTGGGTCTCCTCGCCCCGGCCGACCAGGGCGACGAGACCGGGGATCCGCCCGCTCTCGACGTGCCGTTCCAGCACCTCGCGCAGTCTGCGCAGCCCTGCTTCGGAGAAGCCGTTGTTGCCCTTTCCCATCGTGAGTCTCCTTGCCTACGGTTTCGGTGCACACGGTGTTCTCCGGTGCACACGGTGTCCGATACACGCATTGTTCGATGCACGTCGTCCCGGTGCGGCACCCGTGCACCCCGTGCACCCGTGGGCTCCGCCCGTCCGTCGCCGTGCGGACCGCCGATGACGCGGCGCTCGCCCGGGCACGGTCTGCCGTGCGGGTGTCAGGCGGTCCTGTCCTCCTCCCCCGCGTCCTCGCCGGCGGCCCGCGCGAGGGCGGCGGTCAGCCGCTTCCGCGCGCTGCCGGGGACGTAGCCTCCCTCCGAGTAGTTCTGGACGAACGCGTCGACGAACTCCACCGGGTCCTCCCCGACGATCGCGCGGATCGGTGTCCCGTCCGCCGCGGCCTGCTCGAACAGGTCGACGAGGTCCTCGAACATCGACACGTTGCTGTCGGCGTCGGTCGGCACGAAGTGCATCAGGTACCGCTCGATCGCCTCGACCGCCGCGCGGTGGTTCCCGGGAAGCTCCTTGACGCGCGCCTTGTACGCCCGCCAGCGCTTCTTGGGCCCGATCACCTTCGAGAGGAAGCCGCTGTTCTCGACCTCGGACATGACTACTCGCCTCCTTCGCGGAGCTGTTCCAGTCGTTCCGTGAGGAAGCTCCACGTCCTCCAGAACTCTTCGAGGTACTCCCGTCCCTGCGCGTTGAGGGAGTACACCTTGCGCGGCGGCCCCTTCTCGGACGGGACCTTCTCCACGTCGACGAGCCCGCGCTTCTCGATCCTGATGAGCAGCGCGTAGATGGTCCCTTCGGCGATGTCGGAGAACCCCTGTTCCCGCAGTCCCGCGGTGATCTCGTAGCCGTACGCGGGCCGGCCGGACAGGATCGCGAGGACGATGCCCTCCAGCGTGCCCTTGAGCATCTCCGTCACAAGCTTGGCCATGGAACACCTCCTCCGTGAGCTATTCAGTGCTACTGACTACTGGTACACCGTAACGCTGACTACCGGTACTTAGCAAGAGGGAATAGTGGAGGCGTCTCCGGGTGCCGCACCTGGCCCGCGCAGTCGCACAATGGGGGTGGTGAGGAGGCGCGGCGATGTCCGAGCGGATGATCGACACAGCAGGCGTGGCCCTGTGCACCGAGCACTTCGGCGACCGGTCGGACCCTCCGGTCCTGCTCGTCATGGGCACCGGGGCCTCGATGCTCTGGTGGGAGGAGGGCTTCTGCCGGATGCTCGCCGAGGGCGGGCGGTTCGTGATCCGGTACGACCACCGCGACACCGGCCGGTCGGTGACCTACGAGCCGGGCCGGCCCGGCTACACCGGTGCGGACCTGGCCGGCGACGCCGTCGGCGTCCTCGATGCCTACGGGATCCCGGCCGCGCACCTGGTGGGTGTCTCGGCCGGAGGGGCGCTCGCGCAGCTGGTCGCGCTCGACCACGCCGATCGCGTCCTCTCGCTCGTCCTGGTCAGCACGTCCCCCGCGGTGACCGGCGACCGTGAACTACCGCCGCCGACCGAGGAGTTCCTGCGGTTCGCAGCGACCGCCCGGGTCGACTGGTCGCAGACCGCCTCGGTGACCGAGTACCTGGTCGAGTACGCGCGCGTACTGGCGGGAGGCCTGCGCCCGTTCGACGAGTCCGCCGCCCGGGACCTCGTCCGCCGGGACGTCGAGCGTGCGCACGACTTCGCCGCCGCGCGCAACCACGACTCGCTTCCGGACGGCAGGCAGCCGCGAGAACCCCTGTCGTCGATCGCCGTGCCCACCCTGGTGGTCCACGGGACCGCGGATCCGATGTTCCCGCTCGGACACGGCAGAGCACTCGCACAGGAGATCCCCGCCGCACGGCTGTTGGCCCTGGAAGGCGCAGGCCATGGGATCGACCGAGCCGACTGGGAGACGATCGTCCGCGCGATCCGCGAGCACACTGCCGCAGCCGGACAGGCCCGGCACGACCACCGGCAAGGCCTGTGAGGCCCCCGACCTGAGGCCCGTCGGTCGAGCCCTCACCCGCAGGCCGGGGCGGACGGGGACCACGGCACCGGAAGCGCTTCTCGGCCGACACCGCGCCGATGCTGTGGACCACTGTCCGGACCGCCCCGACAACCGCTGAATCCGGCCTCCGTCTGCACGTCCGGGCCGCCGCGGTCATCATGGAAAGGCGGCGGACGGGCAGGAAGGACACCTGATGGAGCTGTTCCCACCGATGCCGCTCGCCGAGTGGCGGGACACCAAAGAGACGGTGCACCGCTTCGCGCAGGTGGTGGGCAAGGTCCGCCTTGCGGCGAGCGTGCGGCGCAACCACTGGTGGAACGTCCCCTTCCACCTCACCGGGCGCGGGATCACCACACGGCCCATGGGCCAGGCGGACGGCAACCCGATCTTCACCATCGACTTCGACTTCGTCGACCACCGGCTGGTCGTCGCGATGGCGGACGGCAGGACGGAGTCCTTCCCACTCCTCGGCCAGTCCGTGGCCTCGTTCTACCGGCAGACCCTGGAGACGCTGGCAGGCCTGGGCGTCCGGGTGGAGGTGCAGACCCCCCGGCCGTACCGGCTGCCCGACGCCGACCGGCCGTTCGCCGAGGACTTCGAGCACGCGGCCTACGATCCCGTCTGGGCCAATCGCCACTGGCAGGTGCTCAGCCAGGTCGGGCTGGTGCTGGAGGAGTTCGCGGCGCGCTTCTCGGGCAAGGTCAGCCCCGTCCACCTGTTCTGGCACTCGCTCGACATCGCCCACACCCGGTTCTCCGAACGCGCCCTCGACCAGCCGGCGCAGGTGGACCCGGTGACCCGCGAGGCGTACTCCCGGGAGCTGATCAGCTTCGGGTTCTGGTTCGGGGACGCCGACCTCGGCGAGCCGGCCTTCTACTCCTACACGACTCCCGAGCCCGCGCAGCTGGCCGAGGAGCCGCTGACACCCGCCGCCGCGCAGTGGAGCGTACGCGACGGCAGCCACCTCGCGGTCCTGCGCTACGACGCGGCCCGGACCGAGGCCGACCCGCGAGCGGCCGTACTCGACTTCTACGAGAGCGCGTACCAGGCCGGAGCTGTCCGGGCCGGCTGGGACGTCGGCCGCCTCGCCTGCCCGGGTGGAGTCACGGACCCGCGTCTGCCGACCCTGCCGTTCTGAGCCCGTCCGTGCAGGTGCGGCTGCTGTTCTGAGCACGTCGGTGCAGGTGAAGCCGGTCAGTGCAGGTGAAGCTGCCAGTCGGCAGGGACCTTGCCACTCGGGCCGGGAGTCGGCTGCGCGGTGGGGTGGGCGGCGGGCGCAGCCAGTTCCGGCCCCTCGTAGTACTGCTCGGTCTCGATGTTCCAGAACCACTCCTCCCCCGGCTCGAAGCTCGCCAGGAACGGGTGCCCCGCCTCCCGGGCGTGCCTCGTGCCGTGTTGGGAGGGTGAGGAGTCGCAGCATCCGATGTGCCCGCACGCGGCGCACCGCCGCAGGTGGAACCACCACCCCGGCCCGTCCCCCGCCAGGCACTCCACACACCCGTCTCCGCTCGGCTGCGCGGAGGGGTCAATCCCCGGGACTGGGCTGTCAGCCATCGGACTCGCCTCCCGATGAAGGCTCGGCCGGGCGCCGGTTCGGCACGTCGGCGTCGAAGCCATCGGACCGTCTCTTCGAATCCCGACCGGCCCGCTCGCACGGAGCTTCCGCGGCGAGCACCGGCGGGCGCTCCCATCCTACGAAGTCGAGCCGTCCCGCGCCGCGCGATACCGCGCCGACCAGGCCGACTGCTCACGGCCATCGACATACCGTCCTGCGACCCACGCCCACGCTCACGGCCGCACCCACGACCATGCCCGAAAAGGCAGACCGCCCGGCCTTGCCGTATGGATGCCGTAAGGAGTCGCGGGACGGCGGATTCCGGGGCCTAGCATCCATCTTTGTCGAGACGAAAGACGTGTCTCCGATCCGAACAAGAAAGATGATTCCGACATGCAACCCCTGTCCCGCCTGAAACGCGCCCTTGCCTGCGGGGTCGCCGCAGTCGCCGTATTCTCCGGCCTGACCGTACAGGCCGAGGCTGCGCCGAACGCCCCGGTGGACAAGACCTGCGGAACCCCTGCCGTGCCGGGCGGTGGCAACTGCATGTCCTCGCTGATCAGCGCCACCTTCGACGTGATCAAGCTCATGCACAGTGCGGCCAACCTCAACAAGCTGGACAACGCGGAGTTCACCAAGAACACCGCGACGAAGTTGAGCGAGAAGTTTCCCGGGTTCAACGTCATGGTGTTCAAGACCGTGGGCACCGACCTTTATGACACCGAGTGGTTCACGAACGAGCACAAGCCCGACATGAAGGGCGTGCTGCTCGACACCACCTACAAACTGAACCATTTCCTGGACAAGGAGAAGAAGGAACCCTCCGGCTACGACAAGTTCCGGATCTGGGTATTCCAGGGGGAGTCGACCTTCCGTAACCGGGGCGACGGCGGTTACATGAACTGGGCGTTCGTCGGCAACGACGGCGACAGCGTCAAGAAGGAGCCGTGGACCTGCCGGATGGGCACCGCGCGGCCCTACAAGTGCGACGGTGACGTGCGCACCATCCACTTCCCCGCGCGCTCCGGCTACGGCAGCAGGACGGGCAGCCTGACCCCCGACGTCAGCGCCCCCGGCTACCACGCCTGCCTGGACGTCAGCGGCAACGGCACCGCGAACGGCACCCCCGTGCAGATGTGGGAGTGCAACGGCGGCGACGCCCAGAAGTGGACCTACAACGGCTACAAACTCCGGGCGGCCAACGGCAAGTGCCTCGACCTGGAGGCCAACAAGACCGGGAACGGGACCAAGCTCCAGATCTGGGACTGCCTGGAGATCCCCGGTCAGCGCTGGAACATGTCGGCCAGCGGCGGTTTTCGGCACATGACGGACCAGGACGACCGGTCCAAGGACGTCTGCATCGACGACTTCAGCGGCCGGACCGGCAACGGCAGCACCGTGGCGGCCTGGGCCTGCGGCTCCGAGGACAAGCGGGACGCGCCCAACCAGAACTGGGCCTGGGGCGGCACCCCGCCGACCACCACCCCGACCACGCCCGCCAACGGCGCCGATGTGTACCTGAAGCTCGACAACGGGCTGGGCGCCGTCCCGCTCAGCGGCTCGGCCGGCGCGTCGGTCGTCCCCGGGATCCGGGGCGGCAACGAATCCAAGTGGAAGGTCACCCCGGTGGGCGGCGGTCGCTACCGGATCACCAGCTCCTACGGGCTGGAACTCACCGAGAACAGCAACTACATGGCCGAACTCCAGCCGTGGAGCAACTCCTCCAAGCAGAAGTGGGAGCTCTTCGGAGTCGGCAACGGCAGGTACCAGATCCGGATCTCCGACGACGACTGCCTCGCCCACGACGCCGACTTCAAGCAGCTCGGTGTGTGGACGTGCAAGCAGGGCTGGCAGCAGGAGTGGGTCCTGGAGTCCAGGTCCGGCGGCGTGATCACCCCGGCCGAACCGGGCACGCCGACCGACCCGAAGGACCCGAAGCCCCCGACGGGCGGCGGCGGTTCCGGCATCCCGACCGAGCGGCCGCTGTTCCTGAAGCTCTCCAACGGGCTGGGCGCCTCACCACCCAACGAGACCGCGAGCTGGGGCTCGCCGATCGTGGGCGGGATCCTGGGGTACAAGGGGTCCCGCTGGACGATCAAGCCTCTGGGCGGGGATCACTACCGGATCGTCAACGATCTCGGGTTCAACCTCACCGAGAACCCCGACACCTATGTCGCCGAGCAGCAGGCCTGGGGCAACACCTCCAACCAGAAGTGGGAGTTCGTCAGCGTCGGCAACGGCAGGTACCAGATCCGGATCTCCGACGACGACTGCCTCACCCACGACGCCGACTTCAAGCAGCTCGGTGTGTGGAGCTGTGAGGGCGGCTGGAAGCAGGAGTGGTCCTTCCAACTCCTCTGATCGGCGGCCCTGTCAGTCCGACCCGGTGAACCGTCCCGCGTGAGACGACCCACAACTCGACGATTCGGAGCTTGAGTTCAGCGGGCCGTACCTGCCGACCGGCAGGTACGGCCCGCGCTCGGCCCTAAAGGCACGGTGCGCACCTCCGTTAGGTTGTGGTGGTGATCGACTACAACGGTGAAGCCGGGACGTACGACGTCTCGCGAGGCGGGGAGGCCCGGGCGGCCGCCGCGGCCGAGGCCGTCGAACGGTTGCTTCCGGCAGGTACGCGCACGCTGGTGGACGTCGCGTGCGGCACGGGAATCGTCACCACGCGGCTGTGCCGCCCGACGCGTTCGGTCCTCGGCGTGGACCGCTCGCAGGGCATGGTGGAACTGGCCTCCGGGCGGCTGCCGCTCGGTGTGGTGCTCGGCGACGCGGCACGCCTTCCGATCGGGTCGGCCCGCACGGACGCGGTGGTGCTGATCTGGTTGCTGCACCTGCTGTCCGACCCGGCGCCCGTGCTGGCCGAGGGTGCGCGGGTCCTGCGGGGCGGCGGCGTCCTGGTCACGACCGTGGACAAGGACCAAGCCGCCTTCAGCATCGCGAGCGACGTCGCCGAGGTGACGGCACCCTTGCGGCGCAAGTACGCCCCGCGCGCGGCCGACGGCTTCGACCGCGTGGTGGAACTGGGCGCCGGGCACGGGCTGCGGCCGGTCGGTGAGACGGGCTTCGCCGGGATCGGCCAGGGCCGGAGCCCGCGCCAGTGGCGTGAGCGAATCGGCGCAGGGCGCTTCCCCTGGAGTCGCGAGGCCCGCCCCGAGGAGATCGCCTGGCTGTGCCGGGACTTGGCGTCGCTGCCGGACCAGGACATAGCTCGACCGGACCCGCTCTACCGACTGGTCGCCCTGGCCTGACCGGAGAGGGCGGCTACGACCGGCGAAGTCCTGCGACGAGGAGCTCGACCATCCGGCGCGCGTCGTAGCGAACGTCGCTGTCGGCGCCGATGCAGAGGTTTCCGACGCCTCGCATGAGCTGGTAGGCGTCGTGGCCGGGGCTGATCTCACCGGAGGCGACTGCGGCGTCGAGGAGTTGGGCGCACACCGGCAGGAGGCGCTCCAGGAAGTAGGCGTGCAACGCCTCGAAACCGGACCCGTCGCTGCGCAGTGCGGATGCGAGGCCGTGCTTGGTGACCAGGAAGTCGACGAAGAGGTCGACCCACCTCCCGAGGGCGGCGTGAGGTGTCGGGCAGGTTGCCAGCAGGGCCGGGCCGGCTTCGGCGCAGGCTTCGACCTGGTGGCGGTAGACGGCGATGACGAGATCCGCCCGGGTGGGGAAGTGGCGGTAGATCGTGCCCGTCCCGACACCGGCTCTGGCCGCGATGTCGCGTACCGGCGCCTCCACGCCCGAGGTGACGAATACCGCGGCGGCCGTGTCCAGCAGGGCCTGCTGGTTGCGCCGGGCGTCCCTGCGCTGGGATCCCGACACGCTTGGCATGCCCTCGTCATTACCGTTCACCGCGGCACTCCTTCCATGGCATTGCCAAAGCGGAACCATGTTCCGTATCGTGAGCGGAACGAGGTTCCGTTTCGCCCATTGTGGCAGACCGGGGGCCGGTCCGGCATGTCCGTGCAGGACAAGCACCCACCGGCACCGCCGGGCCCCGAACCCACGGAACCCGGGACTGCGAAGAACCCAACGGAAGGCACTCCCATGTCCGACTCGAACGCCATGGACGCCCAGAACGCCGAGGACGCCCGAACCGCCGCGGACGCACCCGTCACGGTGGTGTCCGCGAAGCCGGTCGTCCTGCCCGCCCCGGGCCGCGGCGAGGACCTCCAGGTCCGCGTTTCCGCCCCCGCCACCGGTAGCGACCTGCCCGTCATCGTCTTCTCGCACGGCTTCGGCTGGTCGATGAACGGCTACGCCCCGCTGGCTGACTTCTGGGCCGCCCACGGCTTCGTGGTCATCCAGCCCACCCACCTGGACTCCAGGACACTCGGCCTTCCGGCCGAGGACCCCCGCACGCCAAGGATCTGGCGCTTCCGAATCGAGGACCTCACGCGCGCGCTGGACGGACTCGACGTCCTGGAGGCCTCCGTACCGGGTCTCGCCGGACGCATCGACCACGACCGCATCGCCGCGGCCGGCCACTCCTGGGGAGCCCAGAGCGCGAGCACCCTGCTCGGCGCGCGCGTCCTCGACCCCGACGGCGCACCCGGCGAGGACCTGTCCGACCCCCGCGTCAAGGCGGGTGTGCTGCTCGCCCTGACCGGCCTGGGAGACTCCCTGACCCCGTTCACCGCCGAGCACCTGCCCTTCCTGCGGCCCTCCTTCGACACCATGACCGCGCCGGCCCTCATCGTCGCCGGGGACCACGACCGGTCCCACCTGTCCACGCGCGGACCGGACTGGTTCACCGATCCCTACACCCACAGCCCGGGCAGCAAGAGCCTGCTCACCCTGTTCGGGGCCGAGCACTCGCTCGGCGGCATCCCCGGGTACGAGGCCGCCGAGACAACCGACGAGAGTCCCGCACGCGTCGCCCTGATCCAGCAGCTCAGCACAGCCTTCCTGCGCAGCGCCCTCCACCCCGAGGACACCGGCTGGACGGCGGCGGCCACCGCACTGGACGCGGACCCCGAGCCGCTGGGGAGGCTGCAGAGCAAGTAGGCGGACCCCAACGGGAGGAGGGGAGGCGGGGACGACCGCGAGCCCGGCACCGCAGCGACCCGCCCCCTCTCCCCTGCCCTTGAGGGCAATACGCAAACAGATCTCTGGACTCAATCGGTTTGTCATGCAAACCTCTTTGCATGACGACTCAGCCCGTCCCGTCCCCCAGCGACCCCCGCCAACTCCTGGACATGAAGCGGGCCCTGGTCCACCACGTCCGCCGTGAGCAGCGTGGCGCCTGGTTCCCCCTTCTCGCCTTCGCCGCCGTGCGGTTCGGCGCGGCACCGGTGGTCCGCTACGGCCAGGGCGACCCCGACGCCCCCGACCTGCCGCCGGCGATGTGGTACTGGCCGGTGGCACTGATGCTGGCCTATGGCGCGATCTACTGGTTCTACCTGCGCCGTTCCCACCGGCTCGGCCTGGGTATCAAGGTCGGACCGTACCTGGCACTGGGTATCGCCCTGGTCGCGCTCATGACCGTCTACGTGACGTGGACGGTCCTGTCCCCGGGGTTCCTCACCTGGATTCACGGGCCGGCGCCACTCGTCCTGTTCCTCGACACGGTGGTGAGCCCGGCCGGCACGATCGGGCTGGCGCTGCTGCTGCTCGCCCGGATCGAGCGCAGCTGGGTGCTCCTCGCCATCACCTGCGCCTACCTGGCCGCCATGTTCAGCCCCGTCGACATCTTGGACCCGTCGCCGTGGCGCTTCCTCCCGAACATCCTGCTCGAAGGAGGCGTGCTCCTCCTCGGCGGCATCGGACTCGCCCTGCTGCAGCGGGTCCGGGTACGGTCCGCAGCATGACCGAACACCCCACCAGCAGCCTCGACGACGTCGTGCACCAACGTGTCCGGCTGGGCATCCTCGCAGTGGCCAAGGAGACCCGGCGGGTGGAGTTCACGTACCTGCGCAGCACGCTCGGCCTCACCGCCGGCAACCTCTCCCAGCACCTCGGCGTCCTGGAGAAGGCAGGTCTGGTCACGATCGACAAGGGCTACGAGGGGAAACGCGCCCGCACCTGGATCCAGCTCACCAAGGCGGGCAAGAAGGCCCTGCACGACGAGATCGCGACGCTCAAGGCGCTGATCCACCAGCTGGAGGATCCCGGGGCGCTCGCAGGACCCGAAGGGCACCAGGCCCCCGACGGGGAAGGCGGGCCTGGTCCCGGCCCCGGCCCCGGTCCCGCAGCCGCTCCCGCAGCGGGCTGAGCTCCCTGCCCGACCTCACAGGTCACCCGACCTGCTGATCTGCGGTTCCTCCCGGGACAGCGGAAGCGGCCGTTCCCCACGCTTCGAGGTGTCGGGTCACCCAGCGCGGAGAACGGCCGCTACCCATGAGCGGTGCCGCCGGCGCCCGGGGTCTCAGGGGGTGCGGACCCAGAACTCGATCGAGAGCGGCGGGACGGTGATCTCCAGCGTCGGGCCGGTCTTGGCGGCGAGGGTCCGGTCGTTGGTGGCCGGGCCGTAGCGGTGGCCCTGGAAGCCGGCGGCGGTCTGGGTGTCGACGGTGTAGGTGAAGGGCTCGGTGGCGGAGCGGTTGGTGAGCGCGAACACCGGCTTGCCCGCCGTGGTGCGCCAGGCCATGATCCGGTGCTCGGAGTAGTAGGCGCCGTCGGTGTGGCGGGGCTCGTCGACGTGGTAGCGGACCGAGTCCCAGGGCATGTACTTGACGAACCCCGAGACGGCGTTCCAGTTGCGCGGGTTGAAGTCCCAGTGGCCCACCTGGATCTGCGCGTGGTGCGAGAAGTCGGTGTCGTGCGGGGGGCGCCAGAAGCCGAGCGAGTAGCCCTCGGACTCGGCGTTGGTGGTGGGCTTGAGGGCGTGCAGCCACCACCAGGTCGGCGAGTTCTGGAAGGTCATCCAGTTCATGATCGACTGCGCCGTGTTGACGGTGCGCCAGTCGGTCATCGGCCCCTGGCTCTGGAGGTACTCGAACTCGTTGTTGAAGACGGGCTTGCCGCCGGCGCCGGAGGTGAAGTCGCCGGTGATCTGCTCGGTGCTGTCCTTGCCGATGCGGTGGAAGCTCCAGCCGTCGATCAGGGCCATGGCCTCGGGCGAGGCGGTGAGGGCCTTGCCGATGTCGTTCTTCCAGCCGTCCAGGCTCTCCGCGTGGATCCTCACGCCGGGGTGGGCGGCGCGGATCTTCGGGGCGACGGCCTTGAGCGCGGCCAGGTACTGGGCGGGCGTGTACGCGCAGGAGGCGTAGTTGGTCTGGAAGCGGGGCTCGTTCTGCAGGCCCCAGTAGGAGATCCTCAGGCCGCGGTCGGACAGGTACCTCAGATCGTCGACCAGGGCGTCCCCGAAGGCCGCCAGGTCGATGCCCGAGGCGAGGCTGCCCTTGATGAGGCTGTTGTTGGCCTTCCAGCCGGGGGCGGGGGACCAGTACTCGACGGCCAGACCCTCGACGCCGGCCCCGCGGACCATGTCGGCCAGCAGGGCGGTCTGGTTCTCGTAGCGGTCGACGAAGCGCTTGCGGTCGGGGGTCAGGCCGCGGTGGTAGAGGCCCATCGCCAGGCGGCAGTAGCGAAAGCCCCGGTCGGAGCGGCCGGCCTTGAGCATCTGCTGCTGGAAGCGGGTGCGCTCCGCGGGAGTCAGGTCGTACGGCACACCGCTGACCAGGTCCGGCATGCCCTGGTTGCCGGAGCCGATCGAGTCGGACTGGATCTCGAACCCGAGGCCGGCGATGGTCTGCTTCGCGGCCTGGTCGAACCGGATCGCGTAGGAGCCGGTGGAGATGCCCGCGGCGGAGGCGCTCGCCAGGCTGACGATCTGTGGCAGGGACGCGGCAGCGCCGGCGGCGAGCAGGCCGCGCAGGACCGATCTACGACCGACGGGCTGGGGTGTTCCGGTCACGAAATCCTCCGGTGGGTGGGGGAGGTACGGGGGCTCGGCAGCCCATCGGAGGCCGGCCTCCGATCGGCGCCAGTGAAACGTATTCGATATACGAAGACTTCACCAGCGTTTCGGCCGAACCGTTTCACGGCGGGACGCGGGCTTCCCCGATCGGCGGGCCGAACGGGCACCGGTGTCACGGCGCCCACCGGTTCGGCGCCGTGACCCCTCGTCAGGACCGCGCCGCGAGGCCCTACCGGCCGTCCTGCGACCGGCTACCGCCGGGACCGGCTTCCGGGGGAAGCGCGGCGATGCCGGGCACGGCCGCGCGGGTGACCCCGAGCTTCCGCAGCACCTTGCTCACGTGCTGCTCGACGGTCCGGGGGGACAGGAAGAGCGCCTGGGCGATCTCCTTGTTGGTCGCGCCCCGGGCGAGGTACCGGGCGACCTGGGCCTCGCGCGGTGAGAGCTCATTGCCGTAGCCGGTGCGTCCGCGCGGCTGCGGGTGGATCTCGCCGAGCCCGCGCAGGGCGTGCGTGCAACGGTCGGCGTCCCAGAGGGCACCCAGACCCTCGTAGGTGCCGAGCGCCTGGTTCAGGAGGTCGACGGCCTGCTCGGGAGCGGTCGCGGCCAGCACCGCGGCGCAGTCCTCCATCGCGAGGGCCGTGTCGTAGGGGCGACCGATGTCCCGGCGCAGGGTCAGCGCACGCCCGAGCTCGGTGCCCGCGCGGACGGGGTCCGTGCCCGCACAGAGCAGGCCCCGCGCGGTGTGCAGGGCGGCACGGGCGGCCGGGGTGTCGCAGTCCGCGGTCGCCTCCTCCGCGCTCTCCACGACATCGCGGGCAGTACCGGCGTCGCCGAGCAGCAGGGCGGTACGCACGACCACCGATATCAGCGGATGGCCCGCGGCCCAGTGGTCGGTGGCGCGCATCTGGGCGAGCGGCCCCGCCAGCAGGGCCCATGCGGCATCGGGGTCGTCCTGGGTAAGGCGGACCCTGGAGATCCACGCGGCGGCCTCCCACAGCACGTGGCGGCCGGTTCCGCTGCGCACGATGTCGGTGAGCAGGTCGAGGCCCTGCGCGAGCTCGCCGCGGGCCACCGCCGTCGCGCCGGCGATGAGCTTGTCCTCCCACTGCACGGTGACGAGGTCGGGGTAGTCGGCGCGCAGCGCGGCCTGCTCGGCCTGCGCGGCCGCCCAGTGCCCCTGCCTCCAGGAGGTGTGGAACAGCGTCCCCCTGGCGTACCCCGTCAGGATGTCCGACTCCAGCCGCTCCCCCAGTCGGCGCGCCTCCTCGGCCAGGCGGCGGGCCCGCCGGTCGTCGCCCAGGAGCGCGGCCGCCTCGCCGCCGTTGTACAGGCCGCGGGCGGTCTCGAAGAGGATCGGCGCCGGCCCCGTGCGCGGCAGGGCCTCCAGACCGGCCCACACGCCCGGATCGCCGCGCGAGGCCAGGCAGGAGAGCTTGTTGACGGTGAACGCGGCCCACGCCGCCTCGTCACCGCTCCCGGACAGCAGCTGCTCGGCGCGCTCCAGCCACCGCCGCTGCTCCCGCGCGGTGGTGTCGTCCATCAGGGCCAGCGCGACCATCGCCCGGGACGCCTTCTCCGGCCGCTCCTCGCCGAGCTCCTCGACCGCCCGCTCCAGCTGCAGGCGCCCGTCGGGATCGTCGTCCTGGTTGACCATCAGCCGACCCAGGGTCAGCCGGATCTCGCCGCGCGCCGTCACCGCGAGCTGCGGGTCGTGGAGGATGCGCCGGAGCAGCGCGGTGCTGCGCCGGTACTCGATCCGCGTCACCACGGCCTCGCTGAGTGCCACCGCCGCCCGGGACCGGTCCTCGGCGGTCAGGTTCGGGTGCTGGAGGATGTCGTTGAGGAGGGTGACGGCCGTGCCGTCGTCCCTGACCTCCGCGGCCTGCTCCGCCGCCGCCTTCGCGTACCGCAGCCACGCCTCGCCGTCGCCGGCCGCCCGCGCGTGGTGGGCGACCTTGACCAGCGGCGGCGGCGACTCCTCCAGCAGGACGCCGACGGCCCGCCGGTGCAGCCGCGTGCGTACCGGCCCGGGGATGTCGTCGTAAACGGCCTGCCGGTACAGCACGTGGTGGAACCCGTACACCAGACCCGGGTGCTCGCTCAGCACGCCCCGGCGCAGCGCCTGCGTCAGCGCGGCCTGGGCGTCGCCCGCGGCCAGGTCCGCCGTCCTGGCCAGGACGGGTTCGCTCGACGGGACCTCCAGCACGGCGGCCGCGTCCACCACCGCGCGCTCGGGCGCGGACAGCGCCGCCAGGCGGTCGGCGACCACCTCCCGCAGGGACCGCGGGACACCCGCGGACCTGAGCGCGCCCGCCTCGTCCACCGCCTGCGCGGCGCTCCCGCCGCTCCCGTCACCGCTCAGCCCTCCCAGGGCGGCCAGCGCGTGGACGTCCTCCTCGGCGACCAGGGGAATCCCCCCGCTGCGCTCGAACACCGCCCTGGCGAGACCGTCCGCGGCGGGACGGCCCAGCGCGTTCGACACGAGCTCGGCGATCGCGGGCCCGTCCAGGGGCTGCAGGGGTACGACCGCGCCGGTGACTCCGGGCGGGCGGCTGTAGGCGCTCCCGAGCGGTGCCGCTCCCGACGGCAGGTCCTGGCGCCGGTAGGTCACCACCAGCCCCAGGCCCGGAGGCAGGTCCCGGGCGAGCAGGAGGAGGCACTCCCGGGTCGCCTCGTCCGCCCAGTGCACGTCCTCGACGACGAGGGTCACCGCCTGCATGCTCTCCAGCAGTGCCCGGATCGCCCGTACCATCGCGTGGCGGCCGACGGCGGGCGCCCCGCCGTCGGGCGGGTCGGGAAGCCACGGCGCCAGCTCGGGCAGCAGCGGGGCGAGCGGCGCGGCCGCCGCGACCACCGGGGCGCGGGCCGCCATGAGCGGCGCCGCGGCGCGCAGCGCGTCGATCACCGGCCCGTACGGGAACGGCTCGCGCAGCGGATGGCACATCCCGGTCAGGACGCGCGCGCCGTGCGACCCGAGCACCCGCGCCGCCTCCAGGACCAGCCGCGACTTGCCGACACCGGCGTCGCCCTCCACCAGCACCACCGCGGGCGGGTGCAGCAGCGCCTCCGTCACGAGCCGCAGCTCCCGGTCCCTGCCCACCATCGCCGGGCCCCGCTGGACGCCGGTCCCACCGGCATTGGAATCGGACACGATCACCAGCTCCGACGGTCCGACACGTCCGGACCACGACCACGACCACACAGGGCGGACCCCACACCACGACGCTACGAGCCACTCCTGCGCTGTGCAACGGCGCCCGGGCGACCCGGCGGCTCCTGGTCCGGTCCGGCGTGTCAGCGGCGCGCGCCGCGCAGTGCCTCGCGCCGCTGGGCGTGGTCAGCCCTTGAGCCAGTCCTGGTAGCGGGTCGGTGCCAGGCGGGCGCCGGGGCCCGGGGTGAGGACGTCCCCGTGGACGGCGGCGAACAGGCCCGCCCGGTCGTCGACGACGACGGGGCGCCGGTCGCCCCGGGCGGCCAGCGTCATGCGGCCGATCTCGTCGAGCGTGAACGTGTCGGGGCCCGCGATCTCCAGCACCCCGCCGAGCGGCGTGCCGGTGGCCACCTCCGCGAGGACGTCGACGATGTCACGGCTGGCGATCGGCTGGAGCGGCGTCGCGGGCAGTCGCACCTCGGTCTCGTCCGAGGTCCACGACATGGTCGGCTCCATGAACTCGAAGAACTGCGTGGCCCGCACGATCGAGTAGGGCGTCGGACCGCCGCGCAGCAGCTCCTCCTGGAGAGTCTTGGCCCGGTAGTAGTCGAGTTCGGCGACCTGGTCCACGCCGACGATGGACAGCACCACCTGGTGGCGCACACCGGCCCGCTCGCCTGCGGCGAGGAGGTTGCCCACCGTGGTCCGGAAGAACTCGATGGACTGCTCGTCGAACGTGGGCGAGTTGGTCACGTTCACCACGGCCTCCGCGCCGGCGAGCGCCGCGTCGAGGCCGGCTCCGGTGAGCAGGTCGACGCCGGAGGACAGCGACGCGGCGGTCACCTGGTGGCCGCGTGCGGTGAGCTCGGTGGCGAGCTGGGAGCCGATGAGTCCGGTGCCGATGACGGTGATCTTCATGGTGCGCCTTCCTTCGTGAGCCGAGCCGCGCCCCCGCTTCCCGCCGCAAACTCGGACAGCTGATATCCGAGATAGTACTCGGATATCCTTTGTCCGAGTCAAGTGGAGGTGGCATGAAACTGTCCGGTGGCGTGGAGTGGGCACTGCACTGCTGCGTGGTGCTGACCGCGGCCGGCGATCCGGTGCCGGCGGCTCGGCTGGCCGCGCTGCACGACGTGTCGCCGAGCTATCTGGCCAAGCAGCTGCAGGCGCTGTCCCGCGCGGGCCTGGTGCACTCGGTCCAGGGCAAGACCGGCGGCTACGTCCTCACCAGAAAGCCCGAGGAGGTCAGCCTGCTGGACGTGGTGCGGGCCGTCGACGGGGCGAGTCCCGCGTTCGTCTGCACCGAGATACGTCAGCGCGGACCGCTGGGGACGCCGCCGGAGCAGTGCACGAAGCAGTGCCCGATCGCGCGGGCGATGGGAGCGGCCGACGCGGCGTGGCGCGCGTCGCTGGCCGCCGTCACGATCGCCGACCTCGCCGCATCGGTGGAGGGCGACAGCGGCCCCGAGGCCCTGCCGAGGATCGGCGCCTGGTTGAACGCGGGCCCGTGACCGCGATCGGCCGCACTGATCGCGGCCACGGGGGCGCGGTCACGGCGTCGCGATCACGGGGGCGCGGTCACGGGGGGCGCGGTCAGGGCGTCGCGGTCACGGCGTCGCGGTCACGCGGAAGCAGCCCAGGACGTCACGGACGTCACGACCCGGGACGGACCCGTCCGGCGGCGGTCATGGCGCCGGGGCGGTAGGCGCGCTGTACAGGTCGACCATGGTGCGCACGGGAGGCGGCAGCCAGTCCTCGGGCGGCGAGTCGCTCCGGGCGAGCTGTTCGAGCACCTCGGTGGGGGTCGGTCGGCCGTTCGGATCATGGTCGAGGCACCGGGTGATGATCCCGACGAAGCGGGACGGCAGCAGGCTGAGGGCCGACTCCAGCGACTCGCCCTTCGTGAGCGGCGTGGCTCCGGCCGCGTGGCACAGCACCATGCCGTAGGCGTAGAGGTCCGCGGCAGGCGTGATCGGAGCGCCGGTGAGCTGTTCCGGGGCGAGGAAGCCCTGCGTGCCGACGACGTGGTTGGCGCTGGTGAGTGCGGTGCTGTCGAGGGACCGGGCGATCCCGAAGTCGATGACGCGAGGACCCGTGGCGGAGATGATGATGTTGCTGGGTTTGACGTCGCGGTGGATGATGCCGCACGCGTGAATGCCCTCGAGCGCTTCGGCGACGCCGGCGGCGAGGGTGTGGAGCGTCCGCGTGGGCAGGGCGCCCTGCTGCGCGAGGACATCGTGCAGCGAGGGGCCGGGGATGTACTCGGTGGCCAGCCAGGGCGGGTCGCCGTGCGGGTCGGCGTCGACCACCGGCGCGGTGTGGAATCCGCCGACACGGCGTGCGGCCTCGATCTCGCGGGTGAACCGCTCCCGGAACGTCAGGTCCGCGGCGAACTCCGGCCGGATGACCTTGACCGCGACCAGGCGCTGCCCGGGAGAGCGGCCGAGGTAGACCGTCCCCATGCCCCCTTGGCCCAGCCGGGCCGTCAGGTGGTACCGGCCGATGCGGCGGGGGTCGTCCTGCCGCAGCGGCTGGTGTCCGGGGACGGGAGCGGGAGCGGGAGCGGCCCGGACGGGCGACTGCGGTGTGTGGTGCGACGCCCCGCCTCCGTCGTTCCTACCGTTCCCGCCGTTCCCGCCGTTCCCGCCGGAGAGGATGGCTGCCACCTCGCGCTCGCCCTGCGCCTTCAGCAGCGCGGCCTGCCTCTCCCCTTCGGCGCGAAGGACCGCCGACTGCCGGACGCCTTCGGCGGAGAGGATGGCAGCACGCTTGTCCCGGTCGGCGCGCATCTCCCGCTCAAACGACTCCTGGACGGAAACGGGCAGCTCGATGGCCTTGACCTCGACGCGGCGCACACGGACGCCCCACGCGCCGGCGGCCTCGTCGAGCACGCGGTGCAGGCCCACGTTGATCTCCTCGCGGGAGACGAGCGTCCGTTCCAGCTCCATGCCGCCCACGATGCTGCGCAGCGCAGTGACGGTGAGCTGCTCGATCGCCCGGACGTGGTTGGCCACCCCGTAGACCGCGACCCGGATGTCGACCACCTGGTAGTGGACGACCGTGTCGATGTCGACGACCACGTTGTCCCGGGTGCTCACCGGCTGGGGCGGCAGGGGAAGGACCTGCTCACGGAGATCGACGAGGTCGCCGACCTTGTTGATGAACGGGACGACGACGTTCAGGCCCGCGTCGAGGGTGCGGGTGTAGCGACCGAACCGTTCCACGACGGCGGCACTGCCCTGTGGAATGACACGGATCGCCCTGACGACGGTGATGGAGATCAGCACCACCAGAATGACCAGGACGATGACGATCGGTTGCAACGGCTCCCCCGCCCACTCTGCCGTCCCTGCGCTGCCTCAGATTGTGCCGTGCGGAAGTCTTCCAGATCCACCCCCGTGAACGGGCTGGAATTCACTGACGGGACGACAGGAACTGTTCGGGCGATGGCTGTTGGGCAGAACCTCGGAACGCACCACCGGAACGAGGCCGGGGCGGGCACGGCGGCACCCCGGTCCGGCCGGTGCGTCGCTACTCCGAGTACAGCGCGCTCAGGCGAGGCAGCCGTCGGCTCAGCTCGTCGCCGTCGTCGAAGTCGAAGCTCCAGTCCGGATCCAGATCCGGGTACCGGATGCTGAAGGCGTCACTTGGGAGGTCCTCCCCGGTGGCAGTCCGGTGGGCGTCCCAGGCGATGCTCAGGGCTTCTTCACACTCGATGTCGATCCCGTCCCCGGCAAAGGCCCGCACGGCGGGGAGTTCGGCGAGTGCGTCGGGATCGGCGATGGCGCGCTCGAAAGTCACCCGCCCCTGTGTGATCAACCAGCCGCGGAAGTAGTCGAATCCGTCGTCGGAGCATCCCCCGTTGATCACATAGGCGGCTCCCCAGAGCGGGGCCCGGTAGGAGTCGGCCATCAGGCCCCACAGGACCTGCTGGGCGGTGACGATCTCCGGGACCGGGCGAAGCGCGAGCAGCACGGCAGCCTGATGGGCCACCGCTTCACCGTTGTCCGGGACCGGAACCTGTGAACGGGCTTCCTCGATCAGCTTCCAGAACTGCTGGGTGTCCATGGCCGCTGAGCATGCCACCG
Source organism: Kitasatospora sp. NPDC058170 (assembly GCF_042883905.1). Taxonomy (NCBI): domain Bacteria; kingdom Bacillati; phylum Actinomycetota; class Actinomycetes; order Kitasatosporales; family Streptomycetaceae; genus Kitasatospora; species Kitasatospora sp. NPDC058170. The sequence continues at coordinate 67,169 of NZ_JBHVUV010000017.1, forward strand.
ACCTCTGACATAGTGGTTCGCAGGTCCGGGATGGCCGGCCGGTGAGGCGGATGAGGCCGGCCGGAAGATCGTGCGAAGCGGAAGTTCGGAGGTGCCATGACTCGGCCGTTGCTGTTCCTCGACGTCGACGGACCCCTGAATCCGTATGCGGCAAAGCCGGAGAGGCGCCCCGACGGCTACACCACCCTCCGCATCCCCCAGGAGAACGGGGCAGCCGGGGAGCCCGGGACCCTGCGGACCCACAGGAGGCCGCTGCGGATATGGCTCAACCCCGATCACGGGCGGGCGCTGTTGGCCCTCGATTACGAGATCTGCTGGGCCACCGCCTGGATGGGCGACGCGAACAGGTGGATCGGACCTGCGGTCGGTCTGCCCGAACTGCCGTTCGTCGATTTCGGTAGCGCCCTGCTCAACGAGCGCCCTGATGGCGTTCATTGGAAGTGCGACCCGTTGGTGGAGTACGCCGACGGCCGACCGTTCGCCTGGGTGGACGACGAACAGGGCGACGCGGACCACGCACACGTGGCCGCCAACCACCGCGCACCCGCCCTGCTCCACCACGTCAATCCACGAATCGGTCTGCGCAACGACGACTTCACCACCCTCGCGGCCTTCGCAACCTCCCTCGACACCTCGGCGGACACCGCCTGAGCAGCCGGCAACCATGCCTGATGCACCACAGTTCTCCGGGGAATATGGCGAACCGCAACCGCGCCGGACTCGCCGCCGCCCCGCGAAGGCCAATGAACTCTGCTGCCTGCTCCTGCCTCGGGGTCACGTCCTCACGCGCGTGTCCCGCTAGCGATGGTGTCGGCGGGTTCGCGGCGACGTCAGACGGGCAACGGCCTGTCGTGCGGCCTCGCGGTGGTCCGGGCGGGGCGCCGGCACGCGAGGGCCGGCCAGGTCTCGGCCAGTGAGCGTCTTGGCCCCGACCGCGGTCCAGTCGGCGCGGTGCACCACGGCGATGTGTCCTTCCACGTGGGCCTTGCGGTCCTTCCAGTCGTCGGGCGGCGCCATCAGGACGCGAAGGTCCTGGTCGTTCAGCCACTCCAGTCCGAGCACCTGGCGGCCAAGGAAATGCTCGATGAGCGACAGGGTGGTACCGGTCTTCAGGTCGACGAGCAGGAGCTCTCCCTCGAAGAAGTACCCGCCGTCGTAGTCACCGGATCCCACGGCAAGCAGGGGTCGGGTCGGGTGGAAGGCCATCGCGTTCACGGGATGTCGTGAGCTCAGGAGCCAGCGGCGGCGAGCACGGCCGGTCACATCGAAGACGCCTACCGTCCTGGCCATGCCGTACTCGTGCGCGCCGGCCACGGCAAGCAAGCCCCGCCCCTTGTCAGCGACGGACAGAACAGGATCACCGAGCTCGGAGAACGGGTCGTCGAAGTCGTCGCGGGCGGCGGGAGAAAGAGCGGTCATACCGAGGATCTTCGCAAGGATTCCGGTGAAGCGAGTGGCTGCACGCGCTACCAGGCCGGGACAACCCGCAGTTCGGTGTCCTCCCGGAGAAGGGGCTTCACCTCACCGGGGCCCTGTGGCCCGTGCCCGCTATGCCCGTGTGCAGGTGATGACACGCTTTCCACCGCCGAAGCTCAACCGGACGGTCTGCCCCGTCACCTGTACGTCGAGGTCCCCTTCTCCTCCGACCTCGGCCCACCCCGCCACCAGGGGGAAGGTCTTGCCGAGATCGGGGGCGATCTCCCCCGGGACCTCGCTCACGGTGAGGGAGTCCTGCTGCTGGTCGGCGCTGCCGAGATCCATAGGGTCGGAGACCGTGACGACGCCGCCCGCGTACTTCCACCGGCCGCCGACCCCGCCCCACTGGGTGGTGTACCACGTCCCGTCACTGCGGATCACGAGTCTTCCCTCATGACCCTGGTTGGACTCGTAGGACCATGTCCCCTTCGCGAAAGCCTTGACAGCCTGCACCTTGGGTCCCCCGCCGGATCCGTTCCCCGAGCACGCGGAAACCACGGTCCCGAGGATCCCGAGGCCCAGGTAGCGCAGTGCGTTTCGGCGCCCCACCAAACGCGCGAAGTCTCCAGCAACCATGCCGTCTCCCCCAAGAGCGGTCAGTGGCCGCCAGGTTACCGACGGGGCGGACCGGACGGTAGAGGGCCACGGCCGGCACCGCACACCGGCGGCCTCACGCCGAACCACTGCTCGGCGCCGTATGCCTCGAATCGCTCCAGCTCGGTGAACCCGAGCTTCGCCGCGAGGCGCATCGAGCGGAGGTTGGCGGTCTGGGTGTAGAGCACCACCGGCTCACCGGGCAGCGCGCCGGCGAACCAGTCGAGTGCCGCCGCGCCCGCCTCGGTGGCGTACCCGTGCCCCCACGCCTGCGGCAGGAACAGGTAGCCGAGCTCGGTCTCCCCGGCCTCCCGGCGAGCCGCCGGACGCACGGGGTCCTGCGGGTCGAGCTGGACCGTGCCGATCGCCGCTCCGTCGAGCTCGACCACGAAGAAGCCGGGGCGCTGCCCGGGCACCTCGGGCACCGCGCGTTCGAGCTCGGCACGCGGTCGCGGGCCGCCGAGGTAAGTGCCCACCTCTGACGAGGCGTTCAGCTCGATGACCGCCGCGCGGTCCCGGGCCTCGGCCGCGCGGAGTACGAGCCGCTCGGTCCTGATCGGGGCGGGTGGCCAGGCGAGGGCCCTGTGGTCGGTCATGACGGCCAACCTAGCCAACAGGCTCAGAAGCGATCAAGATTCGCCGACCGATCAACCCCGGCCAGGGGCCTCACCCCTCACCGAGCCTCGGGTGCTGCCGACCCGCCGTGGTCGACACCGCGCCGGTCAGGGCGTCCGGCCACCCGGCCCGTGGGCGGAGGCCGGTGCCGCCGGGCCCTGTTCCGCGAGGTGGGCGTCCATCGTGGCGTTCAGGTCGGCCATGAACGCCTCGAACTGCTCCAGGAGTTGCGGCGGGTAGTGCGACATCGCGGAGTCGAGGCGGTGGGCGAGCGGGCCGAAGAACTCGTCCGCCCGTTCCTGGATGTGGGCGCCGCTGCGCAGGGTGACGACGCGCCGGTCGGAGTGTTCGCGGGCGCGGGTGATGTGCCCTGCCGCTTCGAGACGGTTCAGGAGCGCGGTGGTGGCTCCCGTGGACAGGGAGATCCGCTCGCTCAGCCGCGCCGGTGACAGGGGCGTGCCGCGCTCCTCGGCGGCGGCGATCTCCAGTACCGCGGTCGCGTCGGTGGAGTGCAGGCCCAGCCAGGCGGCGAAGCGCCGGCCGAGTTCGGTGTAGCGGCCGCCGTAGGTCCTCAGCGATTCCATCAGCCGCTCACGCTGCTCGGCGACGCCGTCGCGCATCGCTTCCTCCATGCAGACCCTCCACCGTTCCCTCGTACCGTGCGGTCCACACCGCAGCCCGCTTTGACAACCTACCGCCATCAATTTACCTTCATCATGGAATTACTTCACCATGGAGGTATCTGGCGTGCGTGACCCGTCCCCCACCCCTGACGAGACGACCGAGCCCTACCGGTGGCGGTGGCTGATCCTGGCGGTGATGATCGTCGCGGAGATCATGGACCTCCTGGACGCCTCGATCGTGAACGTCGCCGGGCCGGACCTGGAGGAATCCCTCGGTGCCGGTTCCGCCGGACTGCAGTGGGTGATCGGCGGCTACGCCCTCACCCTGGGCGCCGGCCTCGTCCTGGGCGGCCGGCTCGGCGACCGCTACGGTCGGCGCCGGATGTTCCTGATCGGCCTGGCGGCCTTCACCGCGAGCTCACTGCTGTGCGCGCTCGCGCCGAACACCGGGTCGCTGATCGCCTTCCGCCTGCTGCAGGGCACCGCCGGAGCGATGCTGCTGCCCCAGGGCCTGGGCCTCCTGCGGGAGAACTTCTCCGGACCCGAGCTCACCAGGGTCTTCGCGGTCTTCGGACCGGTCCTCGGCCTGGGCGGCATCATCGGCCCGGTCCTGGGCGGCTTCCTCATCGAGGGCGACTTCTTCGACCTGGGCTGGCGGTCGGTGTTCCTGATCAACCTGCCCATCGGAGCCGCGGCGCTGATCATCGCCTCGAAGTTCGTGCCCAGGAAGGCGGGCGACCGCACGGTACGGGTCGACGTGGCCGGCGCCGCGCTGGTGGCGGTGTCCTGCGCCCTGCTGGTGCTGCCGCTGAACCAGGGACAGGAGGACGGCTGGCCACTGTGGACGTGGCTGTGCATGGCCGCCTCGGTGACCGGGTTCGCCCTGTTCGCCGTCCAGCAGCGCCGAACCGCCGCCGCAGGCCGTGAACCGCTGGTGACCCCGGGCCTGTTGCGCAAGCCGGCCTTCACCGTCGGGCTCGGCGGCATCGCCCTGTTCTTCGGCGGACTGATCGGCACGCAGCTCGTGCTGACCCTGTTCCTCCAGATCGGCCGGCACTTCACCGCCGGTGAGGCAGGGCTCGGCAACCTGCCGCTCGCGGTGGGAACCGCGATCGGCGGAGCCGTCAGCGGCGCGTTCCTCGCGGACAGGATCGGCCGCCGAGTGCTGCAGATCGGCCCACTGGTCCAGTTGGTCGGCGCGGCCGTGCTGTGGTTCGAGCTCGACGGCCTCGACGCCGCCTCGTTCTCGATCCGGGACATCGTTCCCGGCGTGGCGGTGGCGGGCGTCGGCGCCGGCATGGTGATCGCCGCCCTGTTCGGCTTCATCCTGGCCGCGGTCGACGACGACGAGATCGGTTCCGCCTCCGGCGTCCTGTCGGCGGTCCAGGCGGTCGGTGGCTCCATCGGCGTCGCGGTCTTCGGTTCGGTGTTCTTCGCGCAGGCCGAGACCGGTGACTTCACCGCCGGTTTCCACCGCGCGCTGATCGTCCAGGCAGGTCTGCTGCTGGCGTTCCTCGCGATCACCTTCCTGCTGCCCAGGAAGGGCCGCCCCGAGGAGGAGCAGCACGGCGTCACGCCCGAGCCCGCAGCCGACGGCTCCGACCCACAGCAGCGTCTCACCGTCTGAAACCCGGCCGGGCGATCGCCGGGCTCCGCGGCGGACGGTGTTCAGCCGCGGAGCCCGGGGGTCATCTCCGGCACGTCGAGGTCGGCGCCACTGCCCGCGGACGACCCGGAACCGTCTGCCTCACGCTCGCCCCGCCCGTCCCCGAACGGCTCGTCGCTCCACCGGAACCAGGCCTCGTCGTCCTGGATGTGCAGCAGGAACTCGGCGACCGGGCCCGCGGGAGAGACCATCGACACGGTGCTCGTGATCTCCTCGTACGCGGCGTCGAAGGCCTCCCAGTCCTCCGCCTCGGACAGCGCGAGCGAACGGGCGAACAGCGGCTGGACGGCGGGGAACGCTTCCCCCGGCACGAAGCGCCCGTGCAGCCACGGGAAGTCGGCCTCCTCGATCACGATCTCGCCGACGATCTCGCCCGCGATCGCGCCCACCGACTCCTCCCGGCGTACCAAACGCCAGACCTGGCCCTCGAAACCCATCGCACACAGCCCTTGCTCACCCGTTGCCGTCCTCTTCTGCCAGGCAGCATGGCAGCCGGCACTGACAACCGGCCCGGAAGGCGATCACCACGTACACGGGAGACGATCTTCAGGGGCCTCGCGCGCCACTGGTCGGACCCACGCGCGAAGGGCCCGGCGGGGGTTCCGGCCGAACTACCGCCGAACTACCAGAGGGTGGCCGGACCCGAGAGGACCCAGCCGGCGTCGACAGGCTTGACCCGGAAGCTCAGTGACACCTCGATGATCCGCGCGCGGTAGAGGATCTCGACGTAGAAACCGGTGGCTTCGTAGCCCCAGTGGAAGTCTGCGAGTTCGAGTTCGCGGAGCCAGGACAGGTCCTGTTCCCACTGGTCGGCAGCAGGGGTGCCGCTCGCCTCGTCCTCATCGACACCGGCGTCGACCGAACCGTCCCACAGTGACCTGAGCACGTGCCGGACCGAGGCGTGGTCGACGAGCTGCACAGCCTCGGGGATCCTCCCGGCTCGGAGCAGGCTGAAGTAGTGACAGACGACCGCCTCGACGTCGGTCCTGGTGGGGCGCTCCGTCCAGATCTTCACCGTGGGATCCTAACTCGGCGTCTCGTCCCCGGTTTTGAGGGTCCTGATCTGTCAGTGCCTCCGGATAGGTTCCCGGACATGACCACCGAGAACACCATGACCGCCCCGGCCCGGACCGTCCCGTCCACCGTTACCCCCGCGCACGCCACCGGCAGCCGTACCCGCGGCTCCGCCGGTGCCGTCAAGGTCGTCCCCCTGTGGGCCGCGCCCTGGTCCCTCACCGCGCAGACCTCCCCGACCCGCTGAGGCACTCGACCCACCTGAGCCGCCCGCCCCGCTGAGGCACCGGCCGCACCCGTAGACCTACCGCGGTGCACAGCAACCGGGGCCGACCGGCCGACGGGCCGCCCCGCCTCGGCGGATCCCGGACGGCCGGGGATGCGCCAAGGCGGGGCCGACGTCTCAGTCAGCCAGCAGCGCGCACACGAAGTCCTCCTGGATGTCGCGGAGTTCGGCGAGCAGCTCCGGGGTGCCGGACTGGTTCACCTGCGAGGTGACCGAGAAGGCCAGCGAGCGGCTGCCGTCGGGGGTACCGACGGCCAGTTGGGTGTAGCCGGCCGTGTTTCCGGTGTGGCCGTACACCACGCCGCACCGGGTCGTGTAGCGGAAGATCGCCAGCCCGGCTTCGTTGCGGCCGGGCCCGGCGGGCTCGGAGGCGCCGTCGACGAAGGTGAGCTGCTGGCGGCGGACGGCCGGGCCGATCAACCGGCCTCCGGCGTAGCCGCCCATGAACCTCACCAGGTCGTCCGGCGTGGAGACGATCCCGCCGGAGGCCCAGGCTCCGGAGGCGCCGAACTGCGTGCTGACGTCCTCGGGCGCGGCGGGGGGCCGGACGGCGTAGCCGTGCAGGTACGGCCGGGGCAGGCGGTAGCCCTGCGGAAGGCTGGTCTGCCGCAGGTCGAGCGGACGGTAGACCACCGTGCGCAGCAGTTCCTCGTAGCGGCTGCCCGAGGCGGCCTCGGCCATCAGGGCGACCGCGATGTTGTCCGAGTTGGAGTACGCGTACTGCGAGCCCGGGGTGAACTCCAGTGGCTGGCCGGCGACGAAGTCGAGCAGGCAGCGGGATTCGAACACGTGGTGCGGGTCGGCCTGGATGATCGTGCGGAACTCCGACGAGGAGCTGTAGTCCGGCAGCCCGCTGGTGTGGTTGAGCAGCTGGCGCAACGTCACCGCGCCCCAGGCGGCGGGGAGCGCGGGCAGGCGCTCGGCGAGCGTGTCGTCCAGTCCGAGCAGACCGCGGTCGACCAGTCCGAGTGCCACCGCTCCGCTGAAGGCCTTGGCCGCACTGGCGATGCGCATGTGGTCGGTCGGCCGCGGCGGCCGGTCGCTCCCCACCTCGGCCACTCCGGCCCGCAGCGTCTCCCGGTGGGAACCGTGCCGGAGTACGGCGATGACCCCGGGCGGGCCGTCCGCCCGGGCGACCAGCTCGTCCAGACGTCGTTGCAGCCGGGCGTCGTCGTGCGCCTGGCCGGCCTGGGCGGGTGCTGGTGCCAGGCCGAGCACGGAGGCGGCCGCCAGCACGGCGAGCAGCGGGCGAAGGCGCGGACGTGTCAGCTGCATGGGGAGCTCCTGGGGGGCGGGGCCGGCGGGTGGGGCGGTAGGGGTACCGCCCGCCCCACCGCATCACCCGCCGCACCCCGGCCACCGCCGACCGGCCGCAGCCGTCACCTGGTCGGGGCAACACTCCCGCGACCGATCGGAGCAGCAGCCCCGGCCACCCCCGCCCAGGCGGTGAGGAGGGGCCACCGTGAAACGCCGCGCGTCCGCCGGCGCCCTTCCCCGTCGCCGTCGCCCGCGTCGCCCGCGTCGTTCGCGTTGCCCGCGTCGTCCACATCGCCCGCGTCGTCCGCGCCCGGCCCGCGGGCAAGGCCCCGTCCCGGGCCGGAGCGCAGATCGGCCACTCCGCGCGGCCCGTCGGCCTGCGGGGCCGCGGGCGACCTCCCCGCGCGTGACGTGACGGCCGTCCGGCGCCCGCACGCCGGGCCTGCACGGGCCTTCACCGTCGCAGGTCAGCCACACGGCGGGCGCGGTGGGCGGCGAGGTGGCTGAAACTGCCATGACATATGACCTGTGACATTGTTCTCACCTTCATTCGGTGACAGGATCCACGCCATCCCTCATTCGGCTTGACCCCACGTCAGGCTGCCCCCCCACTCAAGAAGGACTCGGCGTGCACCTGCGCATACGTCTCTCCACGCTCGCAGCCGGCGTCGTCGCCTGTTGCGCCACGGCCACCGCCGTGCTGCCGGCCCAGGCCTTCGCGGCACCTCCTGCCGTCACCGCCGGACCGGCCCCGACCGCCACGACCCCCGCCGCCAACACGCCCGCCACCACGCCCGCCGCCACGACCCCCGCCGCGATCGCGGCCGCGGCCGCCAGGCCCGCGGGCCTGTCCACCGCCGGCGCGACGACGGGGTCCGAGAACCTCGCCGCGCCCGCCGCCCCGCTGTCCCCGGCGCTGCTCAGCCAGACCCTGATGGGCGAGCCGGCCGCCACACCGAGCGCCCCCGTCCAGCCCAAGTCCCCGGCGGCGCGGGCCCAGTCGGGCGCGGCCGCGGAGGCCGCCGCGCAGACCTGCACCCCGGCCGACTTCGCCGGCCGTACCGGAGCCGACCTGGTCGCGTTCCTCAGGAGCTCGACCACCGACTGCGTCTCCGCGCTGTTCACCAACGGCGGCACCGACCCGACCATCTTCAAGCAGTCCCGGATGCTGACCGTCGCCGCGGCCTTCAAGGACCTGGCGGCCGCCTACACCGGCGACAACTCGACCGGCATCCTTCAGCTGGTGCTCTACCTGCGGGTGGGCTACTACATCCAGTCCTACTACCCCGACGCGGCCGGCCCGTACACCGGCGAGCTGACCGCCGCCGTCAAGGGCGGCCTGGACGCGTTCTTCGCCGGCGCCCGCTGGCACGACGTCTCCGAGAGCAACGGCGGCGTGCTCCTCGAAGTGCTGACACTCACCGACAGCGCCAACATCCAGGCCGACTACCTGGGCGTCTACAAGCGGGTGCTGGACGACTACAACAACTCCTACAACGCCATCCCGAAGATGGTCAGCGCGGTCAACTCCGTGCTGAGGTTCCCGCTCTGGCGGGGCAACGCGAACCCGAACTTCGTCAACGCGGTCGGCGCCGACCCGAGCCTCGTCACCTCCCTCGCCAACTTCGCGATCAACCACAAGGACCTGCTCAGCGGGCCCAACGCCGTCCTCGACACCAACGCGGGCAACGACCTGGGCCGGATGGCCGGGAGCAGCCCCACCGTCGAGGCCGTGGCCAAGCCGCTGGTCAAGCAGGTGCTGAACGCCGCGCCGCTCCTCACGGCCGACGCGTCGCTGTACGTGCACACGGCCTTCCAGGCCACCGTCTACGACAACAACCAGTGCTCGTACTACGACATCTGCAACCTGCCCGCCAAGCTCACCTCGGTGGTCCTGCCGAACCAGCTGGTCTGCGACAACCGCACCATCCAGGCCCAGGCGCTGTCGGCCGCCGAACTGGCCGCCGTCTGCACCAGCCTGCGCAACGAGGACGCGTTCTTCCACAACGTGGTCAAGGACAACGGACCGATCCCGAACCAGTACAACAAGACCGTCACCCTCGGGATCTTCGCCAACAAGACCGACTACACCACGTACTCGTGGGCGATCTTCGGCAACTCGACCGACAACGGCGGCCAGACCGTCATGGACCCGACCGACCCGAACAACCGGGCCGCGAACGTGATGTACCAGAAGGCCTGGAACAACAGTGACACCGCCCGGGTGTGGAACCTCAACCACGAGTACACCCACTACCTCGACGGCATCTACGACATGAAGGGCAACTTCACCACCCAGACGTCCGTCCCGGACATCTGGTGGGTCGAGGGCCTCGCCGAGTACGTCTCCTACAGCTACCGCGCCACCACCGACACCGACGCGATGGCCCAGGCCGCCCTGCACACCTACAAGCTGAGCACCGTCTTCCAGAACACCTACGGCAACTCGGACACCACCCGGGTCTACCCGTGGGGCTACCTGGCCGTCCGGTACATGCTGGAGAAGCACCCGGCCGACGTCCAGAAGATGCTGGGCCGCTTCCGTACCGGTGACTACACCGGTGGCTACGCGGTCTACAACAGCCTCGGCACCTCCTACGACGCCGACTTCGACGCCTGGCTCACCGCCTGCGCCGCCGGCGCCTGCTACGCCGCCGGCCCGACCGCCCTGTTCGACACCTCGGTGAACGGCGCGACCGTCAGCGTGAGCGAGCGGTCCGTGCAGACCGGCCCGGGCCAGATCACCTCCTGGCGCTGGACGTTCGGCGACGGAACCTCCTCGGACGAGCGCAACCCGAGCCACACCTACGCGGCGGCCGGCACCTACACCGTCGCCCTGACCACCACCGACAGCACCGGCCGGACCGCCACCACCCCGGCCTCGGTCACCGTGACCGCCGCCCCGGTCGCCCTGCCGAACTGCACCGAGCAGCGCACCGACGCGATGGGCAGGAACTGCTCGCGGACCGGCCGCGCCGCGACCGCCGGAAACACCGACTACCTGTACGTCTACCTGCCGGCCGGCACCACCACGCTGAAGGTCACCACCTCCGGCGGCACCGGCACCGCGCACCTGTACTACAACCCGGGCACCTGGGCCTCGCCGAGCGCCTTCACCGCCTCCTCCACCGGCACCGGCACCACCCAGTCCGTCACCATCACCAACCCCACCGCGGGTTACCGCTACCTCAGCCTGTACGCCGTCACCGACTTCAGCGGCGTCACGGTCAGCACCCAGTTCTGACCCCCCGACCCGCCGAAGCGCATCGGGGCCGACCCGGACGGCGGATCGAGCGGCAGTCGCACCACCGCACCCGGTGAGTCGACCGGGCCGCGACCAGTCCACACAGGCGCTCGGCCGGGGCCTCCCGGCCGAGCGTCCTGCGTTTGCGGGTGCCGGTTCGGCGGCTGCGGCCACCGGGTCGCCAGCTCCCAGCGCCGCAGCGACGGCTACTTGACCGAGCCCGCGGTCAGCCCGGACACCACCTGCCGCTCGATGAAGGCGAAGAGCACCACGACCGGCACGATCGCGAGGACCGACCCCGCGAACAGGTAGTTCCACTGCACGGTGTAGTTGCCGACGAAGCTGTTGATGCCGACCGTCAACGGCTGACTGCCGGGCACCGTCGAGAGGGTCAGGCCCATGACGAACTCGTTCCAGGCCGAGATGAAGGTGAAGATCACCGCCGTGACCACGCCCGGCATGGCCAGTGGAAGCACCACGCGGCGCAGCGCACCGAGCCGGCCGAGGCCGTCGATCATGGCGGCCTCCTCCAACTCGACCGGTATGGAGGAGATGTAGGCGGTGAGGATCCAGATCGCGAAGGCCAGGTTGAAGGCGGCGTTGCAGATGATCAGCGTCCACACCGAGTTGAGCATGCCGAGCCGGTAGAACTGGCGGTAGAGGCCGACCAGGAGCGAGGTCGGCTGGAACATCTGCGTGACGAGCACGAGCAGCAGGAAGAGCTTTCGGCCCCGGTACCGGATCCGGGCGGTGTAGTACGCGGCCGGCAGGGCGACCAGCAGGGCCAGCAGGGTGGACCCGGCCGCGACCAGCAGCGTGACCTTGAGGTTGTCCCCGAGGGTCGAGTCGCGCCAGACGTTCACGAAGTTCGACCAGGCGAAGTGCCGCGGCAGGTAGGTGGCGTCCCGGAGTTCGTCGGCGGGGCGCAGCGCCGTGAGGACCATCGCCGCGTAGGGGAGCAGGAAGAGCGCTGCCAGCAGCCAGGCGACCGTCGCGACGACGAGGGTGCGCGGCTTCGTCCGGCGCGCGGCCCGGCCGCCGGGCCCGGTGCGCGCGGGGACGGCCGGGCCGCCGGGTGCCGCGGCGCTGCGGGCCTGCCGCCGGACGGGGTTCGCGAGCGGGGCCATCAGCCCTCCTCCTTGTTCCAGCGGCTGACCTTGAGGAAGACCAGCACCAGCAGCACCACCAGGGCGAAGTTGACGACGGACATCGCGGCGGACTCGCCGATGTCGGTGCTCTTCAGCTGGTACATGAACACGGTGGTGGTGGACGTGGCGCTGTCCGGACCGCCCTGGGTCATGCCCCAGATGACGGGGAAGGAGTTGAAGACGTTGATCAGGTTGATCACGACGCCGACCAGGAAGGCCGGCCGGAGCAGCGGCAGGGTGATCCTCAGGTAGCTCTGCAGCGTGGAGGCGCCGTCCATCCTGGCGGCCTCGTACACCTCGTCGGGAATGGTCTGCAGTCCGGCGAGCAGGGTGTAGGTGGTGAAGGGGAGCGAGACGAAGACCGCGACGAAGATCATCCAGGGCCAGGCCGTCGCGGGATCGCCGAGCCAGTCCTCGGGGCCGTCGACGAGGCCGAGGTCGGTCATCGCGGTGTTGAGCACGCCGGCGGTCCGGTTGAGCATCCACTTGAAGCCGATGGCGGTCATCAGGACGGAGGCGGCCCACGGCGCGATCAGGGCCCAGCGGGTGAACCGCCGTCCGGGGAACCGCTGGCCGAAGAGCTGGGCCAGGCCGAGCGCGATCAGCATGGTCAGGCCGACCACGGCGCAGGTCCAGACGACCGTGGCGAGCAGGACGTGGCCGAGGTCGGGCTCGTCGAGGAGCTTGCGGTACTTGTCCAGGCCCGCGGAGCCCCGGACGAAGCCGCTGGTGCTGATCCGCAGGAAGGAGGTGCGGATCATCTCGTAGACGGGCCAGAGGACCACGAACAGGATAAGGAGGACGGCCGGGGCGATCCACGGCAGCGGTCCGAGCCTGTGCAGGCGCGGGCCCCGGGCGGCCTTCGGGGAGGGGCGGTCGAGGGGCACGGTGGGCGCCTTCCGGAGCGTGGGCGGGTGTCCCGGCGCCGATGGGGGGCGGCGCCGGGACGGCACGGTGCGGTCACTTGTTCGCGACGGCGGCCTGCGCCTTCTTCTGGAGGTCCCCGAGCACCTTGGCGGGGTCGCCGGCGACGGCGCTGCCGATGCCCTTCTTCAGCTCGGCGGAGACGGCATCCCAACTGGTGTCGCCGAGGGGGTAGAAGGAGGCCTGCGGGAGGAGGGTGAAGAACGGTTCGAGGTCCTTGTGCTTGCCGCTGACCGTCATCTCCCGCAGGGTGTCCTTGGTGACCGGCATGAGGTTGTAGGTCTCGTCGAACCTGAGCGTGTTGTCCTTCGCGTACACGAAGTCGAGGAACTGCTTGATCTGGTCGCGGTGGCCGTTCGCCTTGAAGGCCATCGACCAGTCCGCCACACCGAGGGTGGAGGCGAGGGGTCCCGCCTTGCCGGGGATCGGCGCGACGCCGTAGTCGACCTTGCCGTCCTCGGACATCCGGATCAGCGAGGGATGGCCGTTGAGCATGGCCGCCTTGCCGGCCGCGAAGTCGGCGAACGCGGTCTTTCGGTCCGTGGTCGCGGGATTGGCGTAGGTCAGGCCGGGGTCGACGACGTTGGACTTCAGCCAGCCGAAGGTGTCGATGTTGGCCTGGCTGTCGATGGCGTACTTCCCGCCCTTGTCGGTGGGGCCTCCGCCGTTCCCGAGCTCCCAGATCATGCTCTCGCCCTGGGCCTCCTCGGGGCCGAGGGGGAGGGCGTAGGGGGTGATGCCGGGCAGCTTCGCCTTGATCAGCTCGGCGTCCCGGCGGACCTCGTCCCAGGTGGTGGGCGGTCCGGTGATGCCGGCCTGCTGGAAGAGGGCCTTGTTGTAGAAGAGGGCGCGGGCCGAGGAGACGAACGGGATGCCGTACTGGACGCCGTTGACCTCGCCGGCCTTGGCGAAGCTCTCGATGAGGTTGGCCCTGGTCTCGCCCGAGAGGACGTCCTCGGCCTTGTAGAGGAGGTCGTCGGCGACCTTGTCCGCGTAGCCGCCGGTCTGCAGGACGTCCGGGATGTTGCCGCTCTGGATCATCGTCTTGACCTGCTTGTCGATGTCGTTCCAGTTCACCACCTGGACGTCGACCGAGATGTCCGGGTGGGCCGCCGTGAACGCCGTGGCGACGCCGTCCCAGTAGGTCTTCGAACTGTTGGAGGCCTTGTCGCCGTAGTCGGCGGCGACGAGCTTGAGGGTGACCTTCCCGTCCGTCGAAGGTCCCCCGCTGCCGCACGCCGTGAGAGCGAGGGAAGTGACCACGCACACCGCAGCAAGACCGAGCACTCGTCCGTTCACCGCACCAACCGCCTTCGCGCTGTCGGGCCCGGGTCCGGGTCGGGGTCCGGGCCTGGGTGGAGAGCGGCAGCGGCCTTCGGACTCCCCGGGCAGCGCGCCGGTGATTCTCGGGGCGCTTCGACCCGATCATGTTCACCGATGCTTGCATTGAGAGGGTTTCGAGCAGATCCGAAAGACATCTGCCGCGTCGCGAAAGTATTCACGAGCAACGCCCGTTGGTCCAGGTCCTGTTACCGGACCGTTGTCTGTCGATGCTCCGTCAGTCAGGCAACCCTGCGCGGGTGTTCACCTCCACCCGGCGCCCGGAGGCGCCGACCGGCAGCGGCGAACCCGGACGATGGTCGAGCACAGCGGGTCCGGCGCCGTCACCTCCGACCGTGCGGGGTGCATCCAGGGGCTTGTTTCTAGCATGCACACATCATGATAGCCCCCGGAACACACGCGGGTACCCCCTTCGACATGTTGACTACTGCTCAAAATGGCGCCACTCTGGCCATCATCGAGCATCCATGGCGGAGGACGGTGCTCGATTCGCGTCACGGATGACCGAGCGCGGCGCCCCGGCTCTCCCAGGTCTCCCGTCCGCAGGAGGCACCGTGCGCGGGCCCCGGCAAACCGCGTCCGCACCCGGGCGGCGTTCCGCCCGGTGCCCGGCAACCCGTCCGCCTTCGTCGCCGCACCGATCCCGCACCGATCCCGCACCGGAGTCCGAAAGACCGAGTCCGCCCGAAAGGCCCATCCAGGGAGGCGTCCACGCATGCGTTCCACTCCTCGTCCTGTTCCCCGGTCCGGCAGCCCCGGCCTCAGCCGTGCGGCAGCCCTGGTGTCACTCCTGCTCGTGGCCTCGCTGCTCGCCGTACTCGGCCCCGCCGGCGCCGCGCACGCCGCAACTGCGGGCAACGTCACGGGAGTCAGCCGCTCCGGTGACACCTTCACCGTCACCGCCTCCGGCGGAGCCGCCGCCCGGGTGACGGTCGCCAGGGCCGACATCTTCCGGATCTGGCTGTCACCGGACGGCACGTTCGGCAACGATCCCGCCGGCACCGACCTCGCCGTCAACACCGGCTTCGGCACGGTCGGTGCGAGCCTGACCGATGCCGGGTCCTACTGGCGGATCGGCACCTCCGCCATCAGCCTGCGGATCAACAAGTCACCGCTCACCTTCGCGCTCTACAAGGCCGACAACTCCACCCTGGTGTGGGCCGAGTCGCAACCGACCAGCTGGACCGGAACGCAGACCACCCAGCACCTCGGCCGCGGCGGCGACGAGCAGTTCTACGGCACCGGCCTGCACCTCGGCGAGTGGGCCCTGCGCGGCAGGACCGTCCCGATCTCCGTGTCCAACACCTGGACCGAGAACAGCAACGCCAGCCCGGCCCCGTTCTACATGTCGACCAACGGCTACGGGGTCATGCGCAACACCTGGGCGCCCGGCTCGTACGACTTCGGCGCGCCGACCGCGCTGACCCACAACGAGAAGCGCTTCGACGCCTGGTACTTCGCCGGCGGCTCGCTCAAGGACGTGCTGGACGGGTACACCGACGTCACGGGCAAACCGTTCCTCGCACCGATCTGGGGCCTGGAGCTCGGCAACGCCGACTGCTTCAACGCCTCCAACCCCGCCTACACGGGCGACCACAACCGGCTGCGCCACCAGACCACGCCCGACGTGGCCGGGTACGCGGCCGACGCCCGCGCGGCCGACATGCCGTCCGGCTGGCTCCTGCCCAACGACGGCTACGGCTGCGGGTACACCGGCCTGCCGGGCACCGTGGCCGACCTGAAGAGCAAGGGCTTCAACACCGGGCTGTGGACGTCCACCGGCCTCGGCGACATCAACTGGGAGATCGGAACGGCCGGTTCACGTGCCGTGAAGACCGATGTGGCGTGGATCGGCGGCGGCTACAAGAGCGCCTTCGCCGGGGTCCGCCAGGCGGTCGCCGGCATCGAGGACAACTCCGACGCGCGGCGCTTCGTCTGGACCCTGGACGGCTGGGCCGGCACCCAGCGCAACGCGGTGGTCTGGACCGGCGACACCAGCGGGACGTGGGACGCCATGCGCTGGCACGTCCCCTCGATCGCCGGTGCGGGCCTGTCCGGTCTCAACTACGCCTCCGGCGACATCGACGGCATCTTCGGCGGCAGCCCTAAGACGTACGTCCGCGACCTCCAGTGGAAGGCCCTCACCCCCGCCTTCATGACGATGTCCGGGTGGGGCGCCACCAATCCGTCGGCGGGCTACAACGACAAGCAGCCGTGGCGGTTCCCCGACCCGTACCTGTCGATCAACCGCAAGTACCTCCAGCTCAAGATGCGGCTGATGCCGTACCTCTACACGATGAGCAAGGTCGCCAACGACACCGGCGTCCCCTCGACGCGGGCGATGGTCCTGGAGTACCCGGACGACCCGGTCGCACGCGGGAACCTGACGAGCGGTCAGTTCATGGCGGGTGACTCCTTCCTGGTCGCACCGGTGGTCAGCGACACGTCGACCAGGGACGGCATCTACCTGCCGGAGGGCAGCTGGACGGACTACTGGACCGGCCGGGTCTACACCGGACCGGGCTGGCTCGACGGCTACTCCGCGCCGCTCGACACCCTGCCGCTGTTCGTCAAGTCCGGTGGCATCGTGCCGATGTGGCCGCAGATGAACTACACCGGGGAGAAGCCCCTCGGCACCCTCACCTACGACGTCTACCCGCGCGGCAACTCCTCCTTCGACCTCTACGAGGACGACGGCACCACCCGCGCCTACCAGTCCGGCGCCTACGCCCGCCAGCAGGTCGACGTCACCGCTCCGGCCTCCGGCACCGGCGACGTCACCCTGTCGGTCGGCGCCCCCACCGGCAGCTACACCGGCAAACCCGCCTCGCGCGGCTACGAGTTCACCGTCCACAGCGCCGAGGCACCCGCG
Organism: Kitasatospora sp. NPDC058170; assembly: GCF_042883905.1. Classification (NCBI taxonomy): domain Bacteria; kingdom Bacillati; phylum Actinomycetota; class Actinomycetes; order Kitasatosporales; family Streptomycetaceae; genus Kitasatospora; species Kitasatospora sp. NPDC058170. The sequence continues at coordinate 84,229 of NZ_JBHVUV010000017.1, forward strand.
TCCGTCAAGGTCGGCGCCACCACGCTCGCCGCGCTGAGCAGCAAGGCCGCCTACGACGGCGCGAGCACCGGTTGGTACTTCGACCCTGCGGACCGGTCCGGAGTGCTGTGGATCAAGACGGGCAGCACCGGTGGGGCGTTCACCGTCACCGCCGCCGGCATCACCGTCCCCGCCGGCACCCCGGTAACGGCGAGCGCGCCGATCCCGCAGACCGGCTGGAAGCTCGCGTACACCGACAGCCAGGAGACCGCCGGCGAGAACGGCGGCGCGGCCAACGCCTTCGACGGCAGCGCCGGCACCATCTGGCACAGCAAGTACACGAGCGCCTCGGCTCCGCTGCCGCACGAGATCCAGATCGACCTCGGCGCCCGCTACGGCGTCGACTCGGCGACCTACCTGCCCCGCCAGGACGGCGGCGTCAACGGCCGGATCGGCCGGTACGAGATCTACGTCTCCGACTCCACCACGTCCTGGGGCACGCCGGTGGCCACCGGGACGTTCGCGGACACCGCCGCCGCGAAGAAGGTCGCGTTCGCGGCGAAACCGGGCCGGTACCTGCGGCTGAGGGCACTCACCGAAGCCGGCAACCGCGGCCCGTGGACCAGCGCCGCGGAGATCACCGCCACCGGGAACCCCTCCCCCTAGGGTCCGTCTGCCGTGATGAGGCACCAGCTCCCGGGCTGGTGCCTCATCACGTGTCGTGACTGGTGCGGGCCCGGTGTCGGCGCGGGCTCCGGCCTTCAGGAGGACGTCAGGACATGGCGGTCGCGGCTCGCGCCGAAGGCCGCGACGGTCTGCGCGACGAGCACGGCGAGCAGCACGGAGACCGGCAGCGACCACCCCCCGCTCGCGGAGTGCAGCAGACCGAGACCGAGCGGGCCGAGGCAGGCGATGAGGTAGCCGACCCCCTGGGCCATCGTCGAGAGCCGGCCGGTGTGGTGCGCGTCGGGCGAGCGGGCGACGATGTAGCCGAGGGCGAGACCGACGGCGAGGCCCTGGCCCAGTCCGAGGGCGGTCATCCAGAGATAGGCGCCCGACACGGGGGACGTGAGCAGGCCGACGAAGCCGGTCGCGCACAGCAGGGCGGCCGCCAGGGGTGCGGCGAAGGCCGGGCGCAGGCGCTGCTGCAGCCAGGGTGCCGCGAAGGATGCGGCCATGCCGGGGAAGCTGGAGAAGGAGAGCATCCATCCGGCCTGGCCGTCGCTCATGCCGTGGTCCTGCAGAAGCGTCGGCAGCCAGGAGAGGATCGCGTAGTAGCCGAGGGACTGCAGACCCATGTACAGGGTCACCGCCCAGGCGGTCCGGTCGCGCCACAGCGCCCTGAGTGTGGGTGCGGGTGCAGGCGCGGGTGCGGGTGCGGCAGTAGCGGCTTCTCCTTGTTCCACCGGCTCCGGTCGCCGGCGGTTCGGGGAACGCCGGTCCGGCACGAGCAGTTCGGGAAGCCAGGCGAGGGCGGCGACGAGGGACGGGACCGCCCACAGTGCGAGCACCTGCCGCCAGCCCCAGCCGGTGGCCGACTCCAGCGGGACGACCATGCCCGCGGCGAGCGCGGCTCCGCCGGACAGGGCCAGGGAGTAGCAGCCGAGCATCAGCCCGGCGCGGCCGGCGAAGTCGTGTTTGATGAGCTGCGGCATGAGGACGTTGCCGACCGCGATCGCCGCACCGGCGATCAGGGTGCCGCCGAACAGGGCGAGCACGCCCGGGACCGAGCGCAGCACGATGCCGCCGGTCAGCGCGAGCAGCGCGTACCACAGCAGGTGGTGGGGCCCGAAGCGGCGGGTGAGCCGGGGCGCGAGGAACGCGAACGCCCCGAAGCAGACGACCGGCACCGTCGAGAGGACTCCGCCGCCGAACGAGGAGAGGTGTTCGTCGTGCTCGACCTCCGTGAGTACGGGGGACAGGGACGCGACGGCGATGCGCAGGTTCAGCGCGGCCAGGCTGAACGCGACGGCGGCTTGTAGGGTGCGCGCCCCGGCCGGTCCGGGAGGGGATGGCTGCCGGGACGCCGACGGGCGGGCCGCTGGGGCCTGATGGGTCACTGGGCTGGTCATGCCGTCCACTCTCGGGCGGAGCCGCGGCGGCGGGCTACCGATAGGATGCCAATCCATGACGGAAACCCGCCATCTTGATCGCGCGGAACGCGGCCGCATCGTCCTGGCACACGGGCAGCGGCTGCCCACCCATGCCCACGACCGCGGCCACCTGGTCTATCCGGCCACCGGCGTGCTGTCCGTGACCACCGCCAGGGGTACCTGGATCGCTCCGCCGACCCGGGTGGCGTGGACTCCCGCGGCCTTCGAGCACCACCACACCGCGCACGGCAACGCGGACATGCGGATCCTGTTCCTGTTCGACGCACTCGCCACCCGGCTGCCCGCGCATCCCGCCGTGCTCACCGTCTCCGGGCTCGCCCGCGAAGCCCTGCTCGCCCTCACGGCCGAGGAGCCGGACACCGGCGGGCGGACGCCGGAGGCGGTCGACCGGCTGCACGCGGTCGTCGTCGACGAGCTCACCGCGGCGCCCGAGCAGCCGCTGCACCTGCCCGAGCCGGCCGACGACCGGCTCCGGGCGCTGACCGGCATCCTCTACGCCGACCCTGCCAATCAGCAGACTCTCGCCGAGCTCGGTGCGCGCGTCGGGGCGAGTGAGCGTACGCTCAGCCGGCTCTTCGGGCAGGACCTCCGGATGAGTTTCCATCAGTGGCGCACTCAGCTCCGCGTCCACCACGCGCTCACCCGGCTCGCCGCGGGGAAGTCCGTCACCGACACCGCCCTCGCCTGCGGCTGGGCCAATCCGACGAGCTTCATCGAAGCGTTCGCCGCTCTCGTCGGCGAGACCCCCGGCCGCTACCGCAACCATCAACTCCCCACCGAGGAGAGCTAGGTCCGGCCCGGCCGGGGCTCGGACAGATAAGAACCACGGGACCCAACCCTGCTCCCTGGTCGCCCTGTTCGGCGCCGTGGTGACCCTCCTCCGGCTGCACCGGCGCCCGATCGACGAGCAGCCGACCGCAAAGCCCGGGAAGCCCGCGAAGGCGCCGGGCGCGACCTTCCACGCCCCCCGGGGCTCCCCGCGCCCCCGCTTCACTGCAACGGCGCAGGCCGGCTCGTGGCCCACCGATGCACGAGAACCCGGCCGAGGAACGGCGGAGGCGGGTCGGCCCGGCCGGGGGATCCACTCAGACGACAGCACGTGCCCGACCGATGACTACGTGTCACGCTCAATGGGTAGTTCACGAACAGTCGATGACGAGGAGACACCGGATGAACAGCACGTCCCCGCGCACGGGGCTCCGACTCGCGGCCGCCGCCCTGACGGTCGCCGCCGTGGCCGCCTCCGCACCCGCCGCCTCCGCGAGTGCAGGTCAGGCCGCCACCGCCACCGCGAGCGCCGACCAGGCCGCCTCCGCCTGCGCCCCCTCGGCCACCTACCACCTGCAGGCGCAGAACATCTACGGCGACTGGGAGCGCGCCGCCGAGGTCGACACCTCGATCAACGCCTGCGCCTTCACCCCCGCCAACGAATGGAGGTTCGACGTCGTCCAGGCCGCGCCGAACCGCGGCTACGGCCTCGCCGGCTGGAAGGTCCGCGCCTGGTTCCAGAACCAGGACCAGACGCCCGACTACCGCACCGTCGTCCTCAAGATCCGCGTCGACCACTGCTACGCCAGCGGCAAGTGCGCGAACGACCTCGCCGCGTTCGACGTGAAGTACCGGCTCTTCCGCGACGGCTACACCCGACAGGTCATCACCGACACCTCCACCGAGGTGATCGGCGACCCCCGCGGCTGGCGCATCGACCCCCGCTCATGATCCCCGGACTCCCGGAACGAGGAATCGAGGCAACGATGCGCGCAGGCCGCCACACCCCCGACCGCCACGCACCCGGCCGCCACCACCCCGGCCGCCGGCCCCGGCTCCGGCCTCGGCTCCGCAGCGCGGTGACGGCCGTCGCCACGGCCCTGCTGACGCTGGCCGCCGCCACGGCCGCCGTCCCCGCCCACGCGGATGACACCGGTGACGCCTCCGCGCGCCGGGACTACGTCCTGCTGGCCCCCGCCCACGTCCCGCTGACCGAGCCCGGCCACGAGCTGCCCCTCGACCAGCTCCTCGGACGCATCCGCGCGATGGAGCCCGGGCCCCGCGAGAACCACGCCCCCCGTGCCGCCAGGCGCTCGGGCCAGGACGAGCTGCCCTCCTACGAGTGCCGCGAACAGGACGCGGCCTTTCACGACCAGGGCTACGGCAAGTCGCGGTTCGTCAGCTGCCAGGCCTTCCACCTCCACCCCACCCACGTCGCGTGCTGGTGGATCTTCTGCTCCGTCACCGGCAGCGCGGACGCCGAGATGACCGACATCCAGTACGGCCACAACGCCCGACGCGAGGTCGACGTCGTCCAGGTCCTCGACAACTGGCGCCTCGAGGGCGACATCGCCGAAGTACCGCTCAGCCTCAACGTCACCTGCACCGCCCGGCCCGGCTTCGGCCCCTGCGTCGTCGACAGCGGCTTCGGCGGCCCCTACGTCCAGCCCATCGGACTGTGGGCCGCGGAGGGCTCCGTCACCAGCCGCTACTACTCCTTCCGCCAGGACCCCGCCGGCGGCCTCGGCACCGCCCTGATCAGCTACGCCGACCTCGCCGCACACGTCTCGGTCATCGGCGAGGGCGCGGCCAACCCCTACGACGGCCCCAACAGCGGAATCCGCTGCGACTCCGCGCCGTACCTCATCACCACCGCCGCCGGCGACGGCTGCGTCTTCCCCTGGGTCACCGAGACCCTGCACATCCACCGCTCCGACCACCCGGAGTCCGCGGACCACATCGTCACCGCCCAGTACCACCCGGACCAGACCGTCCCCGACGCCCCGGGCAAGCAGATCCCCGGCGCCCCCGGCGCCGCGCCGCTGCACCGGGTCGCCGACCAGGCCGCCATCGACGCCCACCGCACCGTCGCCGTCGCCGCCTGTCAGAAGTACTTCCCCGACTACGCCCACGAGGGCCTGGACTGCGACGAGTACCCCTTCGCGTCCACCCTCGAAGGCGCCGACGACAACCTGAAGAACTACAGCGTCGAACCCATCCACGACTGGGACAACCGCGGCTCCGGGGGCAGGCTCAGCGCCTTCTACCAGAACCGGCGCATCCTCGGCAGTGATCTCACCAACGATCCCTTCCACGTCCAGGTCGATCCCTGACCCGCCCGGTGGACCCGGCGGCCGGACAGCCGCCCGCCGCACCGGTCGCCGAACTGGCCACCGAAGTGCGCGCCGAACACCATCTCTTCCACCTCGTCGACACCGCCGCCGCACCCAGCGGCGACCCCGACGACCGACCGCCCACCCCGCACCGCGACCAGCTCGCGACCACCGCGGCCGGCACCGTCACCTTCAACAGCGCGCTGTCCGACCACTACCCCCACGTCACCCTCCAGCACTGGGCCGCACCGCCCGCGCCCCCACCCGGGCACTGGCCCCGCCGGATCCGGCTCAGCGTCGACCTCGAGGGCGGCCGCCTCACCCTCGCCTCCGGGGTCTCCCACCTCCCGACCGGCACGGCCCTGCGCCTCCCACCCGGCCGCTACACCCTCACCGCCTACCGCAGCGCCCTCCACCCCACCCGCGACGCCCTCCCCCACCGGGCCGAGCACTGGCTGCTGCAGCTGTGGCCCCGCTGACAGCCGCAGCCATCCCCGCAGGCCACCGGACGGTCCGAACCACCGACCTGTCGCCCCTCGTCCAACCCCTCCGGCCCCTCCGGCCGGTGACCGGGCGGCGTCGCTCCCGGCTTCGCGGGGTGGCTCAGCGCCTCCACGAAGTCGGGAGCCAATCGGCAACCTTCCCTTCGATCAGCAGGCAATTATCTGAACAGACCGTGAAATGCGAGGCCCTGGGCCGCATTTGGGTGTAGAGTCTGAAGCACAGAAGGTGATCTGAGGGGTTGGCGTCACAGTGGCGCCAACGGATCACCCATCGACTGGGGGAGCATCATGACCTACCATCTCGAAGTTGCGCGGGCGACCATCGACGAGCGTCTGCGGGAGGCCGAGAACAACCGCATCATGCGCGCGCTGCGGCTCAAGAACCGCGCCGAGCGCACCGCCCGGCGCGCCCACCGGGCCCTGGCGAGCCTGACCGGCCCGACCGTGTGAGCGCATCCGGCAGCGCACCCCGCTGCCGGATGCGATGATCACCGGGCACGTCGGTCCAGCGGCGCGGAGGGCATGACGGACGGCCGCTTCACCGGCCCCGGGGTCAAGGTGTACGAGTTCGCCGACGAGGTACTCGTCCGCTGCCCGCAGTGCGGGGGTTGCGCTCTCATCCTCGCGCGGCTCGGCGAGTGCGAGCACCGCCGGTTCAGGGACCGGGAGTTCACCCGTCGGCGACTGCGGTGCGGCGGCTGCGGGTTCGCCACGGACGAGTTCCAGAGCTGCCGAGCCTTCGGCAGGCCGGTCGACCCGCACTTCCGACTGCCGCTCCGGCTGGCCGCGGAGTGTCGTGGCGGCAAGCAGCTGTGGGCGTACAACCTCGCCCATCTCGACCTGCTGGAGGGCTACATCGCCGCCGGACTGCGTGAGCGTGCCGCAGTCCCCGGCTCGATGAGCCTGGTGGAGCGACTACCCGCCTGGGTGAAGTCGGCCAAGCACCGAGACGAGCTCCTGCGGACGATCCGGAGGCTGCACGCCTCGGTGCCGCAGGACCGGCAGCCCGACAAGCCGGTCGCCGCCGCCTCCCCGGTGGCGCGGTCCGTACCGCACTCGGATTCCTAGACCGGACGGTCGAACTCCCCTGGTGGACGGTCGAGATCACCGTCGCAGGACACCGAGCGCCCACCGTCGGCGCGACACCCTGGAGAGCACCGCAGCACGGGCGACGAACGATCGTCACCCGTGCTGCCCCGTCAGTGGCCGACTCCCCGTTCGATAGGGTCGGCGACCGCGTCCGGTCGGGAGACGCGACTGGCGCCTGTCGCGCGGCGTCCGGCCACCCGCGCCCAACCGTGCAGCACCCCCACACCCTGAGGCCACACACCTCAGACCACAGGTCACGATGAGGCGTCGCATGCAACATCTTGGCTGTTTATGTTGACAGTTGCGCAATATGAGGCCCGATACTGCATATCATTGCAGATCCGCTCTCCCGTAGTGCGCACCTGCCGATCCCCCACCACGCCGCAGCGGCCACACCCCCCGAGCCGCCGAGCCGTCCACGGGGAGCTTCACGCCGGGGCGACCCCCGGGCGTCACCGCACCCGGCACCGCTCCGACTTCGGTGCTGCAGGCCTCCCGTAGGGCGAGCCCGCCCCCACCTCCGGTGCGGCTCGCGCGGCCCCGCACCCACCACCCGACGCCGCCCCTCGCGAAGGACACCCCCATGAGCAGACCCTCCACCCCTCGCCGCGCACTCGCGGCACTCGCCGCACTCGGTGCCTTCACCGGCGTCGCGTCGTGCGGATCCGCGGGCACCGAGGGGGCACCGCCGACGATCCTCACGTTCTGGGGTTGGGCGCCCGGGTACCAGGAGGCGACCACGCAGTTCAACACCACCCATCCCCGCGTCCGCGTCGAGTTCCGGAGGATCACGCCGGGCAGTCAGGGCGGCTACGCCGCCATCCAGTCCGCCGTCAAGGGCGGCACCGCGCCGTGCCTGATCCAGATGGGCTACGAGTCCCTGCCGAGCTTCGTCGCCGAAGGAGCGCTCCAGCCGATCGGACAGAGCGTCATCAACGAACGGGTCCAGTACAGCGAGCCCGCCTGGCAGCAGACCAGCGTGGCCGGGGAGGTCTACGGGTTCCCCGTCGACCTCGGCCCGATGGCCCTCTACTACCGCCGGGACGTCTACGCCCGGTACGGCCTGAAGCCCCAGGCCACCTGGCAGGACTTCGCGGCGGACGCCGCGCGCCTGCGGCAGGCCGCTCCGGAGCGCCACCTGACGCTGTTCACACCCGACGACCCCTGGTGGTTCGCCGCTCTCACCGCCCAGGCGAACGGAAGCTGGTTCGACGTCAAGGGGCGTACGTGGAGGGTGAACACCACCGACCCGAACAGCTCCAAGGTCACCGCCTACTGGCAGGCGCTGCTCGACAAGGGCCTGGTCAAGACCGAGAAGGCGTACAGCGACGGCCTGTTCACCGGCCTGCAGAACGGGACGATCGCCGCCGTACCGGCACCCGCCTGGTTCTCGGGCCTGCTCGCCCAGAAGGCGGCGGGAGCCGCGGGCCAGTGGGCGGTGGCACCCATGCCCCGGTGGAACGCGGGCGACGCCTCCGCGGGCTTCGACGGAGGGTCCGCCACCGCGCTCGTCAAGGGCTGCAGTGCCGCTGGGGCCGCGCTGGAGTTCGCCGACTGGCTCGGCAGCGACCGCAAGTCCCTGGAGATCCTGGTGGACAAGGCCGGCATCTACCCTGCGGCGATCGCCGCGGACTCCCTTCCCGCGCTGAACCGGCCGGACCCGTACTTCGGCAACCAGGTGATCTTCGACGTCTTCCGCAACGCCGCCCGGAACGGCACCAACTGGACCTGGGGGCCGGTGATGACCGAGACCTCCGCAGTCCTGAGCAGCGAACTCACCAAGGCCGTGGCCGAGCGCACGCCGCTGCGCACAGCCCTGCAGACCGCACGTGACCGCACCGTCGAGGCCATGCGGGGCAAGGGAATCGACACCGCCGCCGACTGACCTCGGCCGCGCCCGGACGGACTCCGACCGGTCAGACTCCGGCCGGAGCGGGAAAACCCCGGCGGCCATGCACCACCACGGGCTCGTGGTGGTGCATGGCCGCCAGGTCGATGCTTGCGGTCGACGCACCGGGCACCAGACAGGGCCGTCGCTCAGCGGCGCTGCCGCTGGTAGCGCCCGGGCGCAGGCGCTGCCTCGATCAGCCGGTCCCGTCCGCAGCCAGCATCCGGAAGTCGTACTCGCGCGGCAGGGGAAGAGCGGAGCCGGCGTCAGCGCCCGCGCCGCCCGCCGCCCGCTGGTACGCGAACCAGAGTTCGTGCAGGCAGCCCTCTCCCTCGCGCACGTCGGCCAGTTCGATGCCCTCGTGCAGCAGCCGGCCGCAGCGCTCCGCGTCGCCGGAGTCGAGTGCGGCGCGCGCCTCGGCCCAGCGGACCCGGCCCGGCGAGCGCTGGGCCCCGGGCAGGGCCGCGATCAACGACAGGACTTCCTGCGGCGCCCCGGCGCGCAGCAGGACCGCGGCGCTCTCCAGGACCAGCGGCAGCAGGGCGGGCTCCAGCCGGAGGGCCTCGCGGTAGGCCCGGGCCGCCTCGGTGAGGTCGCCGGCGCGGTCGGCGAGGACGCCGAGGTTGCGCCAGGCCCAGGCGGTGGGCCGGCTCCCGATCGAGCGCTGCCAGCTCTCGCGGGCCTCCTCCGGGTCTGCGGCGTAGGCGCGCAGGACGCCGAGGTGCAGCAGGGCGAGCCAGCCGTCCGCGTTCCTGAGCGGCTTCTCCCAGGCGGGGTCGACCTGGTAGGACGCGGGTGCCTGCTCCGGTTCGGCCGGGGTGAGGCGCCCGTGTTCCAGGAGTTCCAGCCACGGCTCCTGTTCGGGGCCGAGCGTCGCGTCGGGGAACGGGGTGCCGGACGGCGTGAAGGGGGGTTCGCCGGCCCGGGCGCGCCGATGGCGTTCGAGGGCTCCCCAGCCGGAGCCGGTCGACAGGAGCTCGACCGGCTCCTGGTCCACCCATGCTGCGGAGGAGGCGAGTTCGGCGTCCAGCACGCTCTGCGGGACGAGCGCGTCGACGCCCGCGCGGGCTGCCTCGCGGGCCGCGGCCCAGTCCTCGCCGTGGACGGCGGTCGGGTCCGCCGCCAGGAGTCCGTAGGCCTCGACCCAGGACCAGCGGGCGCCGGCGGGCATCGGCACGTGTTCGAGCTGGGTCCGGGCCAGTCCGGCCTGGATCTCCAGGTAGGCGTTCCCGGGCTCGGACAGCCAGTCCTGCCAGTGTCCGCCTCCCTCGCCCTGCCCCCAGAGGAACAGCTTGCGGCCGCGCAGCCGGTCCGTCGACGCCTGGACCAGGCCCCGGCCGCCCGCGTCGAGGGCGGCGATCCAGCGCCTGCTGCCGTCGGGGACGTCGAAGAAGTAGTCGGCGGCGTCCCGGGACTGCGTGGTGCGGGTCAGGTCCCGGCCGTCGGGGGCGGGCAGGGCGACGTGGCGGACCCGGCGGTCGTAGGAGAACTGCCACGCGGCGTCCGCGGGGGCGAGCACCCGGACGTCGGGCGCCTCCGGCACGGCGATGTTCGACCACCAGTACATCGGCACCGTGGTGTCGCGCGGGTTGGTGATCCGGACGTGGACGAGCAGCACCTGCGAGTCGTCCGGCAGGTAGGCGTCGATCTGGAAGACCACGCCGCGGATCCGCTCGTACTCCCACATCCGGAGCACCGGGGTGCCGTCCGGGCGCAGCACACGGGCGGCGTGCAGGGGCTCGCAGGTGGTGGGCGCGTGGCCGATCGTGCCGATGTTCCACTCCACGCCGCCGGCCAGCCAGGCGTTGCGCAGTGCGAGGTTCGCGGGCTGGAACACCGGGTTGCGGAAGAGCAGTTCGCGCCCGGTCGGCTTGTGGACCAGTGACCAGAGCCGGCCGCCGGCGCCGAGCAGGAAGGTGGCGCGCAGGGTGGCGTTCTCCAGTACCGCGGCCGGGTGGTCGGCGGGCGCGCGCTCCCGGGTGTAGCCGTCCTGCACCAGGTACGGCATGACGGAGGGCACCCGGCCGTAGCCGATGTTGTGCCGCATCTCGTCGTCGGCCTGGCTCGCGTCGGCGACCTCGTGCAGGTCGGCGCCGGCGAAGAGCGGCGGGAGGGGGTTGACGGGGCCGACCGGGGCGGTCGGCAGGGTCAGCGTGGTCAGCCGGAGCTCACTCATCTGTCGTCTGCCTCTTATGGGTCGATGGGTGGGCTACTTGACGCTGCCGGAGGTCAGTCCGGCCTTCCAGTAGCGCTGGAGCAGGAGGAACATCACGACGATCGGGATGACCGACAACAGCGCGCCGGTGATGATCAGGTTGTAGGGGACGGTCTGGCCGCGCTGTTCCTTCCAGGCGACCAGGCCGACGGTGACCGGTTGCAGGCGGTCGTTGGCGAGCATCAGCGACGGCAGCAGGTAGTTCGTCCAGATGGTCACGAACTGGAACAGGAAGATGGTGACCAGCGAGGGCTGGAGCACCCGCAGCGCGACGGACCGGAAGATCCGGAACTCGCCCGCCCCGTCGAGCCGGCCGGCCTCCAGCAGTTCGTCCGGGACGGCGGCGGCCGCGTAGATGCGTGCCAGGTAGACCCCGAACGGGCTGACGATGCTCGGGATGAAGACGGCCCAGAAGGTGTTGACCACGTGGGTCGCCGAGAACATCAGGTACAGCGGCAGCGCGAACAGCGGGGCCGGGATGAGGATCGCGCCGAGGATGGTGTTGAAGACGGCCTCACGGCCCCGGAAGGTGTACTTCGCCAGGACGTACCCGGCCATGGCGGAGAGCAGTGTCGCCACGACGGCGCCGCCCACCGCGTAGAGCAGGCTGTTGAGCAGCCAGCGTCCGAAGATGCCGTCCTGGACGCCGAGCAGGGTGGAGACGTTGTGCACCAGCTCGATCCGTCCGGCGAACCAGAAGCCGTTGCTGGAGAAGAGGTCGCTGCTGCTCTTGGTGGCGGAGACGACCAGCCACCAGACCGGCAGCAGGGAGTACACCGCGGCGAGCACGAGGACGGCGATCACCCCGGCGCGGCCGGCCGGATTCGTGGCCTTCACCGGATTCGTGGCCTTCACTGGGAGCCTCCGCGCTTGTTGACGAACCGCATGAACCCGAAGGACAACACGAAGATCACCAGTGCCAGGATCACCGACCGGGTCGCGGCCGCGTGGTAGTTGTTCGCCGCGACCTCGTTCTGGGCGGCCATGATCGGCGTCCAGCTGCTGGAGAGGTTGGGCGCGACGGCCTTCATGATGACCGGCTCGTTGTAGAGCTGGGCCATCCCGATGATGGAGAACACCGTGGTCATGACCAGGGCGGGCCGGACCATCGGGATCTTGATGTGCCAGGCGAGCCGCCAGCCGGTGCAGCCGTCCAGCTCCGCCGCCTCGGTGAACTCGGCCGGGATGGCCTTCAGCGCCGAGTGGATGACGATCATGTTGTAGCCGGTCCAGCCCCAGGTCAGCATGTTGCCGACCGACCAGGGCAGCAGGCCGTCCGAGGTGAAGTCGACGTGCAGGCCGGCGTGGCCGAGTGCGGCGGCGATCGGGCTGACGTCCGGCTGGTAGAGGAAGGACCACATCAGCCCCCCGATGACACCGGGGATGGCGTACGGCAGGAAGAAGCTGAGCCGGAAGAAGCGCTTGGCCGGGGTGCGGCGGGCGTCGAGCAGCAGGGCCAGGACGAGCGCCAGGCCCAGCATCAGCGGCACCTGGACGATGCCGATCAGCAGCACCCGGACGATGGACGAGGTGAAGGCGTGGTCGGCCAGCGCGTCGGTGTAGTTGGACAGCCCGGTGAACACCGTGGAGGGCGGGGCGAGCCCGAGCCCGGAGCGGTGCGACTTGAACAGGCTCTCGTACAGGGCGTAGCAGATCGGCGCGATGAACGTGATGACGAACAGTGCGCCGAACGGCGACAGGAATCCCAGGGGGGCCCAGCGGCGGCCGTCGGTCCTGCGGCGCCGCCCGGGGCCCGCCGCCGGCCGGGGCGGTGTCGGGGCCGCCCCGGTGCGCTCGACGGAGCGCACCGGGGACGAGGTGGGTGAGGGGTGCATGGTCAGCCGATTTCCATGCCCTGGGTCTTCATCTCGGCCACGGTCTGCGCCTGGACGTCGGCGAGTGCGGCGTCCAGGCTGGTGCCGCCCGAGCCGGCCTTGCCGAGGCCGTCGCCGAGCGCGCCGGAGGTCTTGGTCATCACCGGGCCCCACTGGAAGCTCGGATCGACGTGGCCCGCGCTGTCCTTGAAGACGTCGAAGATCTTCTGGCCGCCGTAGAACGGGTCCGGCTCGGACAGCGCCGGGTTGTCCAGGCCGGAGACGGCGGCCGGGTAGATGCCGGTCTCCTTGATCAGGTTGCTCACGCTGGCCTGGTCGGTGCCGAACCAGTGGGCGAACTCGACGGCCTCCTTGACGTGCTTGCAGCCCTTCAGCACGGCGTTGGGCGTGCCGCCGGCGTTGCCGGAGGCGGGAGCGGCGGTGTCCCAGACCGGCATCGGGGCGACCGCCCAGTTGCCGGAGGTCTGCTTGACGCTGTCGGCGAGGATCGGGGTGTCCCACACCGCGTTGACGTCGGAGAGGATCGTGCCGTCGCCCATGCCCTTGTAGAGCGCGGTGTCGAAGCTCGGTACGGTCTTGACCAGCTTCTTGTCGATCAGGCCCTGCCAGAACGCGGTGACCTTCTTCGTCGCCGGGTCGTTGACGTCGACGGTCCACTTGTCGTTGCCGGTGCCGAACCACTTGGCGCCCGCCTGCCAGGCCAGGCCCGCGAAGTTGTAGGCGTCGTTGCCGAAGTAGGTGATGTACGCGTTCGGGTCGGCCGCGTGGATGATCGCGGCGTCGGCGGCGTACTCGTCCCAGGTCCTGGGGGCGCTGGTGATGCCGTACTTGGCGAACAGGTCCTTGCGGTAGATCAGCGCCATCGGCGCGATGTCCACCGGCAGGCCGTAGGTGCGGCCGGCGACCCCTGACTGGGCGAAGGCCCAGGAGGCGTACTCCTTCGCGTAGGGCGCGGCGGCGGCCGTCGCGTCCTGCAGGGCGCCGGCGGCGGCGAAGGTCGGCAGGGTCTCGAAGCCGACCGAGCCGACACAGGGGGCGTTGCCCGCCTTCACCGCGTTCAGCATCTTGGTGTAGCCGCCCTTGGAGCCGGGCGAGATCTTGCTGTAGGTGACGTGGATGCCGGGGTGGGCCGCGTTGAAGAGCTCGACGGACTTCTCGTATCCGGGGGCCCAGCCCCAGAACTCGATCGTGACCGGCCCGGAGGCCTGGTCGGACGACCCTCCGGAGCTGCAGGCGGCGACGCCGGCCAGCGACGTGAGCGCCATGGCGAGGGTGGCCGCTCTGAACGGGCGCGACTTCATGGGGAGGTCCTCTCTACTGCCTACCGCAGATGGGGCTCTGCCCGGGTGCGATGGTGGGGGACCCGCCTGACACTGCGGGTTGTTAGTTCGGCTAGTGTGTTAATTAAGAATGATGCTGTCAAGGGGTTCGCCGGAACGTTCTGTGAACGGGCCCGACCACCTCGCGATGCCGGCCGATCCACCCAACTCACCTGGCCTGCAGCGGAATGTGGCCGATCCTGCGCACCTCCGGCCACCCGCCGGTACGCTTCCGTCACTCGATCAACACCTACAGTCGGTGACCGTCCGCACGCTTACTTCAGACGGTGCATCAACTAACATGCTCAAGATCAGCACCGGCCTGCGGGCAGGCCCCGGAACGAGGAGACCACGTGCGGCCAGACCAGCGCGGCACCACCGGCACGGGCGCCGGCACAGCCGGCCGCGCCCACGCGGGCACCACCTCCCCCGCGGCGAGCGGCATCATGGCGGGCTACCCCGAGCCCGCCGACAAGGCCTCGCTGCGCCGCACCAACCTGAGCGTGATGCTGCGCCACCTGCGGGAGAACGGCGCGCAGTCCCGCACCCACCTCGCCGGCGCGACCGGCCTGCCCAAGGCCACGGTCTCGGTCCTGGTCGCCGACCTGATACAGCGCGGACTGGTCCGCGAGGGCGAGCTCGACCGCGCCGGCACGATCGGCCGCCCGCACCGCATGGTCGAACTCGAAGGCCGCTGGATCTGCGGGATCGGCGCCGAGATCGGCCCCGACCACATCACCGTGCTCGCCCTCGACCTGAGCGGCGCCATCGTCCACGAGGACCGCCGCGCCCTCGACGTCCCCGCACTCACCCCACAGGCCGCCCTGCGCGAGGTCGGCGACCTCGTCGCGGACGGCCTCAGCGCGGTGGCCGAACGCGGGATGCACGCCATCGGGGTCACCCTCGTCACCCAGGGATCGGTCGACGCCACCTCCGGCACGGTCGCCGTGGCCACCAACTTCGGCTGGCGCGGCGTCCAGGCGGCCCGTGAGCTGCGCACCCGGCTCGGCCGGGACGCGCCGCCCGTCCTGGTCGAGAACGACGCCGAGTCCGGCGCCCTCGCCGAGTACCTGGCCGCCCCCAGCGCCGACGTCCGCGAGCTCGTGTACGTCACGGGCGGCATCGGCGTGGGCGGGGCCAGCATCTCCGGCGGCAAGCTGCTGCGCGGCTCGGAGATCGGACACATGAAGCTCGACCGGCTCGACCGGCCCTGCGCCTGCGGGCGGACCGGCTGCTGGGAGGTCGCCGTCGGGCTCCAGGCCTTCCTCGACGCGGCCGCGGACCCTTCGGACCGGGTGCACGACCTGTCGATCGACCTGGCGGAACGGCTCGGCGACCTGCTCGGCCGGGCCGACGCCGGGGAGCCGCGCACCCTCGCCGCGCTCGCCGGCATCGCGGACGACCTGGCGCTCGGGCTCGGCATCCTGGTGGACGTGCTGAACCCGCCCCGGATCGTCCTCGGCGGGTACTTCGCCGTGTTCGGCCGCTATCTCGTGGACGCGGTACAGCGGGTGCTCGACGACCGCAGGATCGCACCCACCGCCGAGCGGGTCGTCGTGACCGCCTCGGCGCTCGGGCTCTCCAACGCCGCCCGGGGCGGCGCGCACCTGGCACTCGAAGGCATCTTCCAGGACCCCTCCGTCGTACCGGTCCGGCCGGTGGCGCAGGACGACGGCGCCCGCTCCGCCTGAGGCCCGACCGGGGCGCCCGGCGCCCCGGTCGCCACCTCCGCCTCCCCACCTGCCGGCGGCACTCCCCCGAAACCTGCGGCCGGGAATGTCTTGACTTCCCCCTCGGGCACTGCCACGGTTTGCTTCAAGTTGCTCAGGTAAGCCCTCTGGTGAGCAACTTGAAGCAAGAAGTCGCCCCGTGTCGCGCCGACCTGGCCGACGCCCGACGACTGCGGCCCCGATCACGGCTACGGCTACGGCTACGGCTACGGCTCCAAAGCGACGGCCGACGGGATCCCGAACGCTGCGCAGGAACGCTCACCCAGGCCTGCCCTGCGCCGCCACCCCCGCGATCCCTCCCGGCCGTCCCGGCCGTCCGGTCCCGGCCCGTCCGGCTCCCGAACGGGCCGAGGCCCAGGCCGATACCGCTGCTCACGGCCTCCCCCTCCCCCACACCGCGCGTTGCCCCTCAAGGAGTACCCGTGTCCTCTCCCCCTCGCAGAGCGCTGACGACGGTGGTCGCCGCCACCCTGCTCGCCGTGTCCGGCGCCGTCGCGTCCCCGGCGTCGGCGACCCCGCCCGCCGCCACCTACACGATCGGTGTCGGCACGCCGGTCGCGTACCCGCACCCGACCGACACGCCGGCCTCCCCCTACATCGACAAGGACGGCACGTTCTACTTCCAGCAGTCCGCCGCCCTCTACGGCAGCACCCAGCCCCGGTACTGGGACTTCTTCACCGGCAGCGACTTCGACACCGCGACCCGGTCGAGCGCGATCAGCGACGCGGTGAACCCCAACAACGCGAACGACAGGAACAACGACACCACCTGGCGCTGCAACAACAGCCCCACCGGGCTGAACGCGACCGTCTCGGTCGGCAACGCGAGCTACTCCCAGAAGAACTTCTGCGACCTGGCGGGCGTCTGGGTCGACCCGGACACCGGTGACTGGTACGGGCTGGTGCACAACGAGTTCACCCCGTCGCCGTTCGGCGACGGCATCCACTACGACGCGATCGACTACGCGGTCTCCAAGGACCAGGGCAGGACCTGGACCATCAAGGACCACGCCCTCACCTCGCCGTACTCCACCACGCGCAACGACACGACGCAGTTCCCGAACCAGACGTACTCCTACGGCGACGGCGACCAGCGGCTGTTCGTCGACACCGCCTCGGGCTACTTCTACGTCTTCTACGGCTCGCGCATCGTGGAGAAGAACGGCAACTGGAGCGACAGCCTCGCCCACGTCGCGCGTGCTCCCATCTCCTCGAAGATGGCCGCCGGCTCCTGGCAGAAGTGGTACGACGGCGCCTGGTCGCAGCCCGGTGTCGGCGGCCTGGAGAGCAACCAGGTCCCGGTCACCTCCCCCACCCAGACCGGGTACACCCCCGTGGCCGGCGACTACAGCCCCGCCAACACCGGGACCGCCGCGCAGCAGATCGCGGCCGGCAAGCTCCCCCCGAAGTCCCCGCTGTTCGTCATGAACATCGCCTACAACGCCTACCTGAAGCTGTACATCGGTGAGCCGGAGGCGGTGTCCGGCGCCGCGCCGCAGCGGTTCTACGTCACCGACGACCTCTCCACCCAGAAGTGGTCCCTGATCGGCGACACCGGCGGCTACACCAACAACTCCTGGTACCGCTGGTTCCTCGACGGCGCGAACAGGACCGGCTCCACCATCGTCGGCAGGACCTTCCGCTCCTACTGCGCGTTCGAGTGCTCCAACGGCTCCTCCGGCGAGTACGTCGACATCACTCTCGGCGCCTCCGCCCTGGCGGCCGCACCGGTCGACGAGACCAGGACCTACCGGATCAGCAGCGGAGGCGGCCGCGTCCTCGCCCAGGTCGCGGGCGGCTCCGCCACCACCTCGGTGGCCACCGCGGCCGGAACCGCCCTGGAGTCGTGGACCTTCACCTCCACCGGCGACGGCTCCTACCGGATCACCAACTCCGCCACCGGCCAGCTGCTGGGCGTCGACTCCAGCGCCACCTCGGGCCGTGCGTGGGGTGCCAAGCCGACGGTCACCGCCGCCGGACCGAGCGGTCCGAGCGTCGGACAGCAGTGGTTCGTCATCCCCGGGAAGTCCGCCGACAACACCTCGACCGGGGCCGTCCGCCTCGTCAACCGCTACAGCGGACTGGTGATCGGCCTCTCCTCGACCACCGGCCGGCTCGCCGAGACCACGCCCACCCGCAGCTGGAACGACACCACCGGCAACTCCGTCGGCGGCTCCCGCGGCACGAGCGAGCAGACCCTGACGCTGACCTCGACCGGGTCGGCGCCCGAGACCGTCACGTTCACCGGCCCCGGCAACCAGTCCGGCAAGGCGGGCACCGCCGTCTCGCTCCAGCTCGCCGCCACCGACTCCGCGGGCAAGTCCCTCGCTTACTCGGCGACCGGCCTGCCCGCCGGCCTGTCGATCAGCCCCGCCGGACTGATCACCGGTACGCCGACCACCGCCGGTTCCTCGACGGTCGCGGTCACCGCCTCCTCCGGCACCGCGAGCGGCACGACCTCCTTCACCTGGGCCGTCAACCCGGTCCTCAGCGGGACCCACACCGTGACCACCGGGACCAAGGCCCTGGACGACCCCGACCACTCGACGGCCCAGGGCACCCAGCTCGACACCTGGAGCATCAACGGAGGAGCCAACCAGAACTGGGTCTTCACCCAGAACACGGACGGCAGTTACCAGATCGCCAACGGCCTCTCCGCACTCTGCATGGACGTCAACGGCGGCTCCGGCGCCGCCGGCGCGAAGATCATCCAGTGGTCCTGCAGCGGGGGCACCAACCAGCGCTGGGTGGTTACCGCCGTCACCGGCGGCTACACGATCGCCTCGAAGAGCAGCGGCCTCCTGCTGACCACCGCCTCCACCTCCGACGGCGCGCTGGTCACCCAGCAGAACGACACCGGCTCCGCCCAGCAGCACTGGACCATCAACTGACGGTCCGCCCGGGCGGGCAGGCCTGACCGGCCCGACCGGCCCGACCGGAGGGGCCCTGCGGACAACCGTCCGCGGGGCCCTTTCCTGCTTTCCCGGACCCTGGCCGGGCCGGGCCCGGTCGGGTCGGGTCGGGTCGGGTCGGGTCGGGTCGGGTCGGGTCGGGTCGACCGGACGACCGGGGCCCACCTGGATGTGAAGCGTCGTGCACGATAGCCTTCGGGGCCGAGCAAGGAGGAACTCGATGGGTGCCCACGACCGGTGGACCAGACTGCTGGAAGTCCTCGGTGAACGGGGCAACCTGGACGTCATCGAGGCCGCCGAGCTGCTGGGTTGTTCCGCCGCGACCATCCGCCGGGACCTGGACGAGCTGGCCCGGCAGAAGCTGCTGACCCGAACGCGCGGGGGCGCGGTGCTCAGTACCGTCGCCTACGACCTTCCGCTGCGCTACAAGACGGCCCGCCGGGCGGACGAGAAGCACCGCATCGCCAAGGCCGCGGCCGATCTGATTCCGCCCGGCTCGACCGTCGGGATCAACGGCGGCACCACGACCTCCGAGGTCGCCCGCGAACTGGCCGTCCGAGCCGATCTCGCCGGGGAGCCCGGGACCCCGGCGCTGACCGTCGTCACCAACGCGATCAACATCGCCAACGAACTCGCGATCCGCCCGCAGATCAAACTGGTGGTCACCGGCGGGATCGCCAGGACCAACTCCTACGAGCTGATCGGCCCCCTCGCGGCGCTCTCCCTCCAGGGACTCTCGCTCGACTACGCGATCCTGGGCGTCGACGCCGTCGACCCGCACTTCGGCACGGCGACGCACGACGAGGGGGAGGCTGCCGCCAACCGTGCGCTCGCGGAGTGCGCCGCGACGGTGATCGTCGTGGCGGACTCCTCGAAGCTGGGCAAGCGGGCGTTCGCCCAGGTCTGCCCGATGGGCTCGGTGTCGGTCCTGGTGACGGACACCGACGCGCCGAAGGAGATCACCGAGCAGCTCGCGTCCAGGAACATCGACGTCCTGTGCGTGTGACCGGCCCGGGCCTCGGCCGACGGGACCGCTGAGCACCCTCACCTGTCCGGCCGGCTGCCCCGGCACGGCACGGAACGGCACGGCACGGCACGGCACACGGAAAGTCCAAGTCATCGTCAGGAATTGTCGATGGACAGTGCCGTCCGCGCCTCACATGATGTCCGTGACTCAACCGAGTGATCGCGCAAGAGCCGCGGCGGTCGGCCCCGGTCCCCGCTACGGCGGCAGGCAGGCCCGTCGCGTCCTCGCGCCGACAGGCGATCCCGCACAGGACGCCCACGCGCTGCACCGCCCTCCGTCCGACGAGCCCGGACGGAGAAGAGGGCCTCACGCCGGCCATCCGGGCTGCAGCCGACCTCATCGCCGACCCGCCCGGCGCGCGCCGGGACGTGCGCGCCGGGCCTGCGCACCAGGACCTGCGCGCCGGGCGGCGTCGACCAGTCGGGTGCCCGGGTGGCGCCGGTCCACCGCACCCTCAGCGGGCGGACCGTCAAGGAGAAGGAGTTCACCGATGCCAGTACCCCTCGTCAGAAGGCTCGCCGCCGCGGCCGTCACCACGGCTCTCGCGGTGGCCGCCAGCACGGCGGTGCTGCCGGCCGCCACCGCGGCGGCGGCCGCCCCCGGCTACACGGTGACCGTCGGTACGACCGGTTCCTACGCGTACCCGACCGACACCCCGGCCGCCACCTTCACCGACAAGGACGGGACGTTCTACTTCCAGCAGTCCGCGGCGCTGTACGGCACGAACGAGCCCCGCTACTGGGACTTCTTCACCGGCACGAACCTCGACACCGCCACCCGGTCGAGCGCGATCAGCGACGCCGTCAACCCTGCCAACAGCAGCGACCGGAACAACGACACCACCTGGCGGTGCAACAACAGCCCCACCGGCCTGACCTCGACGGCCGCCCCCGCCGGCTCGGGCTACGCGCAGCGGAACTACTGCGACCTGTCCGGCGTGTGGGTCGATCCGGACAGCGGCGACTGGTACGGCCTGGTCCACAACGAGTTCACCCCGCAGCCCTTCGGCGACGGGCTCCACTTCGACGCCATCGACTACGCGGTCTCCAAGGACCAGGGGAGGACCTGGACCATCAAGGCCAAGGTCATCACCTCCCCGTACAGCACCACGCGCAACGACACCGCGGCGTTCCCCGGCAAGACCTACTCCTACGGCGACGGTGACCAGCGCCTGCTGGTGGACACCGCCTCGGGGTACTTCTACGTCTTCTACGGCTCGCGCCTGGTCGACAAGTCCGGCGGGTGGAAGGCGTTCCACGAGCACGTGGCGCGCGCGCCGATCGCCGGCAAGATGGCGCCCGGGACCTGGCAGAAGTGGTACGACGGCGCCTGGTCGCAGCCCGGTGTGGGCGGCAGGGAGAGCAACATGGTGCCGGTCACCGGTGCCGGCGGCACCGGCTACACCCCCGCGTCGGCGGAGTACGACCCGGCCAACACCGGTACCGTCACCGAGCAGGTCGCGGCCGGCAAGGCCCCGGCGACGTCACCGCTGTTCGTGATGGACGTCACCTACAACGCCTACCTCGGGCTGTACATCGGCGAGCCGCAGCAGGTCGACCAGAGCGGCAACGCGCCGAGGCAGTTCTACGCCACCGACGACCTCGCCACCCAGAAGTGGACGCTGATCGGCGACACCGGCAGCTACCACGACGCCTCCTGGTACCGCTGGTTCCTCGACGGCGCGAACAGGACCGGCTCCACCATCGTCGGCAAGACCTTCCGGGCCTACTGCTCGATCGCGTGCGCGAGCTCCTCGGGCGAGTACGCCGACATCACCATCGACTCCCCCACGCCCGCCACCGCACCCTTCGACCCGGCCAGGACGTACCAAATCGCGAACGGATCCGGTCGGGTCCTGGCCCAGACCGCCGGCGGCCCGACGACCACGTCGGTGGCCGCCGGAACCGGATCGGCCCTGGAGGCCTGGTCGTTCACCGCCAACGGTGACGGCTCGTACCGGATCACCAACTCCTCCACCGGCCGCCTCCTGGGTGTCGACTCCTCGGCGACCTCGGGCCGGGCCTGGGCGGCCAAACCGACCGTCACCGCGCCCGGAACGGGCGGGCCCACCGTCGGACAGCAGTGGTTCGTCATCGCGAACGCCTCCGCCACCGGGGTCAAGGACGGCACGTACCGCCTGGTCAACCGCTACAGCGGCCTGGTGATCGGACTCTCCGCGGAATCCACCCGGCTCACCGAGACCACCCCCGCCCGCTACTGGACCAACGGCACGGGCAACCCGGTGGGCGGCACCCGTGCCCCGGGCGAGCAGACCCTCACCCTGACCGCGGTCGGAGCGGCCGGAACCGACCTGACCGGGACACGCACCGTCGTCACGGGCGGCAAGGCACTGGACGACCCGGACCACAGCACGACGCCCGGCACCCAGCTGGTCACCTGGACCGCCAACGGCGGAACCAACCAGAACTGGCAGTTCACCAGGCAGCCCGACGGCTCCTACCAACTCGTCAACGGCCGTTCGGGGTTGTGCGCCGATGTGAGCGGCGGCTCCACCAGCGCGGGCGCCAAGGTCGTCCAGTGGACCTGCAACGGCGGAACGAACCAGCACTGGACCGTCACCAGGCAGGCGGGCGGAGCGTACACCGTCGCGTCCGTCAGGAGCGGGCTGCTGCTCACCACCGCCTCGACCGCCGACGGCGCGCTGGTCACCCAGCAGCCGGGCAACGGCTCCGCCGCCCAGCAGTGGACGATCCGGTGAGCACGGTGACCTGATCGCCTCCCCGACACGACGTGCGTGAGGGGACGTGCGTGAGGGGGCTGCCTCCGGGCGGCCCCCTCGTCACCCGACGACCGGCTCGCGGGCCGGGTTGACAGCGCACCGCGGGTCGCCCATCATCCTTGCAGATCGAGTGATTGAAGTTGCGTGAATTCACTTACTTTCAGTCACTCACAAGCAGACTTCCCTCACCCAACCGTCGCATCGAGCCGTCACATCGAGTCAACGGGCGCCCCCGAAGGAGCGTGGCCTGATGGCGTTCGCCCGCTATCTCACCCCGGCCCCCGAGCACAGCGGGCTCGGACTGCAGTGTCTCGGAGTGGGATGGCAGCAGATCAAGCGCATCCAGTTCGACGGGCGCGTGCTCGACTGCTACGGCCTGATGATGGTCGTCAGGGGCGGCGGCTGGTTCGCCTGGGGCGACCTCCCGCGAAAGCGGGTCCCCCTGCGCGCCCCGGCGGTGTTCGTCGTCTTCCCCGGTGTCTACCACGCCTACCAGCCCGACCCCACGGGATGGTCGGAGCGCTGGGTCCTCTTCAACGGAGCGGCCGCCCGCACCCACGAAGTCCTGGGGACCCTGGAGCGGGACGCCGCGGTGACGCTGCTGCAGGGATCGCCGGACGGGATGGAGCGCATCTTCGACAAGCTCTTCGCGGCCGCGGACTCCGGCTCGCCCCATCGCGACGTCCTCACCTCGTCCCTCGTACACCGGCTCCTCGCCGAGCTGTTGGCGGGCAAGGGGACGAAGGACCTCGCGCCGTTCGTCCGCCATTTCGACGAGCGGGCGACCGACTCCGTCAGCATCGGCGAGCACGCCCGGCGACTGGGCATGGACGAGCCGACGCTGCGTCGTGAGATGCTCCGGGCCACCGGGACCACCCCGAAGGACTACATCCTGCGCACCCGGATCAACGTGGCGAAGCGCCTCCTGCTGACGACGGACCGCACCGTCGCGGACATTTCCCGCCGCGTCGGATACTCCGATGCCGCCTACTTCACCCGCCTGTTCACCAGGCGGGTGGGGCAGGCGCCGCATCACTTCAGGAAGGTGCACAATCCGGTCGGCGGCCCGTTGAGCCGGAAGTCCGTTGAGCAGGAGCCTCGTTGAGAGGCTAGGCCCCCGGGCAGCCGTGGACCGGCCGGTTCAACCGGGAGGCCCCGCTTCGCCCGGGTCGGCGGCGTCGTCGGGTGGCGCGGCGTCGTCGGGTGGCCCCGGCCGGGACCGGGGTGCGTCGGGGAGCTGGTCGAGAAGTCGGAGACTGGTGCAGGGGACGGTGACGTAGAGGCCGACGGGGGTGACGACCCGGCAGCGACCGTCGGTCCGGACCAGGAGGGCGACGGCGGTGCCGGTGGAGACGGTTCCGTCGGGTGGCCCGTCGGGCCCGCTGTCGTCGTACCAGTAGGACTGGTCGGTGGTCAGGGCGTGGGTGAACCGGTTCGGCGGGGGGCGTACGACGTTGTCCCGGGGGACGACGGACCGGCTCCCGAGGACGGCGGCCTCGGGTCGCCGGACGGCGTACGGCTCGCCCACTCGGCGGGGTGGGTTGTTGTCCGTCATGGCGGGCGTCGTTCAGGCGGCCTGGAGACTGTCGGCGGGCAACATCTCGGGGACGGTGGGGACCACCACGCCGATGTCGATGGGAGCGGTGCGCGTCCGCAGCCTGCCGCTGACGGCGAGTTCGAGGTGGTTGGGCAACGCGTACTGATCGGCGGCGTCCACGTCGACGACGTAGCCCAGGTCCTGGAGGCTGGCCACGGTCAGCCGGCTCAGCGGGTTGCCGGCCCGGCCGACGAAGCCGGTCATCAGCTCGTTGTCGAAGACGCTCTCGCGCCAGTGGCTGTCCGCGGTGCCCGGGCCGCCGGTGTTCTCCACGGGGACGGGCCTGGGCGCGCCGCCGTCCAGGAGGGCGGCGAACTCCCGCTGGGCGTTCGGCCCGACGAAGGTCGGGTTGTGGGTGCCGGCGCCGCGCAGGACGTGCTTGCGGCTCCAGACCGAGCCGATGCCCAGGGCGTGCCCCATCTCGTGGGTGATGACGTCGACGAGCGTGCCGGTGGCCTCCATGGCGGCTAGGTCGGCCTGGTCGAAGGACATCAGGGCGGTGGCCGGGAGGAACTTCGAGGGGCCGGGGCCGGGGCGCAGCCGGGTCGGTCCGGTCTCGCCCAGGGTGCCGCCGGGGCCGTCGATGAGCTTGCCCTCGGCCTGGACGAGGAGGTCGTCGACGATCCGGTCGCCGATGACCACGTCGGGTAGGTCGCCGACGATGACGCGGGTCCAGCGGTGGGCGGCGTCCTTGAACGCGCTCTTCTGGGTTTCGGTCAGTCCGCCGAGGAACTCGACTTCGATGCTGAAGGGGGATTCGGTGTCGGCGAGGCGCTTCGCGGCCGCGCGGTCGGCGCGCTCGATGTGGGTTTCGTGAATGCTCATGGGTTCCGACCCCTTTGGGGGAGGTCTGCGTCAGGGTGCCGGCGGTGGGGAGCGGGAGCGTGTCGGGTGCTCGGCGCACCGGGTCGGGTCCTTCGGCCGGGCGCCGGGGTGGCGCTCCCGTGTCGGCCGCGTCCGTGGGCACGGTCGACGGTCCGGCCCCTCTCCTTCGATTGTCCCTCCGTTCTGGCGGTGCGGCACCGTCCTTTTCCGCCCTATTCGTTGAGTGGCGGAGGCAATGCGGGCGGTAGCGGATCGGGGGTTCGGCCGGGCCGCGACCTGCGGAGTCGCCCTGCCAGGGCGGCGGGTGACGGTTCGTCACAACTCGGCTCGACGCACCCACTGCTGGTCCGCAGCCGGTCCGGACCGGTCCGGACCGGCTGCGGACCGGCTGCAGGCTGGTTGCGAATCAAAACCACCCGGTCCACTCTCGCGGTGGTTTCAATTCACCAGCTACGCAGCGCAGGCAGCCGGTCACCCGTGCCCCTCCTGCGCCCGCGCACCTCTGCGTCCGACGGGTCGGGTACGCGCCCCGGACCCCGACGACGCCCTCCCGCCACCGTCACCCTGGCAGAGAGGCGTTCGTCCCCGGGGACCCGCCGGGCGCTTCGTAGTTCTTCGCGGGCGTGGTGTTGACCTTGCCGTCGTTGCCCTTGCCCCCCGCGCCGGGAGGCTGGCCGTTCCCGCCGTCGCCGCCCTTCACGTAGTAGCCCTTGCCCGCGTCGAGGATGTCGATGGTGCGGTTGTTGCCGTCCCCGCCTTCGCCCCCGCCGCCGACGTAGCGCTCGAGGTTGTTCGATTCACCCCCGTTGCCGGCGCGTCCGCCGTAGGCCTCCACCGAGGGCTTCGAGCTTTCGACGCCGTGGTCGATGGTGATGCGCCCGTCGTTGCCGATCCCGCCGTCGCCGCCCTCACCGGCCGCGGCACCGTAGCCCCCGGCCCCGCCGATGGCCGTCACCCTGCTGTCGAACCCGCTGCCGATGATGCGGCTGTTGTTGCCGTCGCCGCCATGACCGCCGTCGCAGTCCTCGTCGACGCTGGCGAAGCCGCCCTTGCCACCGTTCCCACCGGTCACGGTGATGGTGCCGTGGGCGCTGATGTGTCCGTCGTTGCCATCACCGCCGCGCCCGCCGTTGCCACAGCTGAGGAGCGCGGCCCGCTTGCCCTCCATCCCGTTGCCGCCCGTCACGTCCACGGTGTCGTTGCCGCCACCGCCGTAGATCTCCCCGGTGTTGCCGGCCGCTCCCGCGCCGCCGGCACCGTCGCCGTCGCCTCCCCGCACCGTGATCCTGTCGTCACCGGTTCCACCGTTGATCTCGCCCCGGTTGCCGACCGTGCCCCTGCTCGGCTCTTCCCCGACGTTGACGGTGATCGTGTCGTTGCCGCCGAGCCCGTTGACCACGACCCCGGACGGGATCGCGTGACAGTCGATCGTGTCATCACCGTCCGTGCCGCTGATGGTCCTGCCCGTGACGGGGCTGCCGTTGACCGTGCAGGACACCGTGGCGGCCTGCACGGGCGTCGCGGCGACCACCGCGATCGGCGCGATGACGGACAGGATCGGCAACAGCACCCGGCATGCCCGGCGCACCGGGACAGACGTGTTCGACATGGGAACATCCACTCCTCAAGGGATCCTCACGGGCGGCACCACCCACCGCACCGGCGGGCTCTGAACGCCGCCTGACCAGGCCGATCACCGCGCCTGCGGCGACCTCGGCCTTCGCGCCCCGAGTATCCGGCCGCCGACTCCCCCGACCCGAGGCCGACACGCCACCGGTCCGACCGCCTCAACCGGATGCCGCAGGCGACCCGCTCCCGAAACCTGGTCCACCGCGACTCGGGGACTGCCACTGAGTCGCCTGGCGGTGGCCGGACGGCCTCCCGTTCCCGAAGCCCGGGGCTCAGAGCGAGGAGGTCAGCGGACCTCGACCTGGGGTCAGTGGACCTCGACATGGGCGATGAGGACGATCGTGTCGAAGGCGATGGGGAGGTAGGCGATCCGGACACCGTCCTCGGCGTACTCCAGAACCGGGCTGTCGAGGTGCAGTCGTACACCGGCGATGTCCGGGCACAACGCGATGACGGTCAGGTGGGGGTCGAGGCGGGCGAGGGCTGCGTCGTCCAGTGCGGCGACCTGATGTTCGGCGACCTCGTGGAAGATGACGAGCGCGCGGCGGGGCTGACGGTCAGGCAACGCACTGCTCTCCGGCCCCGGGGCTGTCCTCGCTCAGGCCACGCTGCGCCTTCAACTCGGCCCAGGTGTGGCGGCCGTTCAGGTCGATGCCGCGGTCGGCCAGATCCAGCAGGACGTAGGCCAGGGTCGGGTCCTCCGGCGCCGCGTCACGGGCCGCGGCGCGCATGGCGTCGGCCTCGGCGGAGTCGAACACCGTCCGCATGACGTCCGTACCGGCCGTACCGCCCTCGCGGTCGTCCCGCTGCGCCCCGTCCGGGTTCCGAGCGTCCGCGGCCTCGGGCGGAACCCTCTGTCGGCAGAGGTGGTCGTGCCGCAGGAAGGCGACCAGGCCCGCTTCCAGTCGTGAGCGCACGCCGAGCTTGCCGAGGACTCCCGTCACGTGCTTCTTGACGGTCCGCTCGGTGATCCCCAGGCGCAGCGCGATGGGGAGGTTCCCCAGTCCGGAGCCCAGGAGGAGAAGGACGTCGGACTCCCGCGCAGTGAGGACGGACAGGTCACGCGGTGACCGGAGAGTGGCAAGTACGGTGCCCCCGCAAGGGCAGTCGGCGGACCTCGACAGCGTGCGGGGTGTCATCGATGAGGTCTTCCGTTCCTTGCAGGGTGGTGCCGCGAGAGGCCGCGCGGAGGCGGGCGGTACGGGACGGCAGGTGTTCCATCCGGTGTCGACCTGATCGACGGTGGCCGGGCCGGTCCACGTGGGCAGTGCGATGTTCATGCCAGGTAATCCTAGGTTCGCGCGGGTCGGCGAGGCCGGGGGCGGACGACCGAAGCCGACCCCCCGATCGGCTGGACGAACGCGCCGGACGGCCGGCCCTCCCGCCCGCCGGTCGGCCGGGGGTTGCCTGCCGGGTGGCCGACCTCGCACCCCCGATCGGCGGGGTCCGGTCCGGCCGGGGAGGTATCGGCGGCCGGTCCTGGCGGACCTGTGCGTGGCGCGGTGGCCACCGTCAGTGCTTGCGGTTGGGCAGTGCGGCGTGGACGCGGTACCCGCCGGTGCCGGTGGGACCGCTGGTCAGGGTGCCGTCGAGGTTCTCGGCGCGTTCGCGCAGGCCGATGAGCCCGTGGCGGGAGCTGGGCAGTCGCAGGCCGGGCCGGGTGGGGGCGGAGTTGGTGACGGTCACGTCCACGCCCGGTCCCAACGAGCAGATCTCGACCACGGCGGTGGCCCCGGGCGCGTGCTTGCGCACGTTGGTCAGGGCCTCCTGGACGATCCGGTACACGGCCCGCTGCACGGCCGCACTGGCGTCGGCGGGCACCTCGCCCACCAGCCGGGCGTCCAGTCCGCTGCCCGCCACCAGGTCCGCGAGCTGCTCGATGGTGGGCTGCGGGGCGATCCCGGTGTCCCGGCTGCCGGAGGCCCTGAGCAGGGTGACCATGTGCCGCAGCTCGTCCAGCGTGGTCACGCTCAGCTTCCGGATCGTCCGGGCCGCCTCCCTCGTGTCGGCACTCCCGGTACCGACCTGCAGGGCGCCGGCCCGCACCGCGATCAGACTCACCTGGTGCGAGACCACATCGTGCATCTCCCGCGCCAGCTGCGCCCGTTCACGCGCCAGGACGGCCTGGGCGTGCAGCTCGCGCTGGTGCTCCTGGGCCTCGCGGAGCTCGGCCAGACTCCGGGCAAGGTCCCGACGGGCCCGGCACAACCGCCCCAGACAGACTGCCGCACAGACCAGCAGGACCGAATGGGTCAGATGAGAAACGTACAGGGGGTCGGCCGTCAGGTCGTACGGACTGGGCGTCCGCCAGTACCGGCAGGAGTCCACCACCAGATAGACCGCCGAACTGCCCAGCGTCCAGCACAACGAGCGCTCCGCCAACGTGGACAGCGCCAGCAGGGCCGGAAATACCGAAGCTCCCTGCGGCAGGAACATCAGCAGGAGGGTGACCGCGAACACCAGGACCGGATACCGCCTGCACAACAGCAGGGCCAGCGCGGCCAGGGATTCACAGATGACGACCTGAGCGTTGAAACCCACGAAGTGGTACTGCGGGTCCAACTGGTAGCGGGCCATGGCCAGTGCACTGGCCCAATCGACGGCCAGCAGCCCCAGTGCCGGCAGGGCATCCCCCGCCCACGACGGCAGGGACCACCCGGCCCGGGGCTTCACCCGTGTACCGACGGCCCACCCGGCCGCGCTCACCGTGCCCCGCTCTCGGCGAGCAGGCCCGCACGCTGGGCCCACAGGGCGGCCTGGACACGGTTGTCGACCGCGAGTTTCGCCAGCACCACGCTGACGTGGCCCTTGACCGTGCCCTCGCTCAGGTGCAGACGTCGGCCGATCTCACCGTTGGAGAGGCCCTCCGCGATGAGCAGCAGGACGTCGTGCTCGCGTTCGTTCAGGCGGGCGGTGTGTGCGGCGGCGGCCGCGAGTTCGCGGTGGTGGCTGAGGTAGCCGTCGATCACCGCTGCGACGACCTTCTGGGCCAGCACGGCGGCTCCCCCGTACAACGACCGGACCTGGCGGGCGAGGTCGTCCGGGTCGGTGTCCTTGAGGAGGTAGCCGGACGCGCCCGAGCGCAGGGCCTGCACGATGTACTCGTCCGAGTCGAAGGTGGTCAGCATCGCCACGACGGGCCGCTGCGGCAGCTGCATCAGGTGGCCCAGGACCATCAGGCCGTCGATGTCGGGCATCCGGATGTCCAGCAGCACCAGGTCCGGGGTGTGCGCGGCGACGGCGTCCAGGGCCTGTCCGCCGGCGACCGCGGCCACCACCTCGATGTCCGCGGAGGCGTTCAGGAGCAGGCTGAAACCCGACCGTATCAGCGCCTCGTCATCGACCACCACAACCCGGATCACGCTCATGCCCTGCCGTTCTGTTCCACGTCGTTCTGTTCCACGTCGTTCTGTTCCACGTCGTTCTGTTCCACCGGATCCGGTCGACCGTTTCGGGCCCGCCCCGTTCGCAGCCGCAAACGCGCAGCCGCCGCCAGACGATATCCGACCGTATCCGATCGATCGCCGGGTAAGTTCAGGTCCAGCCGGTGCCTCCGGGGGTGCCTCCGGGCTCTCGCTTCGCCGGGCCCCGGTCCGCATGGTCGTGAGTGGATGAATCGGTGGTCGTAGGCCTTTTCGCGCCGTGCAGCTTGCCTCACGATCCCTGCGGCGGCGCCTCCCCCTGGGGGCGAGTCGGCACCGGTCGGCTGGAACGGCTGGAACGGCTGGAACAGCACAATCGCGACGGGAGTAATTCAATTCCTCTGAACCGATGGGCACGAGAAAGCCGAGCGCCTCTCCCTCCGTGGCTGAACCTAACTGTGGATTCCACCCCGCAAAATGGGACCTTCGTACACCGGCCCGGATGTACACCTTTCCGAGCTCGGGTCGCTCTGCGACGACTGCGATCGGACTCATTGCTCGAGGATCGACGTCGGCGGCTGGGAGAGCTGAGCGAGGCCTTCCACAACATCGCCAAGGAGGCCAAGTCCCGGGAGGCGTGAGCCGACTCCCTCGCCCGGATCTTCCGGGCCTTCCCCATGTTCACCGCCCTCCACCTCGACTGGCAGGACCCGAACGCCGCAGGTGCGCCCACCAACGGCTACGGCCACACACCGCGAGGGCCCAGCCGCAACCCGCGGCTGGGCCCTCGTCGCGCCTCGGGTCGCCCTGCGACCGGAACCTGGCGCGGATCTCGTGCACGGCCCCACCGCCGGCATGGCGGCCGACCGCGGACCGGAGCTCGGCCTTGGCGCTTCCTCGCCGGGCAGCAGCCGGCGCCTCAGAGCAACGCGGCTGCCGACCGCCGGTGTTCCCCCTGCTACCCCGCCGCCTCCTGGCCCGCCGCCCCGGGCACCACCGCGTCCTTGGCCCACTTCACATCGCCGGTGTTCATCACGTACCGGGCCGCGACCCACGTGCGCTGGTCGCGCAGGAGGTACCAGATGTCGTTGCCGTCGACGTTCTGGGCCCTCACCTTCGCTCGCAAGCCGACCTTGGCGCCTTCGGGCAAGCTACCGACGACGGAGGAGTCGGTGCTGGGGTACTCCCGTTGGCGGACCCCGATGTCGCTCACGACGGTCCCATAAGGCTCGCTAGGCGTAGAAGCCATCTCTTCCTCGCTCTTCCTTCATCGACGAAACACGGGCCCGCCGCTCCACGGGCTCAGGAGCAGGCGGGACTGCGACGGTCCGCCCGTGTTGCCGCGAGCCTAGGAGAACGACCAGCACAACCGGACACTTCGACACCATCTCGACAATCCGTTCGCACAAATCAGGCCACGCGGGAAGGCCTGCTCAATGGCGGCATCACCGGGTACGAGGAGATCGACCGGGCACGGAGGGAGCCCGCGCGCCAGGCCTCTTCGACCGGCAGATCACCATGGACCGGGATACTCACCTTCGGCCCGCGGTGGGCCGGTGCCATCTGAAACTTCTCAAAGTCCTGATATCACATCAGATTGCTTGTCGTTTCAACCAGTTGGCACCTCCAAGACCCCTCCCGATCCGTCAAGGTTGACAGCCAGGTGACGGTCAGTCATGACAGGATCAGTGCGGGTCGGCACCCTGTCGACCGGAAGGAGAAGTAGAAGACATGACCGAGGACAGCAACGCGACGGTGCCCGCCGAGGACAAGACTCCGTCCGGCAAGTACGCAGGCACTGAGATCAAGATCGAAGGCGAGGAGCACATCATCATTCGAGAGGACGAGGTCCCGGTAGCCACCGACACCGAGTGACACGCGTATCGCTGCTCGCCATGCCCGGTCACGGCCGGCCCCGGTACCCCCTCCGTAGGTGACCCCTCCATGGCCTCCACCGATGATCCGTGCCGGGGTGCGGGTACGCGGTGCGAGTGCACGGTGAGAAACCCCAGCTTCTTGGGGTACCGGGCACCCGGGCGACGTCGAAGACTGTGGCTATGGACGTCATCGAGAAGAACCAAATCGCAGACAACCGACAGACCGTGCGCGACTTCATCGACGCACTGTTCACCAAGGGCGACCTCGCAGCGGTCGACGAGTACCTCGCCGAGGACTTCCTCAACCACGACCCGCCCGTCGGCTCCGATAGCACCCGTGAGGGCATGCGCACGGCCGCCGCCCTGTTCCGCGGTGCTTTCCCCGACTGGCACGCCACGGCCGACTTCCTCGTCGCCGAGAACGACCTGGTCGTGGAGCACTTCAGCGCCACCGGCACCCAGCTCGGCGAGATCTTCGGCGCGCCGGCCACCGGCCGCACGGTCACGCTTCGCGGGATCAACATCTTCCGGGTCCGGGAGGGCCGCATCGTCGAGCGCTGGGGCCGGCTCGACGAGCTGGGGCTGCTGCGCCAGCTCGGGCTCGCCCAGGGCCCGGGGTAGCCGGGAGTACAGTCGTGTTTGTGGCAGGTGCGGCGGTGGAGCGCCGACTCGCCGACATCGAACGACGGTGCCGCGGCGGGCTGGACACCACCGCGCCGGGCACGGACATTCTCGGCCGTCTGCGCCGGGTGGTGCCGGCGGAGGCGGCCTTCTTCGCGACCGTCGATCCGGTGACCCTGCTGTTCACCTCGGCGACCGCCGAGGACCCGCTGGGTCCCGCGACGGCGCTGTTCCTCGACAACGAGTTCGGGCGGGCGGACGTCAACAAGTTCGCCGGCCTTGCCCGGGCGGCGGATCCGGTCGGCTCATTGGACCGGGCCACCGACGGCAGCCGGACGGACAGCGCCCGCTACCGGGAGATCATGGCCCCCCTCGGGCTGGGCGACGAACTGCGCGCCGCGCTGGTCACCGGGCACCGCTGCTGGGGCGTGCTCTGCCTGCACCGGGAGGCCTCCTCCTCGGGCTTCACCAGCGAGGAAGTCGGCCTGGTCCGGCGCATCGCTCCGGTGCTGGCGACCGGTCTGCGCACCGCGGTGACCGCATCCCCGCCGTCCACGGCCACCGCCGACCCGGACGGGGTGGGTCTCATCCTGCTCGACGCCACGCTCAGGACCGTGTCGATGAGCCCCGAAGCCGAGCACTGGCTGGCCGACTTCCCCGACCACGACCGGCAGGACGCGGGCCGGCTCCCGGTCAGCGTGCTCGCGGCCGCCGCCGGCCCGGTGCCCTCGACCGTCCGTGTCCGAGGGCGCTCGGGCCGGTGGATCGCCCTGCACACCAGCCGCCTGGGCCAGCAGATCGGCGTGGTGGTGGAACCGGCCCGACCGGCGGAACTCGGAGCGGTCCTGCTCAGCGCCCACGGACTCACCGACGCCCAGACCCGCGTCGCAGCCCTGGTCATCCGGGGATACTCCACCCGCCAACTGGTCGACGAGCTCCACATCTCCGCCAACACCGTGCAGGAGCACCTGACCGCCGTCTTCGACAAGTTCGGTGTCCGCAGCCGCCGCGAGCTGGTCGCCGTAGTGCTGGCCGACCTGCCACGGTTCGCATAGGAAGGCCGACCGAGCCGCAGGTCGAGACCCGGCCGGACGACACCGGGTGTCGGAGGCATCCGCTTGGATGAGCACGTGACTGTTTATGACATCGCTCGCCAGCTCCCCTCCATCGCCGACCTGCAGAACCTGTGCCGCTCGCTGGCGATGCTCGATGCGATCCTGAGCCCGGACTGGGAAGGCCGGTACTACTCCTTCAACGCCGGGTGGGCCGACCGCGAGGAGATGGCCTCGATGCGCAACGGGTCGGGCGACGAGTACTCCATCGTGTTCTCGGCGGCCGGGGCTTGTGTCCGCGGCTTCGACCACGAAGCTCCGATGAGCCCGTACGGCAACGACGGCGAGCCCTGGCCGGGTGTGATCGACGATGTCCCGGAGGTCTTCAGTCACTTCGTAACGGAGCCGGCGTTCACCGACGAGGACGACGTGCCCGTCGTGACGGCCTGCCTGTGGCGGGGGGCGACGGACGATCGGTGGCAGCACGGCGTGATCGACTTCCCCACCGGTTGCTCCGACCCGGACGGGGCAACGGGTCTCTTCGCGCTCCTGGTCGACCGCTCGCCGGAAGCGTTCCAGCGCTACGCCGAGGACTACTACGAGGTTCCCGTGGACCTGGACGCGGTACGCGACGTGTACGCCTTGCGACCGCTGAGCCAGACACTCGTGTCCTCACTCAACTCGGAGGCCACCCTCACAGACCTGGCCGAGGACATCTCCGAGATCGGCTACCCGCAGCCGGCCGGGGATGTGATCTGAGCTTCAACTGCCTTTGATTCGTTGGGGAGTCCAGCCGTCCGTGGCGACGTCCAGCCCTACACGGAACACCTCGACGTGTCACTCCACCACCACCGTTCAGGAGGGACCTTGATGGAGAGCGCCGGATCCCTGCGGGCCCTGTGGCACTGCACGACCAGGGGGTTCCTCGCCATCCGGGCGACCGCGCGCCACGGCGTCCTACCGGCCGAGGCGGCGGTGTTCGGCCTGACACCCGGGTTCGCCGAGGCAGATCGCTGTGTCGCCGGGCTCGCGGGTGCCTGCCTGGCCGTCAGAACATCCCGGGCGCAGGGGGCGGACGGGACGGCGGCGCTGGTCGCCGGCTGGTCGGCGGCCGATCCGGTCGGTCGGGCCTGGCTGACGACGACGGTCCGAGAGTTCGCAGGCCCCCAGGCTGCCGCCGAACTGGCCGCCGCCTGCGCCGCGCTCCCGGCCGCCGTTCGGTCCGGGCCTGCCACAACCCCGGTCCAGGTCCAGGTCCAGGTCCAGGCTCCGACCCCCGGCCGAGGACGCCGGGTGGGGGCGACCGGCTGGTGCGACGCCGTCCTCACGGCCGGGTTCGAGGACATCCTCGCCCTCGTCGGCCCCACCCGCTCGGCGGACGGCCCCCAGTGGGCCGCAGTCGAGGCAGTCGCGGACACCTGCCATCGCGTGCCCTACCCGCAGTGCCTCCCGCCACCGCTCCGGCCGTGGCTGGTCCGGCACCATCTGAGGGACGGCTGGTCCGCCAACTCCGCGGCCGGCCAAGCGTGGTGCCGCAAACGGGTCGACCGTTCGGGCATCCGCGGGCCCGCCTGAATCCGGCGCATCATCGCAGAGCGCTAGTGCCGCGTCAGGCAACCTTCGCCCCGTCGCGACGCCCGGCACGCACTCTCGCCGCACCGGCCGAAAGCCCAAGTACGTCCAGTACGAGGACTTCCGGCCGGCACGCCGACAGCACGCACCGGACGCCGCTCCTTGACGGGCAAAAGTTGCCTGACGCGGCACTAGGAGCCGCCGAAGCGCGGTTCGCCGAGATTGTGGGGCCGCAGTCCGCCGCCTGGCACCGGGGTGAGCGGGGAGCCGTAGACAGCGCCGACCAGGCAGCCGGTGGAGGCGAGGAGCTGCCCGCTGGCACGGACTGCGTCCAGGGACCGGGTCAGGTGCAGGAGGTACATCGGGGCGTGGCCGGTGAGCGTGCGGAGCATGGCGTTGTCGCGCAGCAGCCGCCCGTTGGGAGTCTGTTCGAGGCGCTGGCACCAGTCGGCTTCGGTCTCGGCGAGCCCGACGGGAGCCGGGTGGACCGGTGGGCCGTCGTAGTCGGTGTGGGCATGGTGCCAGTCGGCGTGCACGGGGCTTCTCCTACTCCGGCAGGGCGGCGTGGAGGGCGAGTTCCAGGGCCCGGGTGTTGGTGGCGCCGTCGAGGCGGGCCTGTTCGCTGAGCACCACGAGGTCGTGGGCGAGCGGTGGGGCTCAGGAGGGAACGGGCCCGGGCATCCGGTCGGGGTCGGGCCACCAGTGGGCGAACCAGGAGTCGTCGGGTACCAGCAGGAGCGGGCGGTGTGGCAGGGTGGCCCCGATTCCCGGACCGGTGGGACGGTTGCAGGCGATCCAGGAGAGCGTGGCCCGGTCCATGTACTGGTGGTCCGGAAGCCGGCCCGCCTCGGCGAGCTCGCGCAGCGGCGCGCCGTCGGACCGGGGTGTCGATGTGATCATGAAGGGCTCCTCAGTTGGGATCGGGTGCGATGGGCGTCACGCTGGGCGTGGTGGTGCTGACGATGGGAAACCGGCCTGCGGAGCTGCTCGCGCTCCTGCACTCGGTCGAGGCCCAGGAGGGCGGCGACAGCGGGGTTCGGACCGTGGTGCTGGGGCAGGGCATCAGGCTGCCCCCGTTGCCCGACTGGGTGGACGCGGTGGAGGTGCCGGAGAACCTGGGCATCCCCGGCGGCCGGAACGCCGGCGTCGAGCGGCTACGGGAGATCGGCGGCACGGACGTGCTGGTGGTCCTTGACGACGACGGCCTACTTCCGCGCACCGACACCTTCCGGCTGATCCGGGAGGCGTTCGAGCAGGACCCGAAGCTTGGTATCGCCTCCTTCCGGATCGCGGACGAGACCGGGTTCACCCAGCGCCGCCACGTCCCCCGCCTCGGCGCGAGCGACCCCATGGAGTCCGGGCCGGTGACGACGTTCCTCGGCGGCGGCCACGCCATCCGCATGAGCGTCATCGACCAGGTCGGTCTGTTCCCCGCCGAGTTCTTCTACGCGCACGAGGAGACCGACTTCGCCTGGCGGGCCCTGGACGCCGACTGGGGCATCGACTACCGCGCGGACCTGGTGCTCCAGCACCCGCGTACCGACCCCGCCCGGCACGCCGCCTACTACCGGATGACCGCACGCAACCGCGTCTGGCTGGCCAAGAGGCACCTTCCCGCTCCTCTGGTGCCGGTCTACCTCACCTCCTGGATCGCCTACACCCTGCTGCGCCGCCCGCCGTTGGCGGGATTGAAGGCATGGTGGGGCGGGTTCTTCGAGGGTGTGCGGGTGCCGTGTCCGCCGCGTCGGCCGATGCGGTGGAGCACGGTGTGGCGGATGGCGAAGCTGGGCCGGCCGCCCGTCTTCTGACAGCCGGCGCAGTACCCCCTGCGTCAGGTCCAGACGGTGTGGACGGCTTCGATGACGCGCTGCACGTCCGACGCGGTCATGGCCGGATAGCAGGGCAGGGACAGCTGCCGGGCCGCGATCTGTTCGGTGACGGGCAGATCCGTTTCGACGTGCCGGTACGCGGCGAGCCGGTGGACCGGCTTGAAGTGGACGCTCGTGCCGATCCCGTGGATCTCCCGCAATTCGTCTGCCACGCCGTCCCGGCTCCTGCCGCCGACAGGGTCGATCAGGACGGCGTAGAGGAACCAGCCGTGTCGGACGCCGTCCAGGACGGTCGGCAGTCGCAGCCCCGGCAAACCGGCCAGCGAACGGTCGTAGGCGGCGGCAATCCGGGCCCGGCGCTCGGTGAAGTCAGGCAGCTTGCGCCATTGCTGGAGGCCGACCGCGGCGGTGATGTCCCGGGTCCGTGGCTTGACCATCGCAAACCTGGCCAAATCGGTGGCCTCCCAACACCGGCACGAGGAAGCCGTGGCCCTCTGGAACCAGTTCCTCGACACCACGGACGGTGTGGCCTCCCAACGGAACAGCAGGGAGGTCATCACCCTGAACTCCGCGATGGCCGTCTACTCGCGGCGAGGCATCCCCGGGGCCGCCGATCTTGCGCAGCGCGCAACCGAGGCAGCCACCCGCTTCTCCTCCGTGCGGCACCGCCACTCCCCGTGGTGACTCGCAGACGCAGCCCGCTCGCGCCCGTCCGGGGGGACGGCGATGATGGGTGGATGCGACGGGATCTCGTTGTGGTGGGCGCGCCGACCAGTGCGGGCAGCTACGCGCCCGGACAGGAGGCCGCGCCTGGCGTGTTGCGCGAGCTGGGCCTGGTCGAGCGTCTGAGGGCGGTGGGCCGGCGGGTGCGGGATGCGGGGGACGGGCCGCTGCACGTGTGGGCGCCCGACCCGCAGCACCCGCGGGCCCAGAACCTCGCAGCGGTGGTCCAGGCCGTCAGGGCGGTCGCCGACCACGTCGCCGGAGCGCTGGAGGAGGACGCGGACGTTCTGGTCATCGGCGGCAACTGCACCGTCGCACTGGGCGTGATGGCGGCTCTCACAGAACGCGATCCGGACGCCGGCCTGCTCTACATCGACCGGCACTTCGACCTCAACACACCTGCGAGCACCCGCGAGGGCGCTCTCGACTGGATGGGGCTCGCCCACGGACTGGACCTGCCCGGAGCCGCGGAGCCGCTGGCGGCCGCCTTCGCCCGCCGCCCGCTGCTCACCCCGGGCCAGGTCCACCTCCTCGGCATCGACCCCGAGGCCGCCACCTCCTGGGAACGCGAGCAGGCAAGCGGCCTGGGCCTGTGGTGGGGCTCGCACACCGATCTCGCCACCAGGCCTGGACCCGAGGTGACACGGGCCCTCGGTGCACTTCCGTCAGGTCCCCTGGCCGTGCACCTCGATGTCGACGTCCTGGACTTCACCGACGCGCCGCTCGCCGAGAGCACGGACGGCCGCAACAGCGGCCCCACGCTCGACGCGCTGTCCGAGGCGCTGGACACCGCCTGCCGGGACCCGCGCTTCCGGGTGCTCTCGATCTGCGAGCTCAACCCCGCCCGCGCCGCCGGACACCCCGCCGTTCTCCACCGGTTCATCGCAAGCCTTCAACACGCCCTGCGCGCAACACCCTCGGCCCCGTGAGCCGGTACGCCGGTGCGCCGGTACGCCGGTACGCCGGTACGCCGGTACGCCGGTACGGCAAGGCCTCGCACCCGACGTCCCGCACCCGGCCGTGCCGGTCCGCCTCCGGAAGACCCCGGCGCCGTAAGGTCCTCTCCGGGGAGACGAGGCCGACCGGCCGCCCGGACCGGGGCGTCGGAAGGCGTCGGGCCACGGGAAGAATCGGGAAGAGTCAAGACGAAGGGCTGGCACGGCACATGCAACAGCGCAGTCTGCGGGACCTCCAGGTGTCGGCCATCGGCCTCGGCTGCATGGGGATGTCCGCCTTCTACGGCACGGCCGACCAGGACGAGGGCGTCGCGACCATCCGGCGCGCCCTGGACCTCGGCATCACCTTCCTCGACACGGCGCAGGTCTACGGACCGCTCACCAACGAGTCCCTGGTCGGCGAGGCCGTCCGGGGGCACCGTGACGAGTACGTGATCGCCACGAAGTTCAACTACCGCATGGACGACGCCGTTCCGGGCGACATGTCGACCGTGGGCCGCCAGGACGGCTCGGCCGAGCACGTCCGCAGTTCGGTCCACGGCTCACTCGCGCGGCTCGGCACCGACCGGATCGATCTGTACTACCAGCACCGGGTCGACCCGGCCGTGCCCATCGAGGAGACCGTCGGCGCGCTCGGTGAACTGGTCGCCGAGGGGAAGGTGCGGTACATCGGGCTGAGCGAGGCGAGCGGCGAGACCATCCGCCGCGCCAACGCCGTCCACCCGGTCACCGCAGTCCAGAGCGAGTACTCGCTCTGGACGCGGGACGTGGAGGCCGAGGTGCTCCCCACCTGCCGGGAGCTCGGAATCGGCTTCGTGCCGTACTCCCCGCTCGGCCGCGGCTTCCTCGCGGGCCGCTTCAGCTCCCCGGACGAGCTCGACAAGGACGACTTCCGCCGCACCAACCCGCGCTTCGCCGAGGCCAATCTGACGGCCAACCTCCGGCTCGCCGAGAAGGTGAAGGAGATCGCCGCGGAGAAGCACGTCACCCCGGCCCAACTGGCGATCGCCTGGGTACTGGCCCGCGGCGAGGACCTCGTGCCGATCCCCGGTACCAAGCGCCGCACCTACCTGGAGCAGAACGCGGGTGCGGTCGACGTCGAGTTGACCGATGACGACCTGGCCCGCATCGAGACCGAGTTGCCCCAGGTGGAGGGCGAGCGCTACGACGAGAACGGAATGCGCACGGTCAACCGCTGAACGACCGCCGCTGACCGGCCTCCGCTGGCCGGACGCCTCCTCCAGGTGGCCGAGGTCGCATGACCGCGGCTGAGCTGAGAAGGCGGCGGCGGTGAACGAGATGTTCGCGCTCGGCGCGTAGCCGCCCCGCTCACCGGGGTGTTGCGGCCGTCGTCCCGTTCGCGGGACGGCGGCCGCCGTTGCGCCCCGGCAGCCCGGCCCCCGGCGTCCGCGTCCGTGGGGCGACGACTGGGCGCTCAAGGACCACCGGGTGCAGTACCTGTCCGACCGTGCCATCGATCTCCGGGCCCTGCAGAAGTGGGCCGAAGCGGAGCCCGGGAACGCCGATGCACTGACCGTCCTGTCCAGGGCGGACACACCGGAGGCCGCCCGGTGCCGCGCGGGGCAGCCGGTCCTGCCCAGGGCAGCGGGCTCCACCACGGCGGGACGATCGCAAGCGGCGTCGAGAGGTGGGTATTTTTCGTGAAAGTGTTCTCCTGTTCATCCACCTGACCGGAGACCTCTGTGACGATCCGCCGCACCACCCTGACCACCGCCGCCGCGCTGCTCGCCCTGTCCGCCGTGGCTGCCTGCAACGACGGCGACGCACAGTCCGCCCCGCCGACCGCCAGCGCCTCGGCGACGACCGGTGCCACCGTGAGCGCGAGTGCCACGCCGACCGCGACCGCGTCGGCGGCAACGCCCAGCCCCACGGCGACCACCACGCCGACGCCGGCCGCGACCGCGGGTGCCACGGGCGCCCCGGTCGACGCCTCCGGAGCGTTCGACCCCGCGGTGGCACTGGCCCAGGCCGACCGGACGCCGTACTCCGCGACGCTGGCCATGAAGACGACCGCGACGGCCGACGGCCAGGGGTCCGTGATCACCGCGAGCGGCCGGGTCAACGTGAACACGCCCACCTATGAGGCCCGGACCGAGACGAAGATGATGCTCGGCGAGGGCGAGGAGCCGACGCTCTGGATGGAGGCGCTCGCCACCGGCAAGGGCACCTACATGCGTGACAAGACCAAGGCGGACAGCGCCTGGAGCCTGAGCAACAGCGAAGCCTCCTCGCCCCAGGACACCGGCGCCCTCTTCGCCAAGGCGCTCGTCGAGGCCGGCCCCGGTGCCCGCAAGGGCATGGAGCAGAAGAACGGGGTCGCGGCGTACCACCTCGGCGCTCGTATGACGGTCGACCAGATCAAGGCCATCGACCCCAAGGAAGCCCAGAAGATGTCCGATCAGGGCGTCAACGGGAAGGACTACGACGTCTGGATCGACCGGGCCGGCCGCATCCTGGCGCAGAGCCAGTCCATGAAGGTCCCGCGCGGCGCCACGACCGTCACCTCCGCCATCACCGTGACCTACACGGACTTCGGGCCCCGCGAGCAGTTCACCGCCCCCGCCACCACCGGCTGACCCACCTCGCCCCCGCCCGGGCAGTACCCGACTCCCGGGCGGGGCGCCACATCCCGTGTGGGGCTGGACGTCGAGCCTGCCGGGCCTGCCGGGGCCCGCGGGCCCCGCGGAGCCGCAGACAGGTCAGTCGAGAGTGACGACCATCTTTCCCAGGGCCCGGCCGGCCTCCATGACCCGGTGGGCTTCGACGATCTCGTCAAAGGCGAAGATCCTGGTGGGGCGGGCCTTCAGGGCACCGGCCTCGACCTGGGCATAGATCGCGTCCAGCGGAACGTCCGAGAGGGGGAAGGCGGCGGTTCCCAGGACGAAGGCGCTGCCGAAGAAGCTGAGTTGGACGCCGCTGGGCAGGTCGGCGATCGGGTCGAAGTCCGCCACCGGTGCGAATCCGCCGAGGAAGCCGGCCTGGCAGACCCGCCCGCGCGGCCCGACCACGGCGAGCGAGTCACGCAGCACGGTGTTGCCGACGATGTCGAGAAGCGCGTCGACGGCGACGCCCCGCCGGTCGGCCTCCACCGCCAGGCGGCCGTCGTCGATCAGGACGTCGGTGGCCCCCAGTTCCTTGAGCAGGGCCGCGTGCGCCGGGTTGCGGGTCGTGGCGAGCACGCTCGCTCCGTGCCGGACGCCGAGGTTGACCGCGGCCTGCCCGAGCGCCGAGGTCGCGCCGCGGACCAGCAGCGTCTCCCCGGTCTTGAGGGCGAGGTTGCCGAACAGGGCGCTGTACGCCGTGGCGTACACCTCGGGCACCGCGGCCAGATCGGCCCAGGGCAGCCGCGAGTTCACGGCCACCACATTCGCCGCCGGGACGCTCACCAGCTCCGCGTAGCTGCCGTTGCGGGTCCGTCCCATACCGCCGAGAATCGCCACCACCCGCGTCCCTGCCGCGAGTTCACCCGAGGGGTCGGTCTCGACCAGGCCGGCGCACTCGATCCCGGGGACGGCGGCCACCTGGCCCCAGGCCCCGCTGCGCATGTACGCCTCGGCGTGGTTGAGGCCGAACGCCTTGACCCTGACCAGGATCTCGCCCGGCCCTGCCACCGGGTCTGGCAGTTCGGTGACGGTGAGCACCTCGGGGCCGCCGTGGGCGGATATGACAATGGCCTTCATGTCCGAACCTCATTCTTGATTAGTCATTCAAGTATTGGGCCGACGAAAGGGCCACCGCGCACGGTGGCCCCAAGTCCTGTGCCGTCAGGCGAGCACGGCAAAGGCGTTGTCGACGATGGCCCGCAGGAGCGCCTCGTCGGGGTTCGCCTTGCCGACGACCATGAGCCCCTGACAGGTCGCGACCAGCAGCTTGGCGCTGCCCCCCGCGTCCAGCGAGGCACGGACCTCACCCCGGCGGACGGCACTCTCCAGGGCACGGGTCATGCACCGCTCCAGGCGAGCCAGGTGGCCGCGCACGACGGCCGCCGCCTCGTCGTCCTCGGCGGCCTTCTCGATCGCCGTGTTGACCAGGAGGCAGCCCTGGCGCCCTTCGGGGCTGAGCAGGTCGCGCACCAGCCCGTCGAAGTAGCCCCGGACCTCCGCCACCGATGCGCCCGGCGCCTCCAGCTCCCCCAGCTTCTGGGGCACGACCAGCTTCGAGTAGCGCTCCAGCGACTTCACGAAGAGCGCGTGCTTTCCGCCGGGGAACGCACTGTAGATGCTGCCGGGCTTGACGCCCGTGGCCTTCACCAGGTCCTCGATGGACGTGGCCCGGTATCCGCGCTCCCAGAACCGCCGCATCGCCTGGTCGAGCACGGTGTCGGGGTCGAACTCGCGGGGCCTGGGCATGGAAGGAACATACATGAGCGACCATTCAAGAACAAGGGTCGCTGAGCGGACCGGGCCCCGGAGGCCCGCGGCGCCCGGAGGGCCGGCCGAGCCGGTGTGGAGCGTGCCGTGAGCGGTGCGGGTCAGGGCCGACGCGTCACTTCTTGGCGTAGTCGGTGAAGCCCTGCCAGTCGATGACGACGCAGGCCTCGTCGCCCAGGACCCAGGCGTCGTGTCCCGGCGGGCAGACCATGACGTCACCGGGACCGAATTCCGCCGACTCGCCGTCGTCCATGACGATGTGCATCCGGCCGGAGATCACGTAACCCATGTGCGAGGCCTGACAGCTCTCCGTGCCCGCGATGGGCCCGACGTGCGTCGACCACTTCCATCCCGGCTCGAACGTTCCCCGGCCCACCGCTCCGGCGTCCAGGTTGACCAGCTCCACCTTCCCCGCGTTCTGCTCGAAGGGACGGACTTCCTCGGGCGTGTCGAGGCTCTTGCGTACGAGACCGGACATGGCGTGCTCCTCACCGAAACACCGAAACACCGAAACACCGGGACTTCTCCCTCCAGTCTCGACTCCGCACGGACGGACCGCGAGGTCGACGGCGACAGGCCCGTGGCTCGTGGCCCGTGCCGTCTTCTCCCCTGCCGCCTTCTCCCCCACCCGTACAGGTCGGCGGTGCCCCGGGTTCTCGGAGTCGAAGCGGCAGCCGGTACGGCCGGCCCTCGGCGGCCGTACCGCCGGCCCGTCTCCGTGGCCGGCCCGGCCACCGCTGCGACGAGGTGGCCTGCGGCGGGCCGCCCGGAGCGGTCCGGGTGCCGGTCAGGCGGGGAGACCGACCGCTCGTCCGCCGCTGCGGCGCTGCTGGATGACCACCGCGACGACCAGGAGGGCGCCCTGGGCGAGGTTCTGCCAGAAGGAGTTGATGCCCTGGACGGTGAGACCGTTCTCCAGGCAGCCGAGGAGGGCGACGGCGAGGAGGGTGCCGCCGATGCCGCCCTTGCCGCCCTTGAGTGCGGCGCCGCCGAGGGCGGCGGCCGTGATGGCCTTGAGTTCGAGGCCCTCGCTGCCGGAGACGGGCTGCCCGGAGCCGGTACGGGCGGTGAGCAGGACACCGGCGAGCGCGGCGACGACGCCGATCAGGGCGTAGACGGCGATCAGGTACTTGTTGATGTTGATGCCTGCGAGGCGGGCGGCGGTGTCGTTGCCGCCGATGGCGTAGAGGTTGCGGCCGATGTCGGTGTACTTGAGCAGGACGTGGGCGGCGAGGGCGGTGAGGATCAGGATCCAGACCATGACGGGCAGGCCGGCGAGCTTGCCGCGGCCGAGGAAGACGAAGACGTCGTCGTTGAGGACGTACCCCTGCGCGCGGCCGTCGGACAGGAGTTGGGCGAGGCCCTTGTAGGCGGCCAGGCCGGCGAGGGTGGCGATGGTGGGGTTGACCCGGCCGTAGACGATGACCACACCGTTGAAGATGCCGACCAGGACACCGACGCCGAAGGCCGCGGCCATGCCGAGGTAGGCGTTGGATCCGGCCGAGGTGAAGGCCATCGCGGAGACGACGGAGGCGACACCGGCCTGGGAACCGACGGAGATGTCGAGTCCGCCGCAGATGATGACCACGGTCTGCACGATGGCGAGCAGCCCGGTGATGGTGGCGGCCTCGGCGATGACCTGGATGTTGGCGATGCTGAGGTAGTTGTCGTTCAGGAGGCCGAACAGGGCGAGGACCACGACCAGGGCGCCGATCAGGCTCAGGTTCTGCCCGCCCACCGAGGCCAGGACCGACAGCGGGCTCGCCTTCTCGTGGGCGTCGGGGCCGCCGGCCCGGGGGGTGGTGGTCGTGGCGCTCATGAGGATGCTCC
Source organism: Kitasatospora sp. NPDC058170 (assembly GCF_042883905.1). Taxonomy (NCBI): domain Bacteria; kingdom Bacillati; phylum Actinomycetota; class Actinomycetes; order Kitasatosporales; family Streptomycetaceae; genus Kitasatospora; species Kitasatospora sp. NPDC058170. The sequence goes on from NZ_JBHVUV010000017.1 coordinate 128,945, forward strand.
AGGGATGCGGGCGGGGGTGAGGTCGTCGGCCATGGCGAGGTGGAGAACGGCCTCCTCGGTGGCGTCGGCGCGGTCGAGTTCGCCGGTGATGCGGCCGTTCTGCATGACGACGACGCGGTCGGCGAGGCCGAGGACCTCGGGAAGCTCGGAGGAGATGACGAGGACCGCGACGCCCTCCTCGGCGAGGTCGGCGATGATCCGGTAGATCTCGGCCTTCGCGCCGACGTCGATGCCGCGGGTCGGCTCGTCCAGGATGAGGACCTTGGGTTTGCGGGCCAGCCAGCGGGCCAGGACCACCTTCTGCTGGTTTCCCCCCGAGAGATTGCGGACCTCGTGCTCGATGGAGGGGGTGCGGACCCGCAGCCGGTCGGTGTACTCCTGGGCGAGTTCACGTTCCGCGGCGCGGCGCACGAAGCGGAAGCGGCGCAGGCGCTCCAGGACGACAGTGGAGGTGTTGTCGCGGATCGAGCGGTGCAGGAACAGCGCCTGGGCCTTGCGCTCCTCCGGGGCGAGGCCGAGCCCGGCACGGACGACGGGGCCGGTCCGGCCGGAGGGCAGCGGCTTGCCGTCGAGGGTGACGGTGCCGGAGCGGATCGGCAGGTCGCCGGCCAGGGCGAGGGCGAGTTCGGAGCGTCCGGCGCCGATCAGACCGGCCAGTGCGACCACCTCGCCGGCGTGGATCCGCAGGTCGATGCCGGTGACGTGGTCGGTGGTGACGCCCCGCACGTCGAGAACGAGGCGGTCGGTGGCGACGTACCGGCGGGTGAACATCGCGGAGAGGTCGCGGCCCACCATGAGGCGGACGAGTGCGCCTTCGTCGGTGGAGGCGGCGTCCTGGACGCCCGCGAGCGTGCCGTCGCGCAGGACGGCGATGCGGTCGGCGAGTTGGAAGATCTCCTGCATCCGGTGGGAGACGTAGACGACGGCGACGCCCTGGTCCCGCAGGCGGCGGATCAGCGCGAAGAGGGCGTCGACCTCGTGCTCGGAGAGCGAGGACGTGGGCTCGTCGAAGGCGATCACCTTCGCCGGCCCGGTCAGGGCGCGCAGGATCTCCACCAACTGCCTCTGCGCTGGAGTCAGTTGCGACCCGAGGAGGTCCGGGTCGATGACCTTCTCGAAGCCGAGGCGTTCGAGGTCGGCGGTGATCCGTCGGCGCAGTCCGGCACGGTCGAGTCGTCGGCCGGCCGTACGGGGAAGGGCGCCGGCGTAGACGTTCTCAGCGACCGAGACGTGCGGGATGATCTCAGGTTCCTGGGGGATGATCCGGATCCCGGCGCGGCGGGCGGCGGTGGGCGAGGCGAACCGGACCGGTTCGCCGTCGATGACCACGCTGCCTTCGGTGGGCTGGTGATCGCCGGTGAGGATCTTCAGCAGGGTCGATTTCCCGGCACCGTTCTCCCCCATCAGGGCGGTCACCTGACCGGCCGGAAAGTTCAGGGTCACGCCCTCAAGGGCTCGCACGGCACCGAAGTGCTTGGACAGGTGCCGCACGCCGACGGCCGGTGCGGTATCCGAACCGCCGGGTGGACGGGGGCCGGGAACCGGGTCATGGGCATAGCTCACAGGAGGTCCTCAGGGATCGGACGGAGGCGGGCGGAGCTGTTCGGGACGCGGATCCGCCGCGAGGCGGCAGGTGTCGGGCAAGGCGGTTGCTCGGCGTCGGCGCGAGAGGTTCGCGCGCGCCTCCGGCTCCGTGGTCAGGGCAGCCTCGGGAACCGGAGGCGCGGCGGGCCGACGCGCAGCGCCGGCCGCTCCGGGGGGGTCAGCTGCAGCTGACGCCGGCGGACTTCCAGGTGGCGGCGTCGACCATCGTGGTCGGCGCGAACGCCTCCTTCGGGAACTCCCTGCCGTTCTTGAGCTTGTCGTACATCGTCTGCACGGCCAGCGCTCCGACGTCCCTGCCGTTGATGAACAGCGCGGCCTTCATCCCGGACGGCTTGCCGGAACCCCAGTTCTTGCAAGCGAGGTAGGCGCCCAGGCCCACACCGATCACCCGGTCGGCCCCGATGCCGGCGTTCGCCAGCGCGGTGACACCGCCCTGGACGTTCTCGTCGTTGCAGCCCCACACCACCCAGTTCTTCACACCGGGGTTGGCGGTCACCGTCGCGGCGACCCTGTCCTGGGCGCCGGTGGGGGTGTTGTCGGTCGCCACATCGATGTTCTGCACACTTGGGGCGGCAGTGCCGAACGCCTCCTTCGCCGCCTTCACGCGGTCGCCGCACACCGTGACGTCCTGCTTCCAGGCCGAGATGGTGCGGGTCTCGGCCGGGTTCCAGCCGGCCTTCCTGAACTCCTCGGCCGCGCGCTTGCCGACCTCGCCGCCCATCTGGGCGCCGGAGAACCCGATCCGCGGGACGAGGTTGTCCTTCGCGCACACCGCCGGGTCGGGCCCGTTGGTGCAGATCTGGTCGTCCGAGGTCAGCAGCGCCACCTTGGCGTCCTTCGCGGCCTGGACCACCTGCGGTCCGACCGCCGGATCCGGCACCACGATGATCAGGCCGTTGGACTTCTGTGCGATGGCCGCCTGCACCTCGCTGATCGTCTTGTTGGCGTCGTTGCCGAGGTTCACGACCTTCAGGTCGGCCCCCAGCTCGGCGGCCTTCGCCTTCGCCCCGGCGGCCTCGCCGACGAAGTACTCCTGGTCGCCCTGCTTCTGCAGGTAGGTGATCGAGATCTTGCCGTCGACCTTCGCCACCGGGGCGTCGCCCCCGGAGGCGGCTTCCCGGCCGGTGGAGCAGGCCGTGAGGGTGAGCGGGAGAACCAGTGCGACTGTCGCGGCGGCGGCGAGTCTGCGGGTGTGTGCGCTGAGCATGAGTGTCCCCTTGAGGTGGGAGAAGGGTGGGAACGTCGACCGAAACCCTCAATATCGATCACTTACAGACATGGTCGAACATGACGGGTCACAGGAAACCGGTGAACCGATCAGATGTCAACGCTTCATACGCGGAACCCACTGATTGGTGTTTGCTTCTGATCGATAACGAGCCACTCGGCGGCGACAACCCCGGGCCATCCGGCTCTCGCGCCGGGTCGGGCATGTTCGCTTCTGATCGTTTCGCTTGGATTTCTGGTGGATGACGGGGCGGGGCTCCTAGGGTGCGGTCACCCTTCCCCACCCGGAGGTTCACCATGGATCTGTCCCGCAGACGTTTTATGATCACGGCCGGCCTGGGCGCGGTAGGAACCCTCCTGCTGCCCGGACTCCCCGCGTTCGCCGCCGGTGACGAGTTCGACCAGCTCCGCGCCCGCTTCACCGCCCTGCCGTCGTTCACCGCCACCGACGCGCCGTTCGCCGACCGGCTCTCCGCTCTCGGCACCGACGCCTCGGCGATCCGGACCGCGATGGCCCCGACCGCGTCCTCGCTCTGGCCCGACCTGCCGATCGGCTCGGTCTCCGGGCGCGTCACCAGCAGCTACCGGCGCGTTCTGCAGCTGCTCGACGCCTACCGCTACCCGGCGACCGGGCTGACCGGAGACGCCGGGCTCGCCGCCGACATCGTCACCGCACTCGACTGGCTCGCCGCCCATGCCTACACCCCCACCGGCAGCAACTACGACAACTGGTGGGACTGGCAGATCGGCACCCCGCAGCTGTCGATGACCATCACCGCAGCCATGTTCGACAAGCTCACCCCCGCGCAGGTCAGCGCCTACACCGCGGCCGTCGACCACTACGTTCCCGACTCGAAGGTCGCCTCCTACACCGGCTCCAGCACCGGTGCCAACCGCGTGGACTACTGCCTCGTCTACGCGATGCGCGGGATCGTCGGCAAGAACGCCGCCAAGCTCGCCCTGGCCAGGGACGCGCTGTCCCCGGTGTTCCCCTTCGTGGTCTCCGGCGAGGGCCTGTACCGCGACGGCTCCTTCATCCAGCACGACAGCATCCCCTACATCGGCCACTACGGCCTGATCCTCCTCGACGGGGTCGCGACCCTGCTCACCCTGCTCAAGGGCACCACCTGGACGGTGACCGACCCGCAGGTGCAGAACGTCTTCACCGCGGTGGACGCCGCCGTGTCCCCGTTCGTCCACAACGGTCTGACGATGGACGCCGTCTCCGGACGGTTCATCGCCTCCGGCAGCCCCGGCGACCCGAGGAACACCGACGACCACACCCGCGGCCGCGACGCCGTCTCCACCGTGCTCGACCTCGCCGCCTGCGCGGACACCGCCTCCGCCGCCCGCTGGCGGGCCCGCGCCAAGGGCTGGCTGCAACGCGACACCTACTCCCCGCCGCTCGCCGACCCCGCCCTGAGCCTGCCCCGGCTGGCAACCTACGCGGCGGTGCTCGCCGACAGCACGCTGACCGCCGCCCCCGAACCGGTCGAGCACCGCATCCAGGGGGGCGCGGACCGATCCGTGCACCGCCGGCCCGGCTTCGCCCTCGCCCTGGCCATGTCCTCCCAGCGGGTCGCCTTCTACGAGGGCAACATCAACTCCGTCGGCGAGAACCAGCGCGGTTGGCACACCGGCTCCGGCATGACCTACTGGTGGCCGTCCACCGGCAACGGCGGCCAGTACACCGACCAGTTCTGGCCCACCGTCAACCCCTACCGGCTGCCCGGCACCACCGTCTCCACCAAGGCGCTCGCCGACGGGGCGGGCGGCGGACTCCCGGCCCAGCGGCCCGGCAACACCTGGGCCGGCGGCGCGACCGACGGCGAGTTCGCCGTCGTCGGCCAGGACACCCGCGGGGTGCAGTCCACCCTGGCGGCCCGCAAGTCCTGGTTCTGCCTCGCCGACGGCGTGGTCTGCCTCGGCGCGGGCATCACCGCCACCGACGGCGTCCCCGTGGAGACCGTGGTCGACAACCGCAACCTCGGTGCCACCGGCACCCCCGCGCTGACCGTCGACGGCACCGCCCAACCGAACACACTCGGCTGGTCGCAGGACTTCGCAGACGCGGGCTGGGCGAACATCGCCGGCCAGGCCGGCTACGTCCTGCTGCAGAACACCACCCTCAAGGCCCTGCGCGAGCAGCGCACCGGCAAGTGGAGCGACCTCTCCAAGCGCGGCCCGACCACCCCGCAGACCCGCCGCTACCTCACCCTGTGGATCGACCACGGCACCGACCCCACCGGCGGCGGGTACGCCTACCTCCTGCTGCCGGGCGCCACCGCCACCGCCACCGCCTCCCGCGCCGCGAACCCCGGGATCACCGTCATCGCCAACACCGCCTCGGTTCAGGCCGTCACCGACACCGCGACCGGCGTGACGGCGGCCAACTTCTGGACCGCCGGGACGGCCGGACCCATCACCGTCTCGGCGCCCTGCTCCGTGCTCGTACGCGAGAGCGGCGGCCGGCTGACCATCGCCGTCGCGGACTCCGCCCGTGACGCCGCCACCATCACCGTCACCGTCGCCCGCAAGGGCTACACGACCGCCTCCGGCGGCCCCGGCATCTCCGTACTCGGCCTCGACCCCGTCACGGTGATCGCCGAGGTCGGCGGCACCCTCGGCGGCAGCCGCACCATCACCTTCGGCACCGGCTCCACCGTGACACCGGTCCGCTCGGCACTACTGCCCGCCACCGCCGACTCGTTCGTCCGCGACGGCTCCTCCGCCGGCACGAACTACGGCAACGACACCCAACTCGTCGTCAAGAACAGCACCACCGGGTACTCCCGCCGCAGCCTGCTCTCCTTCAGCCTGTCCGGCGTCACCGCCACCCCCAGGCGAGCCGTGCTCTGGGTCAACGGCCGCACCGACGACAGCGCCGGCACCCAGACCACCCTCACCGCACGCGCCGTCACCGCCGCCTGGAGCGAAACCGGTGTCACCTGGAACAACCAGCCCGCCCTGGGCAGCGCCCTCGCCGACGCACCCGTCGGCGCCACCGCGGAGTGGATCCCCCTCGACGTCACCTCCCACGTCGCCGCCCGCTACGGTGCCACCGGCCCGTTGACGGTGGCGCTCACCCAGACCGACTCCGGCCCGCTCGTCAACCTCGCCTCCCGGACCGGCACGGCCGGCGACCGGCCGATCCTCGAAGTCCTGTACTGATCCCGCTCCGCGGCCCGGTGCGCCCTCGACTGCACCGGGCCGCACCGACCGCACCGACCGCACCGACCGCACCGACCGCACCGACCGCACCGACCGCGGGGATCCGACCAGGGGGATCCGACCGCCGGCGCAGCACCCGAGCGCTTCGATCCTGCCCGTCGGGGCGTTAGGGTGCTCGCACCTCCCACCTCTGCCGCAGCCGTCGGAGCCGCCCGTGAACGCCGCCCAACGCCACGACGCGATCCTGCGGCGGCTGCGCCGCAGCGGCTCGGTGCGGGTCGCCGAGCTGGCGGAGCAGCTCGGCGTCTCGCTGATCACCGTCCGTCGCGACATCGTCTCGATGGAGCAGCGCGGTCTGCTGGTGCGGGTACACGGCGGGGCGATGCTGCGCCGTCCGCCGAAGGCCGAGCGTCCCGCCCGGCGGGCGGCAGCGCCCGCTCCGGCGCGGATGCGCTCGATCGGCATGCTGGTGCCCTCCACCCGGTACTACTTCCACGAGCTGGTCCTCGGCGCGCAGGCGTACGCGGACGCCCACCGGGTGCGCCTGGTACTCGCCGTCTCCGGCCACGATCCCGGCGACCCCGGCGATCCCGGCGATCTCGCCGACGGGGACGCCGAGTGCGACCTGCGCGAGGTCCAGCGCCTGGTGGCACTCGGGGTGGAGGGCCTGCTCCTGACGACCGCCACCACCCCGGTCCCGCTCTGGCTGAACGACCTGAAGGTGCCGTTCGTCCTGGTCGAGCGCCGCCAGCCGCTCGAACTCGACCCGGTCGACTACGTCGCCTCCGATCACGAATACGGCGCCTTCCTCGCCTTCCGGCACCTCGCCGCCCAGGGTCACCGCCGGATCGCGGTCTTCTCCGACTCCACCCCGACCAGCCCGTGGATCCACCGCGGCTACGACGCCGCCCGGCGGATGTTCGACCTGGACCCCGGCATGCCGAAGGTGAACACGCCCTACGACGTGAAGGCGCTGGAGGACTTCCTCGACGCCGCCCTGGCCGCAGGGGCGACCGCGATCCTGGCGCACTCGGACGACAAGGCCGTGCTGCTCCTGCAGTGGCTCAACGCGCGCGATCTCAGCGTGCCCGACGACGTGGCCCTGGTCTCCTACGACGACGAGGTCGCCGCGTTCGCCGACGTCCCCATCACCGCGGTCGCCCCGCCGCGCCGCGTCATCGGCCACACCGCCGCCCAACGCCTGCTGACGGTGCTCGCCGCCGACCGCAGGCCGACCCTGAGCCACCTCCAGCTGCTGCCCGCCCTGCACATCCGGGACTCCTCCCGAAGCCGGTGACCCCCGTCGAGGCCGCCGTCGAGGTAGGACGTGCCGGGGCCAGCCTCCCCCACCCAGCCCGCGTCGGCCTGCGGCGGGATGGTGTAGCCGAGGTGCTGGAGGCTGTGGAGGACGTTCGTCGCGCAGTGCTTCGCGCCGTCCTCGTTCCCGGTGATCAGACAGCCGCCGACCCGGCCGTAGCAGGCCTACTGGCCCTCGGCGTTGAGGATCGAGGAGCAGACGTACAGCCGCTCGATGACCTTTTGCGGTTGGCTGACCGCCGGTCAGTCCGCAGTGGCGATCAGCGGCTGCAGCAGGACGTCCGGCTTGGCGCGCTGGAAGGAGTTCAGGTGCCACTTGTCGGCGAAGACGGCCAACAGGACGTCGTCCGAGCGGCGGGTGAAGACCTCGGCGTTGGTGAGACGGTCCTTGGCCAACACGTCGGCGCCGGCGGCGTCGGTGAGGCGGGCAAGACGGTACGGGAGGTGGTCGAGGGCGATCGGGGAGGAGAACTCATGCTCCATCCGGTGCAGGACGACATCGAACTGCATCGGGCCGACCGCCGCCATCACCGGCGCCTGGTCACCACGTCGGTCGGAGACCAGCACCTGGACGACGCCTTCCTCGTCCAGCTGCGAGACGCCCCTACGGAACTGCTTGGAGCGGCTGATGTCCTTCGGACGGGCCACCGCGAAGTACTCGGGGGCGAAGGCCGGCAGTCCGGGGAACTCCGCCTTCCTGCCCGTGTACAGGGTGTCGCCGACGCGCAGCGCGCTCGCGTTGATCAGGCCGACCACGTCGCCGGGGTACGCCTTGTCGACGACCGTGCGCTCGGCGCCGAACACGGTGTGCGCGTACTTCGTGGTCAGGGAGCGGCCGCTGGCCGCCCGGGTCACGTTCATGCCGCGCTCGAAGACGCCGGAGCAGACCCGGATGAACGCGATCCGGTCGCGGTGCGCCGGGTCCATGTTCGCCTGGATCTTGAACACGAGACCCGAGAACTCCTCGCCGACCTCACGGGCCCCACCGTTGGCCAGCGGACGCGGCCCGGGCGACGGGGCCAGGTCGACCACGGCGTCCAGCAGGAGCTTCACACCGATGTTCGTCAGCGCCGCACCGAAGAAGACCGGGCTGATCCTGCCCTCCTCGAACGCCTGCTGGTCGTAGCCGGGACCGGAGGAGAGCACCAGCTCCAGTTCCTCCAGCGCGGTCTCCCACGCCTCGCCCTCCCGCTCGGCGGCCTGCTCGGCGGTGAGCTTCTCCTCAAGGGCGGCGTGCGTGCCGGCGGGCACCCTGGTGTAGCGGAGCATCTGCTCGGTGTTCTCGGCCTCGACCAGACCGCGCAGGTCGCCGGCGACTCCGACCGGCCAGACCACCGGCACCGGAGTGATCCCCAGGTGGGTCTCAATGTCCTCGAGCAGGGTGAGCGCATCGCGGCCCCGGCGGTCCCACTTGTTGATGAAGGTGATCACCGGGACGCCGCGGTGGCGGCAGACCGCGAAGAGCTTGCGGGTCTGTTCCTCCAGGCCCTTGGCCGCGTCGACGAGCATGATCGCGCAGTCGACGGCCGCCAGCACCCGGTAGGTGTCCTCGGAGAAGTCGGCGTGACCGGGGGTGTCGACCAGGTTCATCACATGGCCGCGGTGGTCGAACTGGAGGGCCGCCGAGGTCACCGAGATACCGCGCTCGCGTTCCAGCTCCATCCAGTCGCTGGTCACGCCGCGCCGCCCGCCCTTGGCGTGGACCGCGCCGGCCGAGGTGATCGCCCGCGCGTGCAGGGCCAGGGCTTCCGTGAGGGTGGACTTGCCGGCGTCCGGGTGGCTGATCACGGCGAAGGTCCGGCGACGACCGGCCTCGTTGAGGACCTGGATGACGGGGATGGACTGTTCGCTGCTCACGTGTTTCCTCGGGTGCGGGAGGTATCAGGCCGGTGACGCCTCCGTACCTGCTGGACCGAGCCTCGTGATTCCACAGGCCGAACAGCGATTCTAGCCAGCCCGACGGAGTTTCCCCCAACCGGCCCGGTTGCACCCCGGAGGAAGACCGCCTGGCACCCACCTCGTGCCTCGCTGCTCGACGCGAGACGGGACCGGGGGTCCGAATGGTCTCTGCGGCCGCCTCCGGCGTCATGAGGTCCTGTCGGTGACCGTCACAGGATCATTCGGGAAGGTACGCCCTCCGCGTCCCTCCCGGAACCGGTCCACAGGTCTTGAGCATCGCTCCCGCGGGGAAGCATCCGGTCCAGCCACTTGGGCAGCCACCAGTTGGTCCGGCCGAGGAGTGTCATGGTCGCCGGTACCAGCACCATGCGGACGACCGTGGCGTCGATGAAGATCGCGGTGGCCAGGCCGAGCCCGAACATCTTGGTGGAGGGGTCCTCGGCGACGGCGAAGGACAGGAAGACCGCCACCATGATGAGGGCGGCCGAGGTGATGATCCGGGCGGTGCGCGAGACGCCCTCGACGATCGCCGTGCCGTTGTCGCCGGTGCGCAGGTACTCCTCGCGTACGCGGGAGAGGAGGAACACCTCGTAGTCCATCGACAGGCCGAACAGGATGGCGAAGAGGAACATCGGGATGAACGACACGATCGGAACGGTCGCTTCCAGCCCGATGAGTGCGCCTCCCCAGCCCCACTGGAAGACCGCGACCATGATGCCGTAGGCCGCGCCGATGCTCAGCAGATTCAGCAGTACCGCCTTGAGCGGTACGAGTACCGAGCGGAAGACCAGCATCAGCAGCAGGAAGGACATCGCCAGCACGGCGGCGACGAGCACCGGCAGGCGTTGGCTGGTGCGTCGGCCCACATCGGACAGGCTCGCGGCGCCGCCGTCGACGTGGGCCCTGGCCGGGCCGTGCCCGATCGCCGCGGGCAGCACGTCGGTGCGCAGCCGGGCGATGGTGTCGGCCGTGGCCTTGTCCTGAGGGCTGGTGGTCGGGAACACCACGAGGGTGGCGATGCCGGTGGCCCGATCGATGTGCGTCGGCGCGACGGATGCGATGCCCGGATCCGCCGCGACCGTTGCGACGATTCGGTCCAGCACTCCCGGATCACCGGCGGGGTCCGCGGCGATGACGAGGGGACCGTTGGTGCCCGGGCCGAACCCCTCGGCGACGAGGTCGTAGGCCCGGCGCTCGGTACGGCTGCGGGGCAGTGAGCCGTCGTCGGGCAGGCCGACGCGCAGGCCGAGCACGGGCAGCGTCGCGGTCAGCAGCAGCCCCGCCGCGCCTACCGCGTACGGCACCGGGTGCCGGCTGACGTGCCCGATCCAGCGACGCCACCCGGCGGCGTGGACGGCGCCTGCCGCCGGGTCCCGCCGCCGTGCGAGTCGGCCCGGCTTGCCGGTCTGCAGAGCCCGGCCGATCCGGCCGATGCGGCCGGCCCGGGCCAGGCGTGGGCCGGCGGCGCCGAGGAAGGCCGGCAGCAGCGTCACCGACGCGACCACCATGATCAGGACGACGATCGAGACGGCGAGCCCGCCCACCGTCATGAACGGTACGTTCGCGACCGCCAGGCCGAGGATCGATACGACGACGGTGCCGCCGGCGAAGACCACGGGCCTCCCCGCCGTGGCCACCGCTCGCCCCGCCGCCTCGCGGGGATCGAGCCCGCGCGCGAGGTACTCCCGGTGCCTGGCGAGCACGAACAACGCGTAGTCGATGCCCACTCCGAGCCCGACCATGCTGCCGAGGACAGGTGCGAAGGTGGGGACGTCCGTCACCCCCGCCAGTACTGTCATCGTGGCGACCCCGACGGTGAGCCCGAAGACCGCCATGCCGATAGGCAGCGCGGCGGCGACCAGCGAACCGAACGCCAGGAACAGGATCGCGGCCGCGGCGAGGAGGCCGATCAACTCGCTCGCGCCGCCGTCGGGGTCGGAGAAGGCGTAGAAGAGGCTCCCGCCCATCTCGATGCGCAGGGGCAGTTCGGCGCGCAGCCGATCGCCGAGATCGACGAGGGCGTCGAGGTCTTCGGCCGACAGTCGGCTCTGGTCGGGGTACTGCACCCGGACGACCGCGATCCGCCCGTCGACCGAGACGAGGCCGCCGCGCACGGCGGTGTCCCCGCCTGCGTCGAGTGCCCCCGCCGGGTCGCTCGTGCCGAGCACGTGCGGCAGCCGCTGCACCTCGGTCTGCAGCCGCACGAGAGCGGTGCGCGCACCGTCGTGGTCGAGGAACGTCGCAGCGCCGTCGAGGGGGGTGACGACCACGTGGGCGGTCATCCCCTCCTGGCCGGTGCCGGCCCGCTCGATCAGTTCCGCGGCCCGTTGGGAGTCCAGTCCCGGAGCGGTCATCGAATCCGCGTTCCGCCCGCCGAAGGCGACGGCTGCGAGGACGGCGAGCGTGGCGACGGCCAGCCATGCCGCGATCACCCGCCAGGGATGGCGGGCGGCGCCTGCGCCCAGGCGCAACAGGGCTTTCGAGAGCATCGGGTCCTCCAACCACTTCGTCGGCCGTCCTTGTACGGCCGCCGATGTCGAGGCTCGTCGCCACGGCGCTCCGCGGCATCGGCCCGCGGGTCGCGGATCCGCCGGCCCCGGGGCGGAGTGACGACCCGTCCTTTCGGCCGATGCGCGGCACGCCGCGGTCCCTAGGCTGGGAACCGTGCTCAGAGACGACCTGCGAACCCTGTGGACCGAACCCCGGCCGCCCGACGCGCCCGCCCGGGTGCGGCGGGATTGGGCGCTGCTCACCGCGGGCCTTGCCGGTGTGGCGCTGGAGGCCACTCTGCGCGAGAACCTCGTGTGGCGTCCGGTGGCGGTGGTGTTCGCCGTATGGCTGTGCCTGCTGCCCCTGTGGCGCCGGGCCCGCCCGCTGGCGATGGCCACGCTGGCGTTCGGCTCGGTGATCCTGCTTCAGGTGGCCTCGCTCGTCGCCGCACCGCGCGAGCCCGTCGGCCTGTACACCGGCGCGGTCGTGCTCGTGCTGGTGTACGCGCTGCCCCGGTGGGGATCGGGACGGGAGATCGTGCTGGGCGGCGCGATGATCGTCGCCGCGTGCGCGCTGTGTGCCTTCACGGACGAGACCCCGGTCGTCGAACAGGTCGTGGGCTTCGTCTTCGGGCTGCTGCCCGGCGTGCTCGGGGCTGCGGTGCGGTTCCGGGTGACCGCTCGCGAGCGGGAGTTGGAGCAGGTGCGCTCCCGCGAGCGCGAGCAGCTCGCCCGGGAACTGCACGACACGGTGGCCCACCACGTGTCGGCCATGGTGATCATCGCCCAGGCGGGCCGGGTACTCGCGGGCACCGACCCGTCCGCCGCGGTGGAGGCGCTGGAGGGGATCGAGGAGGAAGGGGCGCGCACGCTGGAGGAAATGCGCGCCATGGTCGCCGCGCTGCGCGACCGCGGGGTGGGCACCGAGCTGGCGCCCCCTGCCGGCGTCGCGGATCTGGAGCGCCTGGTGCGCACCCCCGGCGGTCGCATCAGGGTCGATCTGGGGCTCGACGGCGAGCTGGACACGCTGCCCCCGGCCGTGGACGCCGCCGTCTACCGGATCGTGCAGGAGTCGGTGACCAACGCGCTGCGCCACGCGGTCGACGCGACCGAGGTCGTCGTCCGGGTCGCCGCGGAACGGCACACGGTACGGGTGAGCGTGCGGGACAACGGCCGGCGCACCGGCCGGGGTCGCGACGGATACGGACTTACTGGACTGCGCGAGCGCGCGACCCTGATCGGCGGCACACTACGAGCGGGCCCGGGCACCGACCGGGGCTGGCATGTCGAAGCCGAGCTGCCAAGAGCGAGGAGCGAGAGCGGTGTCCATACGCGTCCTCGTAGCTGACGACCAGACGATCATCCGCACCGGGCTGCGGATCATGCTGAACGCCCAGCCCGGCATCGAGGTGGTCGGCGAGGCCGCCGACGGACGGGAAGCGGTACGTTCGGCCCGCGAACTGCGGCCCGACGTCTGCCTGTTCGACATCCGCATGCCCGTACTCGACGGGCTCGAGGCCACCCGGCTGGTCGCCGGCCCGGGCGTCGCCGACCCGCTGACCGTGGTCGTCATCACCACGTTCGACCTCGACGAGTACGTCTACGGCTCGCTGCGTGCCGGCGCCCGCGGATTCCTCCTCAAGGACACGGGACCAGACCTTCTGGCCCAGGCCGTACGGTCGGCGTCCGACGGGGAGGCGCTCATCGCGCCCAGTGTCACCGTCCGTCTGCTCCAGGCATTCGCGGACCTGCCCGCCGGCCGGCCCGCGGCCCAGCCGGTCTCACCCGTCACGGCCCGCGAGGAGCAGGTGCTCCTCGCCGTAGCTCGCGGGCTGACCAACACCGAGATCGCCGATGCACTGCACATCAGCCTCAGCACGGTGAAGACGCATCTGGCCAGCCTGATGGCCAAACTCGGCGCCCGCAACCGGGTCGAGATCGCGATGTGGGCCTACGAAACGCGCCGTATCCTCCCCGGAACCTGAGCCGGGTGCCGGGCCATGTCCCATCACGAGCACAAGATGGGCGGTCACCGGCGGGCGGGGCGAGACCGACTCGCTCACGTCGAGCCCGACGTGAGCGTGTGGCCGCCGCGGGAGGACAATGCCGACCGTGCTCGCGCCGCGTCGGGTCATTGCTGGTCGGGGTGTTCGAGCATTTCGGTGACCAGGGCCGCGATCGGCGAACGCTCCGAACGCGTCAGCGTGATGTGGGCGAACAGTGGGTGCCCCTTGAGCTTCTCCACCACCGCCACCACGCCGTCGTAGCGACCGACCCGGAGGTTGTCCCGCTGCGCCACGTCGTGGGTGAGCACCACCCGCGAGCCCTGCCCGATCCGGGACAGCACCGTCAGCAGCACGTTGCGCTCCAGCGACTGCGCCTCGTCCACGATCACGAACGCGTCGTGCAGCGAGCGCCCGCGGATGTGGGTCAGCGGCAGGACCTCCAGCATCCCGCGGGAGATGACCTCCTCGATCACGGCCGGGGTGGTGACGGCGGAGAGGGTGTCGAAGACCGCCTGCGCCCAGGGGCTCATCTTCTCCGTCTCGGAGCCCGGCAGGTAGCCGAGCTCCTGGCCGCCGACCGCGTACAGCGGCCGGAACACCATCACCTTGCGGTGCTGCTGGCGCTCCAGCACGGCCTCCAGCCCGGCGCAGAGCGCCAGCGCGGACTTGCCGGTGCCGGCCCGCCCGCCCATCGAGACGATGCCGACCTCCGGGTCGAGCAGCAGGTCCAGCGCGACCCGCTGTTCGGCGCTGCGCCCGCGCAGCCCGAAGGCCTCGCGGTCCCCGCGCACCAGCCGCACCCGGCCGTCGCCGACCACCCGGCCCAAGGCCTTGCCGCGCTCCGAGGTGAGCACCAGTCCGGTGTGGACCGGCAGTTCCTCGACGCCGTCCACCTCGACGGTGGCGTCGTGGCCCGCGCCGAACAGCGCGTCCACCTGGTCACCGGAGACGTGCAGTTCGGACATACCGGTCCAACCGGACGTCACCGCCAGCTCGGCGCGGTACTCCTCGGCCAGCAGGCCGACCGAACTGGCCTTGATCCGCAGCGGCAGGTCCTTGGAGACGACGGTGACGTCGTACCCCTCGGCCTGCAGGTTGCGGGCGACTGCGAGGATGCGGGTGTCCGCCTCGCCGCCGCCGATGCGGTAGCCGGCCGGCAGTGTCGACGTGTCCGAGTGGTTGAGCTCCACCCGGATCGTGCCGCCCAGCTCGCCCACCGGGATCGGCTCGTCGAGGCGGCCGTGCCGGATCCGGTAGTCGTCGAGCAGGCGCAGCGCCTGGCGGGCGAAGTAACCCAGCTCCGGGTGGTGGCGTTTGGCCTCCAGCTCGGTCACCACCACCACGGGCAGGACGACCTCGTGCTCCTCGAAGCGGGTCATGGCGAGAGGGTCTGCCAGGAGCACGCTGGTGTCGAGAACGTACGAGCGCCGGTCGCCCTTGCGGGACCGGGAGTCCCGGTGGGATCCGTCGGCCATGAAGGCTCGGTCATCCATGTGCTCGTCTCCTCAGGCAGCTGGTCCTGGTCCCTCGGAAATCCGGGACCGTCGTTGGGTCGCCGTGTGCTCCGGGCGTTGTTCGGAGCGTTTCTCGGACGGGAGGACCGCGCTTCGCGGGGAAGCGGCGGTCGGCTGTGGCGGGCCTCCGGCTGGTCGCAGGGCGGCATGGCTGCCGTTCGGGTGCAGGGCGGCCGGCCCACCGTTCAGCGAGCTTCGCCCTGATCAGCGAGTTGACGCTGTCGCCGGTGGGGCTGTCAAGGGTGGGCCGAAGGTGTTCCGGAAACCGTGACCGGAGGGTGCTGTCCCGCCCCACCCCGGTCGCCCAGGGTGTTCGGTCGCTCCCCCGGGGTGCTCGTCCGAGGGCGCAGCCAGGAGCCTGGCTACGGATGCCCGGAGCTCAGGAGGGCGACGCGGCGGGTGCGGTGAAAGGGGCAGCCGTCGACGTCGGGGACGAGGACGGGGTCGGCGAGGAGCCGGCTGCCGGAGCGTGGGTGGGCCTCGGTGTCCGGGCTGTAGCCGGGATGCCGGACGGCACAGCCTCCGACTGGCCCTCGGCGTTGAGGATCGAGGAGCAGGCGTAGAGCCTCTCGACGACCTTCTTCATCACGGAGGAGTTGTCCCCCAGCCAGATCGGCGGAACACTCTGGCACCCTGCCTGACCTGCATGTGTGGATGATGCGACTCCGGCCGGCCGTTCAGAGCCGGACGGTGAACCAGGTGGTCTTGCCGCTGCCGCTGGGGCGGACCCCCCAGGCATCGGCCAGGGCGTCGACGATGATGAGCCCCCGGCCGGACTCCTCCTCGCTGGTGGCAAGGCGGGGGTGGGGCAGCTGGGAGCTGCGGTCGCCGATCTCGACGGTGAGTTCGGTGCTGGTGCGGCGCAGCTGCAGTTCGATCGGCCCCCGGCCGTGCCGGACAGAGTTGGTGAGGATCTCGGACAGTAGCAGGCAGGCGTCGTCGGTTCGCTCGGCGCAGCCCCAGGCGGTGAGCGTCCTGCTGAGGAAGGCGCGGGCCTCGCCGACGGAGGAGGGAACGGTGGGCAGGTCGGTGGTGACGGTGGCCAGCGGGGCGGCGGGAAGCTGTAGCAGGAGGAGGGTGACGTCGTCATTGTGGCCGTCGGTGTCGGGCAGCACGACGGAGAGGACGTGGTCGGCGACGGCTTCCAGTCCGCCATCGCCGGTGAAGGCGCGGCCGACGGTCACGGCCAGCTCGGTGATCTGGGCCTCGATGTCGCCGCCGGGGGTCTCGACCAGGCCGTCGGTGTAGAGCAGCAGGGTGGCACCTGGCGGTACGGCCAGACAGGCCTGCTGGTGGGGGATGCCGCCGACGCCCAGCGGGGCACTCACCGGGGCAGGCAGCGCCCGGATGCTCTCGCCGGGTACGGCCAGGAGGACTGGCAGGTGCCCGGCCGAGCAGATCGTGACCTCGCCGGTGTCCGGGGCGATGACGAGGTAGCAGCAGGTGACCAGCTGGTCGGGCAGCTCCAGGTCGGTGACGGCCGCGTCCAGGGCCTGCATCAGCTGGCGGGGTTCCATACCGGTCTTGGCCAGCGCGTGGGCGGCGGAGCGCAGCTGCCCCATGACCGCGGCCGCCTCCAGCCCGCGGCCCATGACGTCGCCGATCAGGACGCCGACGCGGCCGGCGCCCAGGGGGATGAGGTCGAACCAGTCGCCGCCGACCCCGGCGCCCTGGGTGGCGGGCAGGTAGCGGCTGGCGGTGGCCAGGCCCGGGATGGCGGGCGGGGTGCCCATCAGGCTGCGCTGCAAGGTGAGGGCGATGTGCCGCTGCTGTTCGTACAGGGCGGTGAGCTCCGCCTCCGCTCGTTTTCGGTCGCTGATGTCGCGGACGATGGCGCAGGCGCCGGTCACCGTACCGTCGGAGGTCCGGGTGGGCCACAAGGTCACGTCCACGTCGATCAGCCGGCCGGTGCGGGTGACCCGCAGCGTCTCGAAGTGCTCGACCTTCTCACCGTCTCCCAGTCGCTTCAGCAGCGTTGTGACTTCCTCCTGGTACTCGGGCAGGGCCAGCATGGCCACATTGCGGCCGAGCGCCTCGGCGGCCGTGTAGCCGTACAGCGAGTGGGCGGCGGCGTTCCAGTAGGTGATGCGGCCGTCGAGGGTCTTGGCGAGGATGGCGTCCTGGGAGGACTCGACCAGCGCGGCAAGCTCGTTGATGCGGGCTTCGGCGGCCTTGCGGTCGCTGACGTCGCGCACGGCGGCGGAGAAGAGCAGACCGTCCGCGGTCTCCAGCGGGCTGAGACTGATCTCGACGGGGAACTCCGTGCCGTCCTTGCGCAACCCGTACAGCTCCAGCCCCGCCCCCATCGGACGCACCTGCCGGTTCGCCGCGTACTCGTCGCGATGCCGATGATGCTGACCCCGGAACCGCGTCGGCACCAGCAACTCCACCGGGCGCCCCAGCAGTTCCTCACGCGGATACCCGAACAGCGCCTCCGTCTGCGCGTTCACCAGCGTGATGACCCCCGCATCGTCCGCGATCACCATCGCGTCCGGCGCCGCCTCCAACAGCGCCCGGAAGCGGGCTTCGGCGGCCTTGCGGTCGCTGACGTCGCGCACGGCGGCGGAGAAGAGCAGACCGTCCGCGGTCTCCAGCGGGCTGAGACTGATCTCGACCGGGAACTCCGTGCCGTCCTTGCGCAACCCGTACAGCTCCAGCCCCGCCCCCATCGGACGCACCTGCCGGTTCGCCGCGTACTCGTCGCGATGCCGATGATGCTGACCCCGGAACCGCGTCGGCACCAGCAACTCCACCGGGCGCCCCAGCAGCTCCTCACGCGGATACCCGAACAGCGCCTCCGTCTGCGCGTTCACCAGCGTGATGACCCCCGCATCGTCCGCGATCACCATCGCGTCCGGCGCCGCCTCCAACAGCGCCCGGAAGCGTTCCTCCACCACCCCCACACCCAGCGTGACACCCCGGCAGTCCGTCCCCTGGCCGGCAGCCGTGTCCATACCCGGTCTCCGACCCGCCACGTCACCCACGCCTGCTCCCTCGCCTTGCTGTACCGGTGGTGCTGCTCCACCCCAGCGCATCAGGACTCCGGGCGCCTTTATATGTCCACAATTGGCCGTTGACATTTGAATATTCATAAGAGGAGATTAAAAATGACCATATGTCGCGGGCTTGGGTCCACTCCCCCTGCGAACGCGGCCGGTCGGCTTCTGGAGCCCACAACGGACAAGTCCATCGCGAGCCCCGGCCAGCGGATTCCGACATGATGCATCGACGGCCGCTCGGTAGTCGGACTGCAGGCTAGGCGGTCCTGACTGCTCGGGTGGTCCCGCCGGGGGCGATTCCTTTGAACGGGTGGGGACGGCTGCGGCCGCGGCGTTGTGATCCGACGAAGGACAGCATCTCGGCCGGGGACAGCCGGCCAAAGCGCCCGCTCAACGATCTTTCTCCGAAGGCCCAGCACCAGCCTTCAGCGGTGTTCGGGGTTCTCGAAGTCGAAGCGGCAGCCGGCGTCCCACTGGGAGCGCTGGTTGCCGTGGGCGGGGATGCCGCCGGCGTCCTTGAGCATGCGGGCGAGGTGGAGCTGGTTCCAGGTCATGAAGGTGGCGTTGCGGTTGGTGAAGTCGTTGTCCGGGCCACCGGAACCGGGGTCGAGGTAGGAGGGGCCGGGGCCCGCCTCGCCGACCCAGCCCGCGTCGGCCTGCGGCGGGATGGTGTAGCCGAGGTGCTGGAGGCTGTAGAGGACGTTCATCGCGCAGTGCTTGGCACCGTCCTCGTTCCCGGTGATCAGACAGCCGCCGACCCGGCCGTAGTAGGCGTACTGGCCATCGGAGTTGAGGATCGAGGAGCAGGCGTACAGCCGCTCGATCACCTTCTTCATCACGGAGGAGTTGTCTCCCAGCCAGACGGGGCCGGCGAGGGTGAGGATGTCGGCGGACATCACCTGGGAGTAGATGACGGGCCACTCGTCGGTCTCCCAGCCGTGTTCGGTCATGTCGGGCCAGACGCCGGTGGCGATGTCGATGTCCACTGCCCTGATGACGTCGACCTGGACGCCCTGGCGCTCCAGGATGCCGGTGCTGACGTCGATCAGGCCCTGGGTGTGGCTGCGCTCTGGGGAACGCTTGAGGGTGCAGTTGATCACCAGGGCGCGGAGGTCGCGGTAGGACGGGGCGGGGTCGGGCACGGTGCAGCTCCTTCGGGGGCCGGGGCGGCGGCGGGGGTCGTCGGCATCCACTTGAGCAGCCCGGCCGCGGGGGCGCCCGCCGGGCTAGGCCGCTTGCCCGGCCGTGGGGGCGCGGCAGGGCGCGGTGGGGTACGGCGGGGTACGGCGGGGCAGGGGCGGGATCCGGATGCAGGCGGGGCCGATTGTTCCTAAGGTCGATACACGGGGGGAACCGCCCAGGAGGACCGCCGTCAGGGCCGGTCGGAGGACGTGAGGACGATGTCGCCCCATTCCGGCGGACCGGTACACGCCCCGTCGTCGGCCCGGTCGTCCGCTTGGCGGGCGGCCCGGTCGCTGGCCCGGCTGGCGCTGGCCTGCACGCTGGCCGCGGTGGCGGCGCTGGTGGCGGCGAGCGGGCCCGGCGGGCTGTTCGTGCTCGCCGTCGGGCTGGCCGGTGCGATCGGCACGGCGGCCGGTACCTGGTGGGTGCTGTCCCATCGGGGGCTCGTGCGGGCGGCCGGGGTGCTGCTCGCGGTGGTCGCGCCGGTGGCCGTCCTGGTGCTCTACGCCCGGGCGGACGTGTGGCCCGCGGCCCTGGCCGCGATCGTGCTGTGGGGAGCGGCCGTGCTGTGCGCGCGGGCGGCGCTGTTCAGGCTGCACCGGCCCGGCGGCATGCGGGCGACGGCCTGTACCCCTCCGCGGCGACCGGTGCTGATCATGAACCCGAAGTCCGGCGGCGGCAAGGTCGGCCGGTTCGGGCTGGTCGGGAAGGCCGAGGTGCTGGGCGCCCGGGTCGTGCTGCTGGACACCTCGGCCACCGTGGACGTCGCCGCGATCGCCCGCCGGGCGGTGGCCGAGGGCGCGGACCTGCTGGGGGTGGCGGGCGGCGACGGCACCCAGGCCCTGGTGGCCGAGGTGGCGGCCGAGCACGACCTGCCGTTCCTGGTGGTGTCCGCGGGCACCCGGAACCACTTCGCGATGGATCTCGGGCTGGACCGGGAGGACCCGTCCCGCTGTCTGGACGCGCTGACCGACGGGGAGGAGCTGCGGGTCGATCTCGGGACGGTGGGCGGCCTCACCTTCGTCAACACGGCCTCGTTCGGGGTGTACGCGGAGATCGTGCAGCGGCCGGAGTACCGCGACGCCAAGGCGGGCTCGGCCCTGGACGCGCTGCCCGACCTGCTGCTCGGGTACGCCGGCCGGCCGCTCGACGCGCAGACCGACGACGCCCGGCTGGAGGCCCAGCAGGCGCTCCTGGTCAGCAACAACCCGTACGCCGCCCCCGGTCCGATGGCGGCGGGCGGCCGCCGGCCGCGGCTGGACCTCGGGGTGCTGGGTGTCGTCGGGATCCGGGTGGGCAACGCGGCCCAGGCGGCCGAGCTCGCGCTCCGCGGGACCAGGGCGGCGGGCCTCCAGGTGCTGACCTCCCACCGGATCACCATCGGGCCGGACAGCGGGAGCATCCCGGTTGCCGTGGACGGCGAGGCCCTGTCCCTGCCGTCTCCCGTGACCTGCGGCATCCGCCCGGGCGCCCTGCGGGTGCGCGTCCCGAGGCACCGACCCGGTCCCCCGGTGGCGCGGCCGCCGATGGACTGGCACGCGGTCGTGGCTCTGGCCTTCACCCAGTCCCGGCCCGGCCCGGGCGCGCGGGGTTGAGCATCGGAACGGCGGGCCGGGCGGCGGCCGGACGGCAGCCGGGCACGGGCCCCGGGCTCCACCGGTCCGAGGTGCAGGAGCCTGCGACGACGCGCAGGCTGGAAGGACGAGCGGCCGTCCGCCCTGCCCGTCGACCGCCGTGCCCACCGGATTGGAGACATCCGTGAAGGACCTCAGTTTCGAGCAGAAGGCCTCACTGTCACGTCTTGAGGCCGCTGACCAGCTCGCCGCGCTCGCGGACGCGCTGAGGCACGGCGGCAGCGCCGAACTGGACCTCGGCCCGGGGCGGCTGACCCTGCGGATCCCCGAGGAGCTCCGCAGCGAGATCGAGGTCGAGGTCGGCGACGGGGAGATCGAGCTGGAGATCGAGTTCAAGTGGCCGACCGCGCAGACCGGGACGGCGTCGCGTCCCACGGGAGGCTCCCACGGCTGACGCGACCGGCCCCGGCCCGGCAGGCCGGACAGGCTCGGCAGGCCCCTGGCGGCGCTCCGTCCGAACGGCGTCCCGCGCTTCGAGCGGGGCGCCGTTCGGCCTGCCCGGGTCCGGCCAGCGCGGGTCCGGTCAGCCCGGCTTCGGCCAGCGCGGGTCCGGTCAGCCCGGCTCCGGTCAGCGCGGCAGGCGCAGCGCCAGGCCGTCGAGGAAGACCTCCAGGCCGTAGGCGAACTTGGCGTTCCGGAGCTCGACCGGATCGGTCGCCGCGGCTGCGTCGGCGTAGGCGGCGGCCAGGTGCTCGTGGGCGGCCGCGACCTGCTGGGCGGCGGGCATCAGGCGGGCGATGAAGGCGGCCTCGGTCTCGCCGGAGCGGGCGACCGTGGTGAGCCAGGCCGCCTCCGTGGTGCTCATGCCGATCGTGTAGGAGAGCAGCGTGTCGATCGCGCGGCTCGGCTCGGGGAAGCCGGCGACGGTGAACAGCGCGGCCAGCCGCTCGGAGTAGGAGATCAGGTTGGGGCCCAGGTAGGCGAGGCCGGCCTGGCCGAGCAGCGCGGGCATCCAGGGGTGGCGCAGGACGGTCGCACGGAAGGACCGGGCGGCCTCGGCCGCGGCGGCGCGCCAGTCGGGGCCGTCCGCGGCCGGGACGGCGATCTCGCCGAAGATCTCGTCCAGGGCGAGCTCCATCAGCTCGTCCTTGGTCGCGACGTGCCGGTAGAGGGAGGTCGCGCCGGCGTTGAGGCGGCTGCCGAGCTTGCGCATGCTGAGCGCCTCGGCGCCCTCCGCGTCCAGCATGGCGATCGCCTCCCGGACGATCGCGGCCCGGCTGAGCGCGGGCTGCTCGGACTCGCGCGGCTGCCGGGCCCACACGGACGGAATCGGGTTGGTCTTGGCGGCCACTGGGCCCTCCTTCGCTGCGTACGCCGTTCGCGTCGAGCGTACAGGAGCAAGTGATTGCGCACACTGTTCTCCGATGAGTACAGTGTGCGCATCGACGGAACAGTGTCCGCATCCGAAAGGGACGACCCCATGGAAACCCGCAATCCACGCCGCTGGTGGATCCTCCTCGTGCTGTGCCTCAGCACGCTGGTCCTGGTGGTCGACAGCATGGCCCTGACGGTCGCGGTGCCGTCGATGACCGAGGACATCGACGCGACCGCCCAGGACATCCAGTGGATCCTCGACTCCTACATCCTGGTCTTCGCCGGGCTGCTGCTCACCTCCGGCAGCCTGGGTGACCGGTTCGGCCGACGAAGGATCATGGTCATCGGCCTGGTGCTCTTCGGGGCGGCGTCGCTGGCCGCGACCGTCTGCACCGACCCCGGCGAGGTGATCGCCGTGCGCATCGCGATGGGCGTCGGCGGAGCGCTGATCATGCCGTCGACGCTGTCGATCCTGATCACCGTCTTCGACGACGAGGAGCGCGGCAGGGCGATGGCGGCCTGGGGCTCGGTGTCGATGCTCGGCCTGGTCGGCAGCCCGGTGCTCGGCGGGGTCCTGATCGACCACTTCTCCTGGCACTCGATCTTCTTCATCAACGTCCCGGTGGTCGGCCTGGCCGTCCTGGCGGCCCTCACCCTCATGCCGGAGTCGAAGGGCCCGTGGCAGAAGCCCGACCCGCTCGGCGCGGTGCTCTCCGCGGCCGGCATGACCGCCCTGATCTGGTGGATCATCGAGCTCCCGCAGCACGGCGCCTTCGGCGGCCGGTCCACGATCACCCTGGTCGTCGCGGTCCTCGCCCTCGGCGGGTTCGTGGTCTGGGAGAACACCACCTCCGCACCGATGGTGCCGCTGGTCCTGTTCCGGCACCGCAACTTCAGCGGCGGGTCGCTCTCGCTGACCCTGGTGCAGGTCGGCAACGGCGGCTTGCTGCTGGTCCTCACCCAGTACCTGCAGTTCGTCCTCGACTACTCGCCGGTCAAGGCGGGCCTCGCGTTCGTCCCGCTGGCGGTCGCCGCGCTGATCGGCAACGCCGCCGGTGCCGGGCTCACGGCCCGGATCGGCCACCGCCTCCTGGTACTGGCCGGAATGCTCGTGATGGCCACCGCGTTCGCGCTGCTGGCGACCGTCTCCGCCACCACCGGCTTCACCGTCCCGGCCGTCGCACTGGGCCTGCTCGGCCTGGGTGCGGGCCTCGCGATGCCGGCCGCGGTCGGCGCCCTGATGGGAACCATCCCGGCGGAGAAGGCCGGCGTCGGCTCCGCCCTCAACGACACCATCCAGCAGGCCGGCACCGCGCTCGGCATCGCGATCCTCGGCTCGCTGCTCACCAGCGGCTTCGCCGACGGGATGCCCGCCGACGCCCCCGAGCAGGCCAAGCACTCCATCGCCGGCGCGCTGGCCGCCGCCCAGGGGGACGCGGGCCTGGTCAAGGCCGCCCGCGAGGCCTTCACCAGCTCGATGTCGACCACCTTCACCATCAGCGCGATCGGCGTCCTCGCCGCCGCCCTGCTGGCCACCCTGGTGATGCGCGGCGGCAGGCCCGAGCGCGCGGCCGCCACGGCGGGCGGTTCGGCGGGCGGTCCCGCGGACACCCCGGCGAACGGTCCCGAACTCGTCGCCTGACCGGAACGCGGACGGCCGGTGCCCCGACGGGGTGCCGGCCGTCCGCGCGCCCGGCGGAGCTCCGGGCCGCGGGCCACGGGTAGCGGGCAGCCGGCAGCGGGCTACAGACCGAGGACCGCGGCCCCCGACTGCGAGCGCTACACGGCCCGGCGGTAGAACCAGACGCCGAGCGGCGCGAACACCGCGACGATTCCGATGTCCCAGGCGAGCGCCTCCCAGACCGCGCCGGTGGCCGGCCCGCCGAGCACCAGGACCCGGACGGCCTCGGCGGTCTTGGATACCGGCTGGTGGTTGGCGAAGGCCTGCAGCCAGCCGGGCATGGTGGCCACCGGGACGAAGGCCGCGGAGGCGAAGACGAGCGGCGCGAGGATGGGGAAGGTGGCTGCCTGGGCGGTCTCCGGATCCCCGACCGCCATCCCCACCACCGCGAAGATCCACGACATCGCGAAGCCGAACGCCAGCACCAGCAGGACGCCGCCCAGGAACGACAGCACACCCGCATGGATCCGGAACCCGATCGCGAAGCCGACCGCCGTCATCAGGGCCACCACGAAGACGTTCCGCGCGAGGTCCGCCATGGTCCGGCCGGAGAGCACGGCCGAGCGCGCCATCGGAAGCGAGCGGAACCGCTCCATCAGACCGGTCTGCATGTCGGTGGCCAGGCCGATCGCGGTGTTCATCGACCCGAAGACGGCGGTCTGCACGAAGATGCCCGGGATCAGGAAGTCGACGTAGGAGACCCCGGGCGGCAGCGCCGGGCCGACCACCCCGCCGAACACGTAGCGGAACATCAGCACGAAGACCAGCGGCTGGATGGTCGAGAAGACCAGCAGGCGCGGCACCCGGCGCAGCGCGATCAGGTTGCGCCAGGCCACCGCGAGGCCGTCCCGGACCGGTGCGGCGATCCGGTTGCCGAGCCGCCCTGTGTCGACGGCGCTCACGGCGCGTCCCCGCGCGGTGCGGGGCCCCCGGCCCCGCCACCCGGCGCACCGGACCCGGAAGCACCGGACCCGGCACCGGTCCCAGCTCCAGCTCCAGCTCCAGCACCGGCACCGGCACCGGTGGCACCGCCGGCATTCGCGGTGTCGCCGGTCCGGGTGCGGTGCCCGGTCAGCGCCAGGAAGACATCGTCGAGACTGGACTCGCGGACGGTGACCGTCCGCGGCACCAGCGCGTTCGCCTCCAGCGCGTGCAGGACGTCGATCAGCAGCCGGGAGCCGTCCCGGGAGGCCAGTCTGAGCAGGGCGCCCTCCCGTTCGGGGGACTCGGCGACCCGGTCCGCGATGACGGCGGCCGCCCGCCCGGCGCGCGCCTCGTCGCCCATGCCCAGCTCGATCACGGTGTTGCCCAGGCGCGCCTTGAGGACGGCCGGGGTGTCGTCGGCGATGATCCGGCCCTCGTTGACCACCACCACCCGGGAGGCCAGCCGGTCCGCCTCCTCCAGGTACTGGGTGGTGAGCAGCACGGTCGTGCCGTCCCCCACCAGCTCGCGGATCAGCTCCCACAGAGCGGTGCGGCTCTGCGGGTCCAGGCCCGTGGTCGGCTCGTCGAGGAACAGCACCGGCGGTTCCGGGACGAGGGCCGCGGCCACGTCGAGCCGTCGCCGCATGCCGCCGGAGTACGTCCGTACCGGGCGGTCCCCGGCCGACGCGAGGTCGAACCGGTCCAGGAGCTCGCCCGCCCGGGGGCGGATCCGCCGGCCGGGCAGCTGGGTGAGGCGCCCGATCAGCCGCAGGTTCTCGCGACCGGTGAGGTTGGGGTCCACCGCCGCGTACTGCCCGGCCAGCCCGATCAGCCGCCGGACCACGGGGGCCTCGTGGACCACGTCGTGCCCGAGGACGGTGGCGCGACCGCCGCTCGGCCGCAGGATCGTCGTGAGGATCCGGATGGTCGTCGTCTTGCCCGCGCCGTTCGGCCCGAGCAGGCCGAAGACCGTCCCCGACCGGACCTCGAAGTCCACCCCCTCCAGGGCGGCCACCGACCCGAACCGCTTGCTGAGACCGACGACGCTGATGGCGGCCTGTCCCCTCGCCTGTCCCATCGCCTCTCCCGACGTGAGGTGACGACTGTGCCTGAGCTGAGCTGACGACTGTGCCTGCGGTGACTGTGCTCGGGGGCGGCTCCGTTCGAAGGGACGGCCCTGCTCGGGGTGACGGCTCCGGTCGACCGGCCGGAGCCCACTCCATCGTCCTCCCGGGGCCCCGCGCGCGACAGCCGGACCGGGTCGCGGAGCCCGCGGTACCACGGATCGCCACTGCCGCGCGGCAAGTTGCCGGGGAGACCCCTCTCTTGAGCGAACCGGACCCCGGACGCAGGTACGACAAGCCCGGACGGGGCAAACCTGGTGCCAACACCGCCGCCGGGCCGACGGATGGCCATCCGGTCCGAGCCTGTCCGACAGGTGTGCGAGGTCCTGACATGTCCGCCAAGAAGGCAGTAAATCGTCTATTGCACAAGGTTTTTGATGCTTAGTCAGAAATGTTCTGAAACCGGCTATGCTACTTCCGGCCCAGCCCGCTGCACCCCCGTCGCACCAGGTCCACACGGACCTGCGCGGGCATCGGACTGCAGGCGGGACGCAGCCCCCACGCCGCCGGAGCCGGCCCCCACCCGCCCTTTCGTAACTCTTTCGATCGTTTGAGGATGCTGATGCTTCGTGCTGGATCGTCACCCGGTGGTCGGCGCTCCGCTCCCGTTCTGGTGTGGCTCCTGCCCACGGTCGTGACGGCCGCCGCCGCTGTGGTCGCCGCGTCACTGGCCTCCGCCGGCGCCCGCACGGGGGTCGTCTGGTGCGGGGTGGTGGGCACCGCCGCGGTGGCCGTGGTCGCCGTCGAGGCGGCGCGCCGGGGGCGCGCACTGGTGCGACTGCGCGAGCGGCACGCCCAGCAGGAGCGCGAGCTGCGCCGCCGGCTGGCCCGGCAGGAGGCCGAGACGGTCCACCTGGCCAAGGTCTCCCTGCCCGAGGCCATCGCCCGGCTCCAGCGCGGCGAGTTCCCCGCGGACGTGCTGAGAACCTACGAGGCCCCCGACCCCGTCGTCGGAACGGACTTCGACGCCGCCCGGCACGCCGTGCTGCACGCCGTCCTGGAGGCCGTCGACAACGAGGAGTCGATGCGCGAGTCCGCCCAGCGGGCCTTCGTCAACATCGCCCGCCGTGTTCAGGCGATCATCCACCGGCAGGCCCAGGACCTGCGCGAGATGGAGGACCGGCACGGCAACGACCCGGCCGTCTTCGACGACCTGCTGCGCCTGGACCACGGCAACGCGCTGATCGGCCGCCTCGCGGACAGCATCGCGGTGCTCGGCGGCGCCCGCCCCGGCCGGCAGTGGAGCAGGGCCGTGCCGCTGTACAGCGTGCTGCGCGGCGGCATGTCGCGCATCCTCGACTACCAGCGGGTGGAACTGCACCCGGTGTCCGAGGTGGCCGTGGTCGGACCGGCCGTCGAACCGCTCATCCACGCGGTCGCCGAGCTGCTGGACAACGCCACCCGCTACTCCCCGCCGCAGACCAACGTGCACCTGACCGCCGTCGAGGTGCAGACCGGTATAGCGATCGAGATCGAGGACGGCGGCCTCAGCCTGAGCGAGGAGGGGCGGGCGCGCGCCGAGCGGATGCTCCTGGAGGCGCAGGCCGGTATCGACCTCAACGACCTCGGGGAGTCCCCCCGGCTCGGTCTGGCCGTGGTCGGCCGCCTCGCGCGGGCGTACGGCTTCCAGGTCTCGCTCCGCCCGTCCGCGTACGGCGGGGTGCGGGCCGTGCTGATCGTGCCGCAGGACCTCATCACCACGGCGCCCGCCACCGGCCGGGCACACGGCATCGGCGCGTCCTCCGGTCCGCGGACGGCCTCGTCGGGCGCCCGCCGGCCGGTGGGCGGACCACGGCCGTGGGGGTCGCGGACGGCGCCCGCGTCCTCCGCCAGGTCGTCCTACGGGTCGTCCGTCCCCAGGGCCGTCCCGGGATCCGCTCCAGGGTCGATCGCGGGGTCGGTGACGGGGTCGGCCCCGGCCGACGGCGGGATTCCGGTGGTGACCGAGCGGGCCGCGAACGGCCTGCCCCAGCGCCGCCGCCACGCCGCACCCTCCCGGGCGGGCGTTCCCGAGGCCGCCAAGGCCCCCGAGCCGGCCCAGGCACCGGTCCAGCCCGGTTTGTGGCTGGCCGCGTTCCACGAGGGGGTGAACGGCCACGCGCCGTCCACCGACGCGGGCGGCCACACCAGTGACGAGTCGGCAGGGAAGGGCGAGCAGTGATTCAGCAGCGGACCAACATGGACTGGATGCTCAAGGAACTGGCGGACGGTGTCCCACACACCCGCCATGTCGTCGTGCTCTCCGCCGACGGACTGCGGATGGCCCAGCACGGCACCGACAACGACACCGCCGACCGCCTCGCCGCCGCCTGCGCCGGACTGCAGAGCCTGGCCGCCGCGGTGGGCAACGAGTTCCCGCACGGGGACGGCCGGATGCGGCTGGTCGTGATCGAGATGGGCGGCGGCTTCTTCTACCTGATGGCGGCCGGCGCCCGGGCCTACCTCGCGGTACTGGCCGACGAGAGCGTCGACGCCGGGCTGATGGGCCAGCGGATGCGGGACCTGGTCGCACGGATCGGCGAGCACCTCAGCACGCCTCCGCGCAACGGCGGGCAGGCCGCGTGAGGGGCCGGGGCGAGCGCACCGTCGAGGGGTGCGGCCCGGGCAAGGTGCCTCCCGAGCGCGGCGGGGTGGGGACATGAGCACCCCCGGCCGGGGCTGGGACGACGGTGAACCCGAACGTCTCTACGTGATCACGCGCGGCCGCAGCGGACTGGCCGAGCAGACCGTGTTCGACCTGGTCACCCTGATCGTCGCCCGCGCGGAGCCGACACCCGCGATGCAGCCGGAGCACGCGGCGATCCTGCGGATCTGCGGCTCGCCGCTGTCCGTGGCCGAGATCTCCGCCTACCTGCGGCTGCCGATGAGCGTGGTCACCGTACTGCTGGCGGACCTCCTCGCCGAGGAGCGGATCGAGGCCCGCGCGCCCGTCCCGCCCGCGATCCTGCCCGAACGTGCCCTGTTGGAAGCGGTGATGCATGGACTTCAGAGGCTCTGACACGGTGGTGGGACCGCCGAGCGCGGACCTGCTCCCGGCCACGGCCGCCATGGCGGTCAAGGTGGTCATCGTGGGCGGTTTCGGCGTCGGCAAGACGACCCTGGTCGGCTCGGTGAGCGAGATCCGCCCGCTGACCACCGAGGAGACGATGACGCAGGCCGGAGCGGACGTCGACGACACCGCCGGGGTCGAACGCAAGACCTGCACCACGGTCGCGATGGACTTCGGCCGGATCAGCATCAGCGAGGAACTGGTGCTGTACGTGTTCGGCACCCCCGGGCAGGAGCGGTTCTGGTTCCTCTGGAACGGCCTGTTCGAGGGGGCCCTCGGCGCGGTCGTACTGGTCGACACCCGCCGGCTGGAGGTCAGCTTCGACGTGATCGGGCGGCTGGAGGACCGCGGCGTGCCGTTCGTCGTCGCGGCCAACACCTTCCCCGAGTCGCCGGGCTACCCGGTGGAGGAGCTGCGGGCTGCGCTGGACCTGCCGCCCGAGGTGCCGATCGTCGCGTGCGACGCCCGGACCCGGGAGTCCAGCCGGGACGTCCTGCTGGCCCTGATGCGCTACCTGTACAACCTCTCGGCGCCGCCCGCGCGGTGACCGCGCCGCCCTGCCCCTGATCCCTCCGACCGACCCCACCCGTGGCGCCGCCCGACGCCGCCCCAACCCCTCCCCGACCCCGGAGACACCGTGACCACCCCGTTCCGTGACGATGCCGCTCCCACCCCGCCGCCCGGCTGCCCCGCCCACGCGGCGGGCGGCGAGGGGCTCGCCGCCGAGGGCCTCCGGCGGATCTACGGGCCCGAGGCCGAAGCCGACCCCGCCGGCCTGTACGAGAAGCTGCGCGCCGAGCACGGCGAGGTGGCGCCCGTGCTGCTGCACGGCGACCTCCCGGCCTGGCTGATCCTCGGCCACTCCGCGAACCTCACCGCGATGCGCACGCCCTCCCGGTTCTCCCGGGACTCCCGCCGCTGGTCGGCCTTCCAGGAGGGCCTGGTCACCCCGGACTCCCCGCTGATGCCGGTGATCGCCTGGCAGCCGCTGTGCGTCTTCGCGGACGGCGAGGAGCACCGGCGGCTGCGCGAGGCGGTGACCGACAGCCTGAACCGCTTCGACGGACGCGGGACCCGCCGCTACGTCACCCGCTTCGCCGACCAGCTGATCCAGGAGTTCGGGCCGACCGGCCGGGCCGAGCTGGTGGCGCAGTTCGCCGAACACCTGCCGATGCTGGTGATGACGCAGCTGGTCGGCATGCCCGAGGAGTACGGGCCCCGGCTGGTCGACGCCGCCCGGGACCTGATGAAGGGCACCGAGACGGCCATCGCGAGCAACGACTACGTCGTGGCGACGCTGCGCCGGATGATGGAGCGCAAGCGGGTCGCGCCCGGCCCCGACCTCGTGTCGTGGCTGATGCAGCACGAGGCCGGGCTGACCGACGACGAGGTGCTGGAACACCTGCGGGTGGTGCTGCTCGCCGCGAACGAGACCACCGTCAACCTGATCGCGGACACCCTCAAGCTGGTGCTCACCGACGTGCGGTTCCGCGCCCACCTGTCCGGCGGCCACATGACCCTGCCCGACGCCCTGGACCAGGTCCTCTGGGACTCCGCGCCGATGTCGCTGGTCGCGGGCCGCTGGGCCACCGGCGACACCCAGCTCGGCGGTCAGGAGATCAGGACCGGCGACATGCTGCTGCTCGGCCTCGCGGCCGGCAACGTCGACCCGGTCGTCCGCCCCGACCTGGCCAAGCCGCTCTACGGCAACCGCTCCCACCTGTCCTTCGGCGGCGGCCCGCACGAGTGCCCCGGCCAGGACATCGGGCGGGCCATCGCGGAGACCGGCATCGACATCCTGCTGACCCGCCTGCCGGACATCCGACTCGCCGTCCCGGAGGAGGAGTTGACGTGGACCTCGGCCTGGATCTCCCGGCACCTGGCCGAGCTTCCGGTGAGTTTCACCCCGCGGACGGAGACCGAGGAGGAGGCGGCCGCCCGGGGCGCCGTACCGGCGACGCCGCCCGCTGCGCCTGCCGCGCCTCTGCCGACCGTGCCGCCCGCCGCGCCTCCGGCCCCGGCCCCGCCCGGGTACCCGGCCGCCGCCGTCTCCGTCCCCCGGCAGCGGCGCGGCTGGTGGAGTGTGCTGACCGGGATCTTCCGGCGCTGACGCGGCGGCAGCAGCACCGGGGCGTCACGGGCGTTCTCCGTCCGGGCTTTCCGGGCCTTCCGGGCCGAACGAGCTGGACGAGCCGGACCGGTCGGCCGGGCTGAAAGGCGCGGCAGGGCGGGCGGGGGCCGCAGGTGTGCGGGCTCCGGGCGGGTCGGGCAGCCCGAGCAGGTCCAGCAGGAGCGCGGCCAGCAGCCCTTCGCGGCCCGCGCCCACGCCCAGCCGGTTCTGGGTCATGTGCAGATGGGAGCCGAGGATGCGGCCCGCGCCCGGCAGCCCGTGCCGGTCCGACCAGAGCTGCGCGGCAGGACGCAGCCGCGCCGTCCACGCGCTCCAGCGGGAGGGGGCGCCGTCCGCGAGCGCCCGCAGCGCACCGGCCGCCGGGCGCAGCCGGTCGGCCCGGGCCGCGACGCTGTCGGCGCCACCGGCGGTGGCGGTCAGGCCGCTCCAGCCGTCGCGCACCGCGCGGAGCAGGACCACCCGGTCACCCGGCCAGGCGGCGAGGGTGGCGGCCATCGCCTCCAGGCCGTCCAGCAGACTGCGCCCGTGCCCCGGCCGGGACCGGCAGGCGCGCGCCGTCACGACGCTGGACGCGAAGAACAGCTGCTCGCTGAGCGCCATCAGGTCGGTGCCGCCGTACCGCCGGTCCTCGGGCTCGTACCCGGCCGGGTGGACGCCGGGCGGGCGCAGCTCCTCCGGGGGCAGTGGGCGGCCGCCCTCGCCGAGCGCGGCCAGCGGCTCGACCGCCTGCCGGTACGCCTGCGGGGTGAGCCGGTCGCCAGGTGGCAGCGCAGCGTCGACGGCGGCCGTCCGCCGCTCCAGTTCGGCGGTCGTCCGGGCGGCCGCGACGGCGTCGAGGCCGGCGATCCGCAGCCGCAGGTGCGGGCCGCCCTGCCAGTAGCGGAGGAAGAACCACGGTCTCGGGGTGCCGTCGGGTGCGGGCGGCAGCAGGTCGACGGCCGGGAGCAGGGCCTCCAGCAGGAGCGTCTCCAGGGCCTCGGGCCGCAGCGAGTCGACGTGCAGGTGCCAGCTGTGCCAGGGGTCGGAGGCCACGGGCGGGACCCCGGCAGGTGGCGGGGTCGATGGGGTCGGCGGGGTCAGTGGGGTCGGTGGGGTCATGTGCGCAGGTCCAGCATCGGTTCGGTGAAGCGGGAGGTGCCGCAGACGGTCATGAACACCGGGGTCTCCTGGCGGGCGAGGCCGAGCAGGGGTTGGACGCGGTACTCGACGAAGGAGCGGGCCGGGCGGGCCACCAGCCCGTGCGCGGCCGCGCCGAGGCAGAGGCCGTGGACGCTCCAGCCGAGGCAGAGCTGGAGCAGCCCGAGCGCGGCCGGGCCGAGGTCGTCGACGAGCGCGTCGACGTCGATCGAGTGGATCCACACCATCGCGGCGTGGCGCACGCCGTTGTCGGTGTTGTGGGAGGGCGGCTGGGCGAAGCCCGCCTGGAGGACGGCCATGATCCGCGGCTGTCGGCGGTGGAGCGTCAGCCCGTCCTCCTCGACGCGGTGCAGGCCGTCCGCGCGTCCGCCGACCCGGTGCAGGGCGACGGTCAGCCGCAGCCTGCCGGCGATCTCGGCGAGCAGCCGGTCCGGTGGCGGCTGCATCGCCCAGGCGAGCAGGTCGGTCAGGCAGTCGTCGGTCAGCGGCGCGGGGCGCAGGCTGAAGCCGTAGCGCCGGTCGGCGGCGCGGCCCGCGCTGCGGTCCCACAACACCCTGGCCCAGTCGGGCCGGTGGGCGGGGGCGCCGGCCGCGGCGGGCAGGCCGTGGGCCGGGCCGGGCTTGGCCGCAGGATCGTCGGTGAGGTCTGCGGCGGGGCCGCGGTCGGGACTGGCGGCGGGACTGGCCGCGGGGTCGGGTGCGGGGTCGGGTGCGGGCAGTCCGTGACGCTGGGCGCTGACCGCTGCCGCGTCCCGTACCGAGGGGTCGTGGGCGGCCCCGGCGAGCAGTGGGTCGCGTTCGTCGTGCTCCGGACCGGGCGGACCGGGCAGCGGGACGGACGGCGCGGGCCGGCCGAGGCCGCCGAGCCGGAGTGTGAGCGGCGCCGACCAGGTGCCGGGGCCGGCCGAGCGGATCGCCGACTCGGCCCGCGCGGTGGCGGGGCCGTCCAGGGCGAGCCGGGCCGGGATGCCGAGCAGGTCGGCCGTGACGCACAACGACCGCAGGCTGACCCCGAGTTCGGCCTCGCTCACGGCGAAGCGCATCCGGCCGTAGGCGGCGGGAAGATCGCTGTAGCGGGCGGCGAGCAGGACCGACACGTCCTCTGCGCCCACGAGGTCCACGACGTCCGTGCCGCCGTCGGCGCGGACGTCGACCAGGGCGTGCCGGTGGACGTCCAGGTACCGCAGGACCGGTCCCTGGGCGGCGAAGGCGTGCACCGGGAACTTGGCCCGGCCGGAGGGGACGGCCCGGTGGTCGGCGTACCGGTGGGAGGGCTCGCGCCGTTGCAGTCCGAGGGCACCGACCAGCAGGTGGCCCAGCCGGGCGTCGGGGCCGAGGCCGGCGACGGCCGCCCGGTCGCAGGGCTGCGGGTAGGGGGTGGCGGCGAGCAGGTCGCAGGTGCCCAGGGGCAGTGGCCGTCCCGTCCCCGAGCGGGCCCGGCGGGGCGGGAGGGCGCTGGTGGTCGGGGCCGCGTCGTCGACGAGGTGCTGTTCGCCGAGGTGGGCCTTGCCCGGGCCCTGCCGGAAGGCGAACCGGCGGACCTCGTCGGAGGTCAGGCGCGGGCGGGGCGGCGCCACCCCGGGCACGTCCGGAGCGGGGACGTCAGTCATGGGATCGGTCGCGGGTTCGGTCATGGGAGGGGAATCGGTCATGGAAACGGGTGGGGGTCGAAGGGCGGTTCGGTCGGGGTGGCGTCGAGCCGGGCGAGCAGCCGGTCGAGCCCGGTCAGCCGCTGGTGGGCCTGGCCGAAGCACATCGGCAGGATGCCGGGGACGACGCACTTGACCACGGACAGGCCGAGCGCGGTGTGGTCGGGGGTCGACTGGTCGACGGCCAGCACCGTGCCGAGGCCTGCCTCGCGGTACAGCTCGACCACATGGGCGAGCGCGCCGCGTACGTCGCCTGCGGCGGCGCGGACCAGCGGCTGCGGCCAGTCACCGAACGCCTCGGCAACCGCGAGCACCGGGCCGCCGAGGACGCGCTCCACCCGGGGCAGCAGCTCGGGGAAGGTGTAGCGGCGCCAGTGGTGGGCGAGTTCCACCACCTGCCACGGATCGTCGATCAGGGGCTCCAGCGGCGCCGGATCCCAGGCGAGGCCCGCGGTGACCAGCTGGGCCAGCTCCCAGAGCGCGGCGCGGACGGCGAGCTCCGGGTCGGGGTGGCAGCCGGCGGTGCTGAAGCTGGCCGGAAGGCCGCGGTCACGGCGGACGGCGAGCGCCCAGACCACCGGGACGGGGATGTCGGCCCGGGCGTCGAGCAGGTGCACCTCGTAGCCGTGCCGACGGGCCAGCCGCAGCAGCAGGCGCGACCTCCGGTCCCGGACGGTGGCCGGGTCGAGCGCGGGCAGCGGGCGGGCCAGGTGCCAGGCCTGGAGGAAGGCGTCGCGTTCGGCGAGTTCGAGCAGCGAGTGCAGGGCGGCCTCCTCGAAGCCCGCCCCCAGGGCGCTGCCGCTGGAGGAGTCCAGGAAGCAGCCGCGGCGCCGCGCGCCGGACTGGCCCGGGCGGATGCCGTAGCCGTACCGGTAGAAGCCGATCTCCGCGGGGACGAGTCGCGGGGCGCCGTCGCCGAGCGGCGGCGCCGCCCAGACCCAGTCGAGCGGGGTGTCCTCGGTGTACGGCTCGACGTGGCTGCTCGGGTGGGCGAGCTGCGCGGCGGTGTAGCCGCCCAGGCCCGCCGGTTCGAGGGCCAGGTCGCCCAGCTCGCGGCGGGTGGCGTCCGGGACGACGGTCGCGGCGTGCGGGTACCCCGCGAGCCGTTCCATCGCCTCGTAGATGCCGATCGCCTCGGACTCGCGGAATCGCACGCCGCGGCCCAGGCCCGCGGGCGTGCCGGCCAGGACACCGACCTCGGTCATCGGGAGGCCGCCGGAGGAGTTGCGGGTGATCCGCACGACCGGGCCGAAGCGGGGGTCGGCGAATGCCGCCCGCATGCGGTCCGGGTCCTGCTCGAACGGCGCGGTGTCCTGCCGGGTCGGCACGGCCGCGGTGGTGGGGCGCGCGGTGGCGGTCGGCAGCGGGGGCGGGCCCTCGGCGGCGGTCGCCAGCAGGGCGGGCGCCGTGCCGCAGAGCCGGCAGCGGAAGGTACGGATGACCCGGTGCCGGGTGACCGTGCCGCGGTACGAGACGGTGACCAGTTCGCCGGGGCCGGGGGCCGCGCCGGGCGCCAGCACCGCGCCGACGATCTCC
The DNA here is from genome assembly GCF_042883905.1 of Kitasatospora sp. NPDC058170. Lineage (NCBI taxonomy): Bacteria > Bacillati > Actinomycetota > Actinomycetes > Kitasatosporales > Streptomycetaceae > Kitasatospora > Kitasatospora sp. NPDC058170. The sequence goes on from NZ_JBHVUV010000017.1 coordinate 164,533, forward strand.
GCCAGCCCCGGGGCGACGGCGGGGGCCGGGACGGGCGGGGCGGCGGTCGCGGGGGCGGCGGTCGCGGGGGCGGCGGCGGCTGCGGCGGTGAGCAGTTCGCGTTCCCGCCGGTCGCGTTCCGGCCGGTCGGCGGCCGGCCAGCGGCGCTGCGCGTCGGCGGCTCCGGCGCATCCGGCGCAGGCGTGGCGGCCGTCCGGGGTCCAGCGTGGTCCGAGCTGGACCTCCCCGGCGCCGATCCGGACCGAGAGCAGGTCGCGCCCGGTGGCGCGGGCGGCGGACATCGCCTCGCGTTCCCAGTCGAGGTCGAGATCGCCGTGGGCGGTGAGCAGGCAGTCGCCGAGGGCGGCGGCCCAGCGCGACCAGTCCCAGCCGGCCGGCGCGCCCGGGCCGATCCGGGGGCCGTCGGCGGAGGTGCCGGTGGTGCCGGGGGCATCGGTGCGGGCGGTCACAGGGCCACCGTCCCGTGGAAGGGGGCCGGTCCGGCGGCCACCGGGTCGGGGGCGAGCCGGTGGGCGACCGGGGTGCGGCCCCGGGCGGCGAGGGCGGCGGTGGTCCGCTGGAGGGCCTCGCGGACGCTCTGCTCGGGACAGCGCTCCAGGACGGCGGTGCCGACCGGCTGCGCGGCCAGCAGCGCCCGGACCTCCGGGTCGGCCTGGGCCCGCGCGACGGCCGCACCGAGGGCGGTGCGGGCGGCGGCGACCGTGGTCGGCCCCCACTCGGTCGCGGTCGCGGTCCCCCCCTTGAACCGGTCGGTCACTGTCACCAGGGACCACCCGGGTCCGTCCGGGCGGCGCTCGACCAGGGTGACGGACCGTCCGAAGTACGTCTCCAGGAGGCCGAGCAGGGTGCGGGCCTCCAGGTCCGCGAGGTCGTCCCAGCCGAGTTCGCGGGCCGGGGGTGCGGCGAGCTCCTCGGCGGCGAGCTCCTCGGCTCCGAGGATGCGCAGCAGGCCGTCGAGCAGCCAGCGGTCGGCGGTGGTTCCGGCTGCGGGCACGCCGGTGGCCGGCGCGGCGCGGGCGGCGAGCAGCCGGGCGCCAGCCAGGAGGGCGCTCAGTCCCGCGGCCGGCCGGTCGACGCCCCAGCCGGCCGCCCGGCGGTGGCCGGGCGGGGCTCCGACGGGCTCGATGGCCTCGGCTGCCTCGACGACCTCGACGGTCTCCAGGGCGAACGGCAGCTGGTCGAGGTCGAGGTCGCGTCCGCGCCGCAGGGGCCCGGTCCACCGGGCGGTGAGTCCGGACCAGGCGGCGAGCAGTGCCTCGGTGTCGGGGCGCTCCTCGGGCTCGGGCTGCGCCTGCGGGGCGGGTGGGGCGGTGACCGAGGACAGGGCGATCCGGGTGGTGCGCAGCAGCCGGCCGTGGACGACCGTGGCAACCCCGTCCGCCGGACCCGTGGCCGTATCCAGGTCCGAGTGCGGGTCCGGGTCCGAGTGCGGGTCCGGGTCCGAGTGCGGGTCCGGGTCCGAGTGCGGGTCCGGGTCCGGGTCCGAGTGCGGGTTCGGGTCCGAGTCCGGCTCCGGGTCCGTGCCGGTGGCGTCGGCGAGTCCGGCGAGTCCGGTCAGACCCGCGAGGACCTGGCGGGCCGCGAGGGCGCCGGCCAGGACGGCGCTCAGCGGGCGCGGCGCGCAGGCCTCCGGGTCGTCGGCGGCCCACTGCTCGGCGCGCTGAGCCGCGGCCCGGAGCGCCTCCGTGGCGGCGCCGGCCGGCTCGCCGACGACGGCGATCCGCTCGCCCGCCCGGACGGTGACCACCCGGGTGCCGGGCGGCAGGTCGGCGGCCAGGGCCGCGAGGTCGGCGGGGTGGTCGTGGTCGTCGATCAGCACCGCCCACGCGGGGGTACCCGCCGTGCCGTCCTCCGGCGCGCCGGGCCCGGCCGGCGCGCCAGGTGCGCCAGGCCCGCCAGATGCACCGGGCCCGCCAGGTGCGCCGCGTCCGGCCGGCCCGCCGATCCCGTGCCGGGCCAGCGAGCGGGCCGCGGTGGCGGCCGCCGGCCCCTCCCCCAGCACCCGCACCCGGGCGGCCCGCAGCCGGGCGAAGTCCCGGTACGGGTCGCCGCTGTGGGCCTCCAGGTGGGCGAGCACCTCGGCGTAGCGCGCGGCGGTGGCCGGGTCGGGCGGCGGGGTGGCGAGCGCGTCGAGGTCGAGCAGGACGTCGTGGTCGAGCAGGGCGCGGACCACCCGGTCGAGGACCGGCCGCGCCGCCTCGTCGCCGAAGGCGGCCACCAGGGCGTCCAGGTCGGTGCCGTCGGTCAGCTCCGCCAGTCGGCTGTCGAGGACGCCGTAGAGCGCGGGCGGTCCGGCGAGGACGAAGGACCGGCCCGCCCGGGAGACGTACACGCCCTGGCGGACGGGGGCGAGGTGGGTCCCGGGGCGCAGTTTGATCCTCATCCGGCGGTCTCCGGCTCCTGGTCGTACTCCAGCAGCCACTCGGCGGCGTGGACTCCGTTGCGCACTCCGGGCAGGGCCTCCTCGAAGTACCCGGCACCGCGGCGTTCCAGGAACTTCGGCAGGACCCGGGCCATCAGGGCGCTGCCGAGGTCGAGGTACTGGGGCTTCTCCCGGCCGCGGGCCCTGAGGTAGCGGGTGAGCCGGTCGGCGGCGCTCTCGCCGTCCGCTTCGGCGCCGGCCGGCATCGCCAGCGGGGTCTTCAGCACGATCTCCTCGGGGACGTCGTGGGCGGCGCGCCAGCGGGTCAGGGCGATCAGGTGGGCGGCCTCGTCCTCCGGCTCGGTGCCGTGCGGCAGGTCCTCGCCCGGGTACCAGCGGCGGCGTTGCAGCACGACGTCGCCGGCGACCAGCCGCGGGTAGCGGACGGTGGTGGCGGTGGCCGGGCGGGTGCGGCGCGCGTGCAGGTCGCCGATCGGGTCGAAGGCGACCCGGCCGGTGTCGTGCAGCCAGACGGCGACGGTGAGCGGGGCCGGCTGGAGTTCGATCCACTTCATGCCGAGCGCCATCACCCGCAGCGGCCGTCCGTCGGCGTCGAGCAGGCCGAGCCGGTCGGTGTCGGGGTCGTGTGCGAGCCGGACACCGAGCCACTGCCCGGGGGTGACCTCCTCGTCGAGGAGCCGGACGCGGTGGTTGATGTTGGCCCGGTGCAGCCCGTGGTCCTCGCGGAGGCGGACGCCGTCGGCCGCGTGGCGGCGGGCGATGAGCCGGGCGATCCGCTCGGCGGCGTCGCCGCCGAGTGCGGTCTGGGCCCCGAGGAAGCGGGTGGCGAGCTGGCCGTGGCCGGTGTAGCAGGCGTTGAGCACGAGGCGGCCGTTGAGGGGCTGCACCAGCAGGCCGTACGAGGCGGCGGGGAGCCGGAAGCGCTCGGGGAGCCGGTCGGCGGCCTCGGCGAGCAGGGCGGGGTCGACGTGGGCCTCGGCGTCGTCGCCGGCTTCGCGCAGGGCGGCGGCGAGCTCGGCGGTGGCGGCCGCCCGGTGCCGGAGGAGTTCCGGGAGGGAGCCGTCGGCGGGGCCCCACCGGGCGGCGCGGTCCGGGGTGAGCGCGGGCTCACGGGTGCGGACGAGGTCGACCAGGTCCTCGGCGTGGTCGACCAGGTCGACCTGCGCGCCGGGGCCGAAGCGGTCGGTGAACGCGCGGGTGAGCAGGGCGCGGATCTCGTGGTGGCGGTCGAAGAGGCTCTGGAAGGCGGCGACCCGGCCGAGGTCGGCGAGGGCCCGCCGGTAGCCCTCGGGCGAGACGGTGGCGGGTTCGAGCAGGCAGTCCTCGTTGACCTGGAACCGTGCGGGGCAGGTGCTCAGTGCGTTGAGCGCGGTCTCGGCGGTGCGGATGCGGGTGAGGGCGGCGCGGCGGCCGCCGACCGAGTCGCGGGCCATCAGGTCGAGGTCGGCGCGGATCGCGGCGACCAGGCCGGCCGCCTCGGGGTGCTCGTCCGCGAGGAGCTTCTCGGCGGCGGGCAGCGGGTCGGCGGCCTGTTCGTCGAGGACCGGGCCGGCGACCAGGATCTGGGTGTCGGCGGCGGCGGCGACCAGGCGATGGGCGTCGGCCGGCGGTACGCCGAAGCGGCGGGCGAGTTCGTCGGCGAGCCGGTCGGCGGGCAGCGCTCCCAGGGCGGTGAGGCGCAGCAGGGCGGTCAGCTGCTCGTTGAGTTCGGCGGCGAGGGTGCGGCGGCGGCCGTCGGCGGCGTGCTGGAAGCGGATGCGGTCGCCCTCGCGGCGGAGCATCGGGTTGCGCTGCAGGGTGTCCGGCAGTTCTCCGGCGCGCGGTGCGGCGAGGATGCCGTTGACCAGGCCGGAGAGGAGGGCGCGGTCGGGGGTGAGCCGGTGGTGGGCGCGGCGCCGGTCGAAGCCGGTCTGGTCCAGGCGCGGGCCGGTCGGTGCCCAGGTGGCGAAGCCGACGGCGGTGAACCGGGAGAGCGGGCTGACCCGCAGGACGGCGCGGGCCAGGTGCTGGACCAGGCCGCGCTCGGACTTGCGCAGCCGGGCGGTCGGTCGGCCGCCGGCGGCGCGGTAGCGCTGGACGGCGTCGAGGACCTGGGGCGAGTTGAGGGCAAGGGAGAGCTGGAAGGGTTCGGAGCCGAGGGCGTGGGCGAACCGCTCGCGTTCCTCGGCGAGGAGGGCCGCGTGGCCGGTCTCCAGGGCGGTCCGGGCGAGTCGGCCGCGTTCGTGGGCGGCGAGCCAGTCGGCGACGGCGGGTGGCAGCGGGGTGTGCCAGGTGTCGTCGAGGTCGGCCGGCAGCGGGTCCCGATGGTTGAAGACGTCCCGTTTGAGCCGGAGCAGTCGGTGGCGTTCGCGGCCGGTCGCGCTGCCGGCCAGCCGGTAGAGCCGCTCGCAGGCCTCGTCGGCGAGTGCGTCGCACTGCCGCTGGGCGGCGAACAGGGCGCGGACGGCGGTGTGCAGGCGGTCGCCGCCGAGGCGCAGGCCCGCAGTCGGGTTGACCCGCAGGACGGGGGTGTCGGCGGGGGTCCAGGTCCGCGGCGGTGCGACGGGGTGGTGGCCGGTGCGGTGGGTCGGCGTCATGGTCAGGCCAGCTCCCTGCTGAAGGCGCGCACCCGGTCGATGGAGGACTGCCCGGTCAGTTCGTCGGTGCCCTCGCCGAGTCCGTAGCAGAGGTAGTAGCGCTGCATCGGGGTGATGCCGAAGCAGGTGAGGGCGGTGTAGAGGGCGTTGAGGACGATCCGGTGCGCGATGTGGCGGTAGGAGGGGTTGCGCAGCATGCCGCCGTCGAGGACCTCGCCGATGAAGTCGCTGCGGACGGGTTCGCCGAGGGGGTGCTGCCAGTGCGCGCCGACGGCGGCCTGCAGGACGCGCTCGTCGACGGCCGCGGAGGCGGTGAGCGCCTCGGCGACGCCCCAGGAGTACTGCACGGCGCGTTCCCAGGTGCGCAGGGTGCCGTCCGGCAGCGGGGCGCTCAGTGCGTCGAGGAAGGTCTCGCGGTCCTTGGCGTACCGGGCGGCGAAGGCGGCGCGGATGTCGGTGTGCCGGCCGGTCGCGGAGGCGGCTCCCTCGGCGTGCGAGCGGTAGGGCAGGGCTCCGGCGCTGATGCCGCGCGGGTGGGAGCGGGCGAGGACGGCCAGGACGCCCGCGAGGTGCGGCAGGAGCCGGTCCTCGGGTACGGCGAGGGAGGCGAGCACCGGCTCCAGGAAGCGGCCGGTGATCTGGTCGACGGCCTGGGCGAGGGCGGGCGAGCCGGTGCGCGGGCGGTGCGGTTCGACGAGGACCCGGCCCTGCGGGTGGCAGGGCAGCAGTTCGTCCCGGACGTTCTCCCAGCGGGCCAGTTCGGCGGCGCGGGCGAGGTAGCGGTCGGGGTCCGGCGCGGTGGCCGGTCGGGCGGTGGCGAGCCGTTCCGCGGTGGCGGCGAACTCGGCCGCGTCGACGGGCCGTTCGCCGTAGGGGCGGAGGGTGATCTGGACGTGGGAGCCGTGCAGCCAGCCCCTGCGCAGGTGGACCACGGGAAGCTGCTGCGAGTTCTTGAGGTGCTCCAGTGGCACCGCGATCTCCCGCAGCAGCTCCCGCGGATTGTCCGAGTAGTCGAAGACCCTGATGGCCAGGCCCGGATCGATGGTTCTCATGACGACTCCAGGTGGTGCACGAATCGGTCGGCCGGCGCGAGACCGGCGTCGTGATCGCTGACGGCCGTTGGCGGGTGTTACCGGCTGTGCCGGTGCCCGGCTAGGAGAAGCCGGGGGTGGTCAGCTGCGGGAGGTCAGCAGCAGGAGGAGGAGGTGCTGGCCGAGCCGCTGCCGTTCAGCGCGTCCTCGGTGAGGATCTCCTCGCCGTCCTCGGTGAACGGGATGACGATGATGACGGACGCGCCCATGTCGGGCAGCGCGACGGCGTCGTTGGCGTCCAGCACGCCGAGCTCGTTGACGTCGAACGCGGCGAAGTCCACAGCAGTGCTCATGAGTTGGCCCCTTTTCGGGTTTCGGCCGGCGGGCTGCCGGCGGCTTGGCAACGAGCTAACCCGCTGCCGGGCGGGCCCGGCAAGGGCTTACGGCGGCACCAACGTGCCGTCCCCGCAACGGAGTTGATGTGGGCATGAAAGCGCTGGTGGTGCGCCCGCAGACAAGATCGGACATTCGCACCCCTACCGCTCGGATGTGCTGGCACATAGGTGTCAGTGCTCCCGTCCACGGGCTGCCGGAGCTGGACTGGCCGCCTCCGCCGTGGTCACAGTGGCCCGGCAGCACCCGAAACGCCGCCGCGGCCCGCAGCCGGCGGGGCGCCCCGCAGCCCTGCGCCCCCGTCCGCACCGGTGCGCCGCAGCCTGCCCGGCTCAGAAGCGGAGGAACACCCGTGATCAGCGCGCAAGACCTCACCTACACCTACCGGACCCGTGTGGGGACCGCCGAAGCCGTCCGCAACGGCACCGTGCACGCCGTCCAGGGCATCGACCTGGAGGTGGCCGCGGGCGAGACGGTGGCCTTCCTCGGCCCGAACGGCGCCGGCAAGACCACCACGGTACGGATGCTCGCCACGCTGCAGCGGCCCACCGGCGGGAGCGCCACCGTGGCGGGCCACGACGTGGTCCGCGAGCGGGCGGCGGTACGGCGGGCCATCGGCTACGTCAGCCAGTCCTCCGGCGGATCCGAGCACCGGGTGCTGGACGAACTCCGCACCCAGGCCCGGCTGCACGGCCTGTCGACACGTCAGTCTGTCGACAGGGCAACGGAGTTGGTCGAACGCTTCGACCTGGGCGGCTTCGCCGAGCGTGCGGTGGCCCGGCTCTCCGGCGGCCAGCGCCGCCGGGTGGACCTCGCGTTGGGGCTGGTGAACGACCCCGCCGTGCTCTTCCTCGACGAGCCCAGCGCCGGTCTCGACCCGCAGAGCCGCGCCAACCTCTGGGACCACCTGCGAACGCTGCGCGCCCGCCACGGCACCACGGTGTTCCTCACCACCCACTACCTCGACGAGGCCGACCTGCTCAGCGACCGGATCATCGTGATCGACGGCGGCCGGGTGATCGCCTCCGACACCGCGGAGGCGCTGAAGAACCGGATCGGCGGGGACGTCGTGACGCTGGAGACCAGCCGGATCAGCGACGCGGCGACCGTGGTCGCGCGGGTCGTGCCCGGCTGCGACCTGGACACCGCGCCGGACGGTGTGCGCTTCCACGTCGCCCAGGCGCAGCGGCTGCTCCCGGAGCTGCTGCGCGCGCTCGACCAGGCCGGCGTCGACCTGGCGTCGGTGGCCGTCAAACGGCCCACGCTGGACGACGTGTTCCTCCGGCTGACCGGCCGTTCGCTGCGCGAGGACGGCCTGCCCGCCCGGCGCGGCCCCGCGGCCGACCCCGCGGCACCGGGCACCTCGGCACCGGGCACCACCGCACCGGACACCTCGGGCCCAACCACCGAGAAGCTGCCCGCCAACGGCCTGCCCACCGCGAACCTGCCCACCGAGGTGACCAAGTGACCACCGCCGCGACCAGCTGGGTCATCTTCCAGCGCTCGATGCGCTACACCCTGCGCAACCCCGCCTGGGTCGTCTTCGGACTCGTACAACCCCTGCTCTACCTGGTCCTGTTCGGGCCGCTGCTGAACCGGATCGGCGAGGCGCCGGGCTTCGACGGCGGCAACACCTGGCGGGTCTTCGTCCCCGGCCTGCTCGTCCAGCAGGGCGTGTTCTCGGCCGTCTTCGTCGGCTTCGGGATCATCTCCGAGCGCCGCTCCGGGGTGCTCGACCGGATGAAGGTCTCGGCCGCCGGCGAGCTCGGCCTGCTGCTCGGCCGGATGCTCCGGGACGCCGTGGTGCTCACCGCCCAGGCCGTCCTGCTGACCGGCGGCGCGTTCGTGGCCGGCCTGCGCGCGCCGGTCGGCGGGGTGCTGGCGGCGTTCGCGCTGGTCACCGTGGTCGGCCTGGCCATGGCCGGATTCGCCTACGGACTGGCCCTGTTGGTCGGCAACGAGGAGGCGTACGGCCAGCTGCTGAACGCGCTGATGCTGCCCACCCTGCTGCTGTCCGGCGTCCTGCTGCCGCTCGCGCTCGCCCCGGGTTGGCTGGCCGGACTGGCCAGGGCCAATCCGCTGTCGCATATCGTCGACGCCGAACGGGCGCTGTTCGCCGGCGAGTTCACCGGCACCGACACCGTGGTCGGGGTGGCGGTGGCAGCCGGCCTCGCGGCGTTCACCACCTGGTTCGCCGCCCGAGCGATCCGCAGCGGCTCGTGACCCCGGTCCCAGCGCCCGCAGCGCCCCCCGTGCCCGCAGTGCCTTCCGTCCCCGCACCGGAGCGCACCGCCGCCCGGCCGCTGCACCGGCACCGGCTCGGCAACGGCCTCCGCCTGCTGGTCGCCCCCGACCCCGACTGCCCGGCGGTGGGCATCGCGGTGGCCTACGGCGTGGGCTACCGCTCCGAGTCCCGCTCCGGCTTCGCCCACCTCTTCGAGCACCTGATGTTCCAGGGCGGCGCGAACCTCGCCGCCCAGGAGCACGCCCGCCTCGTCCAGGCCAACGGCGGCGCGTTCAACGGCACCACCCACCGCGACCACACCGACTACTTCCAGGCGCTGCCCGCCGAGGCCCTGGAGCTCGGCCTGTTCCTGGAGGCCGACCGGATGCGGGCGCCCCGGATCACCCCGCGGGCGATCGCCACCCAGGCCTCGGTGGTCGCCGAGGAGATCCACCGCAGCGTGCTCAACCGCCCGTACGGCGGGTTCCCGACCTTTCTACTGCCGCCGGTGCTCTTCCGGGGCTGGGCCAACACCCACGACGGCTACGGCGACCACACCGCCCTCGGCGAGGCCACCGTCGAGGAGTGCGCCGCCTTCTTCGACCGCCACTACACCCCGGGCAACGCGGTGCTCGCCCTCTGCGGCGGCGTCCGGCCCGAACAGGCCGTGGAGCTCGCCGAAAGGTACTTCGGGCCGATCCCGGCCCGGCCCACCGCCGCCGGCCCCGACCTCGACGAGCCACCGCTCGCCGCGCCCCGCACCGTGGAGCACGCCGACCCGCTGGCGCCGCTGCCCGCCCTGGCCCTGGGCCTGCGGATGCCCCCGGCCGGCTCCCGCGCCCACCTGGCCGCCGTGGTCACCGCCGCGCTGCTCGGCGACGGCGAGACCGGGCGCCTGCGCCGCTCGCTGGTCCGCGAACGGGGCCTCGCGACGCAGGCGACCGCGACGGCCGGGCTGGGCGGGCCGTTCGACGCGCGCGACCCGGACGCCTTCGTGGTGAGCGCCCTCCACCCGCCCGGCGTCGCCGCCCGGGACGTCGTGGACGCGATCGCCGCCGAGCTCGGCTCGCTCGCCGGCGACGGCCCCGGACCGGCCGAGCTCCACCGCGCCGTCCGCCGGCTGCAGACCTCCTGGTACGCCGCCACCGACCCGGTCGGGGTCCGCGCCCGGCGGCTGGCCGGCTACGAACTGCTGCTGGACGACGGCGGGTTGGCGCTGGACGCGGCGAGCAGGTTCGCCACGGTCGGCGCCGCGGAGGTCCGGTCGGCCGCGGCCGACCTGGCCGCCCAGCACCCGGCGCTGCTGCACGTGGTGCCGGGCCGGAAGGAGACCCGATGAGCCCCACCCGGACGCCGCCGCCACCGGCCCCGCCCCGCCCGAGCGCACCCCCGGAGACCGTCGACGCCCTCCTGGACACCGGCCTGCGGGTGGTCGCCGCCCGGCGCGCCACCGCCCCGGTGGTCCAGCTGCGCCTGGGCGTGCCGTTCGGCGGCACCGACCCCCGGCACGCGGCCGTCGCCGAACTGCTGGCCTGCACCCTGCTCGGCGGCACCGCCACCCGGCCGCGTACCGCGCTGGAGGACGAACTGGCCGCCGTCGGCGGCTCCCTGAAGGCCGTCGTCGGCCCCGAGAACCTGCTGGTCACCGGCGTGGTCCTGGCCGAAGGACTGCCCCGGCTGCTCGCCGTGCTCGCCGACTGCCTGACCGGCGCCGCCTACCCCGCGCCCCTGGTGGAGAGCGAGCGGGAGCGCCTGCTGCACCGGATCGGCCTGACCGGCGCGCTGCCGGCCCGGGCCGCCCGGGCGGCCCTGCTGCGCCGGTGCTTCGGCGACCACCCGGCCACCCGGGAGACCCCGGACGCGGCCGAGGTGGCCGGCGTCGGCCCCGCCGAGGTGGCGGCGCTGCACCGCGACCGCCTGCTGCCCCGCGGCTCCGCCCTGGTACTCGTCGGCGACCTGGACCCGGCGCGCACGGCCGACCTGGCGGCGGCCCTGCTCGGCGGCTGGTCCGACCCCCGGCCCGCCGTGCGGATGGCCCCGCTGCCGGCACCCGCCCACCGCGGCCAGCCGGCAGCGGCCGTCCCCTCGCCCGGCGCCCGCCAGTGCGAGATCCGGCTCGCCGCCCCCGCCCCGGTGCGCTCCGACCCGGACCACCCGGCGCTGTACCTGGCCGACCAGGTCCTCGGCGGCTTCTTCTCCGCCCGGCTGGTCCAGGAGCTGCGCGAACGCCGCGGCTGGATCTACACCGGCCGCTCCGGCGTCGAGCAGCGCACCGGCGCGGCCCTCGCCACCGTGGAGTTCGCCGCCGCGCCCCGGCACGCCCGGGCCGCACTCGACGGCGCCCTCGCCGAGCTGGCCGCGATCTCCGGCCCGCACCCGCCCACCACCGAGGAGATCGCCGCGGCCCGCGGCCACGCCCTGGGCCACCACGCGCTCGCCCGCTCCACCCAGAAGGGCCTGGCCGACGCGCTGTACGGGCCGGTGACCGCCGGACTGCCGGCCGACTGGCCCGAAGGGCTGGCCGCCCGGCTGCGGGCCGTCCCCGACGAGGAGGTGCGCGAGGCCGCCGCCCGCCACCTGCGGCCCGAGGCGTACACGGCCGTCCTGCTCGGCCCGCCGGAGCCGGGCACCGCCGCCGACTGACCCACCGCCGGGCCGCGCAGCGCGCCGCCCGCCGACCCACCGACCTCCCAGGAGCCACCATGCGTTTCGGCGTTTCGTTCCTCCCCGACGCCTCCCCGGACACCAAGTCACCCGTCGACTACTACCGCGAGGTGCTCGACCTGTGCCGGCTCGCGGACGAGTCCGGGCTGGACTACGTCAAGATGACCGAGCACTACCTGCACCCCTACGGCGGCTACTGTCCCAGCCCGCTGACCTTCCTGGCCGCCGTCGCCGCCCGGACCCGCTCGATCCGGCTGATCACCGGGTGCACCCTGCCGGTGTTCCACCACCCGGTGAAGCTCGCGTCCTACATCGCCATGGTCGACGCGATCAGCGAGGGCCGGCTGGAGGTCGGCTTCGCCCGCGCCTACCTGCCGCACGAGTTCCGGACCTTCCAGGTGCCGATGGACGGCAGCCGCGGGCGCTTCGAGGCGACGATCGCCGCCGTCCACCGGCTGCTGACCGAGGAGGGAGTCGACGAGGACACCCCGTACTTCTCCTTCCGCGACGCCACCGTGCTGCCGCGGCCCACCCAGTCGCCCCGGCCGCCGTTCTGGGTCGCCGCCGTGCAGACCCCGGACAGCTTCGAACGGATCGGCCGGTTCGGCCACGGCCTGCTGATCACGCCCACCGGCCGGGAGTTCGACACCGCGCTGACCACCCGGTACCGCGAGTCCTTCGCCGCCCACCACCCGGACGGCACGCCCCGGGTGATGGCGAGCCTGCCGCTGCTGGTGGCCGACACCGACCAGAAGGCGCGCGAGCTGGCCGACCCGCACCTCGACGCGTACCTGCGGGTCTGGGCCTCGGCGCTGGACGGCTGGGACGACACCGTCTCCACCGACTACGCGCAGTACACCGGCCTGGGCCGGGTCGTCCGGACCATGACCGCCAGGGACCTGCGCGCCACCGGCACCGCCTTCGTCGGCTCGCCGGAGCACGTCACCGACCAGATCGGCCGGTTCCAGGAGCGGGTCGGCGCGGACGGCATCCTCTGGCAGGTCGACTTCGGCGGTTTCGGCGGCGCCGACGCCGTGCGCTCGGTCGAGCTGTTCGCCGAGCAGGTGCGGCCGCGGTTCACCGCCGCCCGGGGAGGTGCGGCATGACCGCCACCCCCGGCGCCGCCGGGGCCTCTCCGGCCGCCGGGGCCGCCGCGCCGCCCCTGGCCCTGCTCGGCCGGGTCCCCGGCCGCCGCCTCGCCTCGCCCGCGCTGCACGCCGCCCTGGCCGCCCTCGCGGCCGCCGGGGACGGCGCCGCGGCCGCCACGGCCAGGCAGGCGGTGGCCGCCGCCCACCCGCAGGCCTTGGCGGAGGAGCGCGCCGCGCTGCGGACGGCCCTGGCCGACCCGGCCCTCCGCACCCCGCTGATCGCCGCGGCCGGGCGGGCGGACCGTGCCGTGGAGCGCTTCCTGTCCACCGGCGAGGACGAGGCCGCCGCCCTCGCCGAACTGCTCCGGGCGACCGTCCGGACCGGACCGCCCGGCGCCCACACCCTGGTGGCCGCCGCCCACTGGGCCGAGGACGGGGCGGCGATGGACCGGCCCCGGCTCGACCCGGCCGCCGCCCGGACCACCCTGACGGTGGACCGGGCGATGCTGGCCACCGTCGTCGACCTGCTGCTCGCCGGGGACCAGCCGCCGGCCGGACCGGCGGCCGTACGGGTCAACCCGACCCTGCGGAGCACCCCCGCCCAGGCCCGCTTCCACCGCCGGGACGGCGACCGACTGCGCCTGATCGGCACCCCCTCGACGCGCCGGGTGCGCACCCTGCTGCAGCTGCTGGAGCCCGGCCCGCTGCCGCGCGCCGACCTCGTCCGCGAACTGGCGACCGCCCTGCAGGTCGGGGAGCCGGCCGTCGAGGCGTTCACCGACGAGGCCCTCCGCCTCCAACTCCTGGTGCCGGCCTCCGGGTTCGGCACACCCGAGACGGCCGGCGCCGCCGCCGCGATCCTGGCCGGGCCGCGCCCCGAGGCGGCCGAGGTGCTCGCCGCCGTCCAGGACCGGCTCGACGCCGCCGCCGGTGCGGACCCGCAGCGGCGCACCGAAGCGCTCGCCGGCCTCGCCGGCGACCGCGCCGCCCTCAACCGCCTGCTGCCCCACCCCGTCCCACTGCCCGTCACCGAGGAGAACGTGTCGGCGCCGTTCGCCGTCGCCGCGGGACGGCACCGACCGGCGCTCGACGACCTCGGCCCGGTGCTGGAGTACGCCGCCGCCTTCGACCCGACCCACGAGGCCCGGGCCCTGCTGACCGCGGCGTTCACCGAGCGGTTCGGCCGCGGCGCCCGCGTGCCGCTGCACCTCCACGCCGAGGACCTGGTCACCATGGTCGCCCGCCGGGCCCAGCTGTTGACCGAGGCCACCGCCGCCGACTTCGGCCCGGCCGACGGCTCGCTGGCCGGCCTGCTGCGCCTGCGCGCCACCGCCCGCCACCGCCTCGCGGACCGGATCGGCGCCGGGCACGCAGCGGACCGGCCCGACGAGGTGCGGCTGGACCCGGCCTGGCTGGCCTCCCTCGCCGACGGCCTCCCCGAGCGCTTCCGCAGCCGCCCGGGCCGCTACGCGGTCGCGGTCGAACCGCTCGGCGACCGGCTGGCGGTCCGCGGCTTCCACCCGGGCGGCGGAGCGCTCGCCGCCCGGCTCCACCACCCGCCCGCCCGCGACCAGTCCAACCCGGCCGGCCCGACCAGCCCGGTCTACCCGACCGACCGGCTGCGGCTGGTCCTCGCCCACGACCCCGACCGCGACGCACTGGACCTGCTCGACGAGGACGGCACCGCGGTGGCCGCCGACCGGCCCGCACCGGCCCGGCCCGGCCTGCTCGCCGCGCCCCTGCGGATCGCCTGGTGGCTCGGCGGCACCGGCCGCCTGCGGCCCGACCCGCTGGGCGACGCCGCCGCCCGAGCCCGCGCCGCCGACCCCGGCGGCGGGACCGTCGCGCTGCCCCGCCTGCGGGCCGGACGGGTACTCCTCCAGGGCCGCCGCTGGTACCCCGGCGGCGAGCTGCCCGCCGGGCACGGCGCCGAGCTGATCGGAGCGCTCGCCCGCTGGCGGGCCGTCCACGGCGTCCCCGAGCAGGTCCTGCTGGCCGGCCCCGCACTGCCCGGCGACGATCCGGACGGCATCCACGGACCGGCCACCGCCGACTTCCGCCCCCGCTACGCCGACCTCTCCAGCGCGCTGCTCGCCGACACCGTCCGGGCCCTGCCCGACGGCGGCCACCTGGAGGAGCTGCCGGTCGGTGTGCAGGACGGCGTCCCGGCCCTGGAATGGCTCGTCGAGTACGGCCGGACCGAGGGTGGCGGCTTCCGACTCGGAGGCACCGCATGAGGGTGAAACTGCGGCCGGGGGCGCACTTCGTGCCCACCGCGCGCGGTCTGCACTGCGCCCGGGGCGGGCGCGCGTTCGTCCTCGCCGTGCCACCCGCCGTCGCGCGGCTGCTGGACGACCGGCTCGGCGAGCTCACCGACGGCGTCGACGCCGACACCCTGGCCGACTCCGCCGGGGCCCCGGCGGCCGCCGCGCTGCTCCACCGGGCGCTGGCGGCCCTGCTCGCCGAGGACGTGCTGTTCGACCTCGACCTGGCCGGCGGCCCGGCACCCGACGCCCGCACCGCCCGGCGCCACGCCGACACGCTCGCCCACCTGGAACAGCACTGCGCCGAGCCGTACGCGGCCTTCGCCGCGCTGCGCCGAGCCGAGACCGCCGTCCTCGGCGAGGGCCCGGCCGCCCGCAGCGCGGCCCGCTCGCTGACCGCCCTCGGCGCGGGCTCGACGCCCGGGCGGCCGGGCCCGGGGACCACCGCCGCCGTGGTCGCCGCCGAGGGCCCCGACCGGTTGCGCGCGCAGGCCGCCGCCCTCCCGCCCGGAACGCCCTGGGTACCGGTGCTGACCGCGCCCGGCCACGCGGTGGTCGGCCCGGTGCTGGACGGGCCGGCCGCCGCCGGGCCCTTCTTCGCCCGGGCCGCGCGGGCCGGTGCCTGGTGCCGGGTCGACCCCGTGGGCCGCGCCCCCGCCCTGACCGCCGCCACCCTGGCCGGGGCGCTCGCCGCCCGACGGCTCCTCGACCTGATCGGCGCGACCGGCGCCGACCCCGGAGCGCTGCGGATCGTCCACGGGCGCACCCTGCGCACCACCGACTGCCCGGCGGCACCGCCGCCCGCCGTGCTCCGGCCCGGCGAACCGCCGGACGTCACCGCGCTCACCGAGCCGTGGCTCGGCCCCGGCCGCCACCGGGAGGACCTCGCCCTGCCGCAACTGCCGTTCCGGCTGGCCGCGATCGAAGCCCTCACCCTGCCCGGCCGACCGGTGCTCACCGGCTGGGGAACCGACCCGCAGGACGCCCGCCGCGACGCGCTGCTCGCCCTGCTCCGGGCCCAGGCGGAGGCCGCAACCGCCGCCGCCCCGGGTGAGCCCGCCGCCCCGGGTGAGCCCGCCGCCCTGGGTGAGCCCGCCCCGGCCGATCCGGCCGCCGCCTCCGCTCCGGTTGTCGTGGCCGCCGCCGGCACCACCGAGCAGCGGTGGCTGCTCGACGGCCTGCTGCGCCTGCTCGGAGCGGAGGCCGCCGCGTGGTCCGCGCTGCCGTGGCCGGAGGTCGACGGCCCCCGGACGCGGGCCCTGCGCCGCGCGCTCACCGACTACCACGACCAGCCGGTCCACCTCCGCCGCCACCCGCTGCCCGGGACGGCGTGGTGCCTGGTGGAGGCCGCGGACCCCGCGGACGGCCGCCGGCTCGCCGCCCAGTGGGGCCCGAACGCCCCGGCCGCCGCCCAGGCCGCCCTGGCCCGGGCGCTGGCCGTCCTCCAGCAGGGCAGGCGCCCCGCCGCACCCGACCCCTCGACCGGCACCCGGGCCCTGGAGTGGGCCGCCCCGGCCGACCTGACCGCCCTGCAGGCCGCCCTCCACGCACCCGGCGTCCTGCGCGGCCGCACCCCGGGCCACCGCCGGTGCCCCGACGACGCCGTCCTCGGCCCCCTCCCGCTGCCCTGCGGCCCCGTCTGGCTGACCGGCCCCGACCCGCTGGAGGACGCATGACCAGCACCGACGACGTCTACCGCTTCGCCCTGCGGCAGGGCCCGCTGCGCGGTCTGCTGCACGAGCCGATCGAGGTGGACGAGCGCGTGGCGACCACGTCCGGGATGCCCCCGCCGGGCGCCCGCGGCAACCTCGGCCGCCCGCTGCCGACCGGGACGGCCGACCGGCTCGCCACCGCACGCCACCCGGCGGGCCGCATCCGGGGCGCGACCGCCGGCGATGTGCTGGTCGCGGCCTTCGGGCTGCTCCGCCGCGAACCCGCCAACCCGGCGAACGACCACCGGGTGACGGCCTCGGTGCGCAGCAAGTTCCCGGTGCACGTGTTCGCCGTGCCGCCGCACGGCCCGGCGGGCTACCTCGACCCCTACCGGCACGCCCTGGTCGACCTGCCGGCCGCCGACGGGGCGTGCGGGCCGCTGCGGCCCGCCGAGGGCGATCTGACCGTCGTCCTCGCCGGGCGGCACACCGATCTGCCCACCCCGTACGGCGTGCTGCGGTGCGCGCTGGCGGATCTGGAGACGGGCGTCCAGCTGCGCAGCCTGCTGGTGGCGGCCGAGGTGTGCGCCGTCGCGGCCGAGGTGCGGGTGACCGGGCCCGAGGTCGCGCACGCGGCCCGGCTGGTCGGCACGGCCGGGCCGGGCAGCTGGACGGCGCCGGTGCTGGTCACCCTGCGCGGGGTGGGTCCGCTGCCGCCGTCGGCGGCGCTGGAGGAGGCGGGCGGCGGCGCGCTCGACGCCGAGCTGGACGCCCTGCTGGTCCGGGAGAGCGCCCACCCCAGCCTGGCCGAGACCGCCGCCGTGGTCGCCCCCCGGCTCACCGCCGAGGCCGCCCCCCGGCTGACCGCACCGGCCGGACCCGGGCCGGGGGTGCCCGACCTGCCCGCCGCGCCGGACGGCCCGGACTGGGCCCGGGTCTGGTGGCAGCGGTCGGCCGGGCGGGTCCCGCTGCCGCTGAGCGGGTTCTCCGCGCGGCCCGCCGTACTCGGCGAGGACTGTCTGCGCGACCTGCTCGCCTGGGCGGGCGTGCCGGCGCCCGGCGGCCCGCTGCGGGAGGCCGGCGCGGGCGTGCGGACGACGGTGGTGGCGCAGCGGCTGGGCGGCCTGCCCACCGGCCGCTACGAGGTGGCCGACGGCGGGCTGCGGGCCCTGGAGGCCGATCCGGAGCTGCCGCGCCGGATCGAGCAGGTCTTCGGCTACCCGCTCGGCCCGGCCAACGACTGCGGTGTGCGGCACGCCGCGGCGCTGGTCGTGCTCTCGGCCGACCTGCGCGCGCTGACCGCCCGGCTCGGACCGGCCGCCTGGGGCCTGCTCCAGGTCCGGTGCGGCTGGGTGGCGCACGGGCTGAGCCTGGGCGCCACCGCGCACGGCCTGTTCGCCCGGCCGGCCCGCTCCTTCGACGAACACCACCTCGCCGCCCTGCTGCGGCTGCCGCCGGAGGAGTCGCCCGTCCTGATGGCGGTCTGCGGGCGCTCCCGGTACGCCGAGCCGATGCTCGACCTACGGCCGTGAGCCGGTCGGCGGGCGCTCCTCCGCGACCACCCGACGGCGGTTGACGCACCGTCAACAGTGAGTCGAAGCTGAGTACTTCTAGGTACTCGTACGGATATCAGGTGAAGGTCGACATGCGAAGAATCATCGCTACGACACCTTTTCACCACAGGGGTGCCGACTGCGACCTCGGCCCGTCACCCTTGAGCCAGGAGAGCCCGAATGACCCATCGCCGCGCGGCAGCCGCGGATCGAACCGCCACCGACCACCCCGCCACCCCGGGAAGAGTCCCGGCACTCACCACCCCCGGCCCGGCGGCGGGCCGGCCGGCCGAACGGACCGCGACGGCGGCCACCCCTCGCCCGGCAATCCCGGAGACCCCGGAGAGCCGAGATACCCGAGCTGTCCGCGAGACCCGAGAGGCTCGTGAGGCTCGTGAAAGTCGAGACGCCCGCGATACCCGGGAGGTCGCGACACCCGCGCTGGACACCGTACTCGCCGACGAGAGCGCGCACTGGCAGTCGGTCCTCGAACTGGCGGGCAGCCGACTGGACTCGCTGGTGAAGCTGCAGGCGCGGCTGGCGGCACCGCGGGGCACCGCCGCGGACCTGGTCGTCGACCGGTCCGCACTGGCGGCCCTGCTGGGTTCGCTGGCCGCCGGCTGCCGGTCGGAGGTCCGCTGGATGCGCTGCGCGCCGGACGGCACGTCGAGTCTCGAACCGTTCCTGGGCGGCCAGGTCGCCGGACTGGCCGCCGGCGTCTCCGTACGGGCCCTGCTGGACTCCGACCACGGCGCGGCCAAGGCGGCCCGGTTACTGGCCACCCGGCCGGACCGCGGCCGGACGGCCGTGCGCACCAGCCCGGACCTGCCCCAGGAGGTGCTCCTGGTGGACGAGGCGGTCGTCCTCGTCCCCCGGCCCCCGCGGAGCCTGGACGGGCTCTGTATCGCCGTGTTCCGCGAACCGGCGGCGATCGGCCTGGCCCGTGACCTCTTCGAGACCTCGTGGTCGGCCGCGGCACCGCCGCCGGCCGACCGGGGCCCGGAGCCCGTCGCCGCGGACACCGCGAGCATCGCCGACGACCCGCTCAAACTGCAGATCCTCCAGCTCCTCGCCGAGGGCGCCAAGGACGAGGCGATCTGCCGCCGCACCGGCATCTCGCTGCGCACCTGCCGCCGCCACGTGGCGGCCATCCTCCACGCGCTCAACGCCGCCAGCCGGTTCCAGGCGGGCGTCAACGCGGTGGCGATCGGCCTCGTCTCGCTCCCGGCACAGCGCTGACCACCGCCCCGACGGGCCGGTTTCGCGGCCTCCGCCGGGCACCCGGGAGGAGGAGAAGTACGTCCCGCGGAGGCCTTTTTCGGACGCACCGGAAAGTTCGAGCCGCCAGGTGGGGTCCACGGCCGTCGGATCCGGCGCATACTGGAGCCGATGACGAAACCACCAGCAGTCCGGCGACCCCTGCCCACCAGCCCCTTCAAAGCCCCGGTCGAAGCGCCTCGCAAGCGTTTCGCCGTAGGCGACCGGGTCACCCACGACATGTACGGCCTCGGTCGGGCCATCAGCGTCGAGGGCGACGGCGACATCGCGGTACTCGTGGACTTCGGTTCACGGCAGGAGCGGATCACTCAGCCGTACGACATGATGTTCAAACTCTGACCACGCCGTGGTGCTGTGGAACACCCGGCGTCTCGAATCCGAGGCGACGGGTGGCCCTGCGCGTATGTCCGGCGGCGACCCACCGACAGCCCCGTCTGAACCATGGCCGGGGCTGTCGGCATGCCGGAGACGCGCGGGAAGGCCTCGGGCCCCTGGAGGGCCCTCCTGGGGCCGTCGTGGGGTCGCCCTGGGGCCTCCCTCGCGGAGGCGGGGGGCTTCCCCGGGCCGCCGGGGCCGTCCGAGTCGTCCTGCGCGGGGCGCGGGGCGCGGGGCGGTTGGGCCTGTCGGAGAGCCGTCCTGCCGGTAGCTCCCGGGGGCTACGGGGGCCGTGTTCACCTTCGCCCTCCCGTCCCTGCCGCCCCTGCCGACTGCCGACGTCCAGCTGACCCCGGCTGACCCCGGCTGCCCCGGCTGCCCCGGTCTGCCCCGGCAGGGACGGCTCGGCCGGGCCAGCCCAGGGTGGTCAGGGTCGACGGGGCTCGCTCCGGCCGGGGTCAGCGCCCGTCGAGGGCCCGGGCGTCGGCGGCGATCTGCCGGGCCCGGTCGGCGGCCACGGTGCGGCCGGCCTGGTCGTCCGCCCACGCGGCGAGCGGCTGGTACCGGCCCTGGCCGAGCATCGCGGTCAGGGTGGCGACGGCGTTGCGGTCGGCGCCCGATCCGAGGATCAGCGCGGCCAGGCCGGTGGGCGTGGCGGCGACGGTGAACTCGGCGGTGGCCCGGGCGCTGCCGCCGGGGCCGGCGGCCTCGGCGAGCAGGGTGTGGCCGCCGAGCGCGAGTGCGGCGGTGTCCAGGGCGGTGCCGGCCGGGATCACCTTGCCGTCGAGGGTCAGCCGGACGGTGTCGGCGCCGGTGGCCTGGACCACGGCGACCGGCTGCTGGGCGCGGTCCAGCACGGCTCCGGCGGCCGGCGAGGCGATCGACACCTTCGGGGCGGCCGGCGGCTGGGCGCCCCCGCCCTGGAGCCGGGCGGAGTTCCAACCGGACAGCTCCGCCGGGCGGTTGGTGATGACCGCGTCGGCGCCGAGGGCGTCCAGCGCCTTCCAGCGGGCGGCGCTGTCGACCGTCCAGACCATCACCGCCACCCCGGCGGCGTGCAGTTCCCCGAGCGCGGTCGGGCGTCCGGCGAGCGCGTCGTCGGACGGGTTGTAGGCGGCCAGGCCCAACTCCCTGGCCAGCGCGACCGGGTCGGCGTCGAGCGAACCGCGCAGCAGCCCGAGCGGCAGTTCGGGCGCCAGCTCGCGGGTGAGGCGAAGCGCGTCGACCTCGAAGCTCTGCACGAACACGCGGTTGGCCATCCCGTGGTCGCGGACCTCCTTGACGATCCGGGCGACCTCGTCGCGGCTGTGCCGGCCCTTGATCTCCAGCAGCAGGTTGCCGCCGCGGGTCCGCAGATCGTCGAGCTGGGCGGCCAGGGTCGGCACGTGCGTGCCGGTGTAGGCCGGGCCGAACCAGGCGCCCGCGTCGAGGGCGTCCAGCTGGGCCGCCGTGAGGTCGCGGATCCGGCCCTTGCCGTTGGTGGTGCGGTCGACGGAGTCGTCGTGCAGGACGTAGGGCACGCCGTCCCTGCTCGGCTGGACGTCGTTCTCGATCCACTCGGCTCCGCCGCGGCGGGCGATCTCGTCGGAGACCAGGGTGTTCTCGGGGGCGGCGGACGAGGCGCCGCGGTGGGCGATCACCGTCAGCGGGGAACCGGCCGGGCGGATCCACGCGCCCGGGGCGAGCGCGGTGACCAGGATGTCGTCGAAGGAGACCTTCGCCCCGTTGACCAGCAGGGCCTGGCCGCCGTCGGCGCTGCGGGCGACCCGGGTGGTGCGCATCGCCTCCTTGCCCTCGAAGATCCAGCGGGCGGTGGTGCCGTGCACCTCGACGGCGATCCGCACGTCGCGGCCGGTGCCGGCGGCCGTCGGGGCGGCGGCGGTGTTGGTGACGGTCCACGCGTTGCCGGTGGTGCGCTGGGCGAACTCCAGCCCGTTGGCGGCGGTGGTGCCCGTGCGCATGGTGGCGATCGACCACGGGGTTGCGCCGTCGGCCGGGACGTCCAGGCCGAGCGCCGTCCAGCGGGCCGCGTCCTGGACGTTCTCGAAGCGGGCGGTGGCCTCGAAGCGGAAGTCCTCCAGGTGGCGGCCGAAGGTGATCCGGCTCTGCTGACCGGAGTTGGCGGAGGTGCCGACCAGACGGCCGTTCTCCACCTTCCAGTCGCCCTCGACGGGGGTCCAACCACCGGGCAGGACGGCACCGGAGAAGCCCTCGGCGAGCACCACCTCGCCAGGTGCGGGCGCAGCCGGGGCGGCCGTCGCGGCGGCCGGCTCGTCGGCGACGGGCACCGGCACCGGCACCGACACCGCGGCCGGGGCGGCCAGGGCGACGAAGGTGACGCTCAGCGCGGCGGCGAGCACCGTGGCGATCAGCCCGACGTTCACCCGGCGCGGCCGGTGCAGGCGGCGGGCGCCGTCGTCGTAACCGTCGGCATCGGACTGGGCTGGCTGAAGGGCGCGCTGACCGTGTGTCATGCCCGGCACGCTAGGGATGCCGATCAAACCGGAAACCACGGCCCCGACAACCGGCCGTGACGATTGGACGTGCACCGATCTCCCATGGCGCGATGCCGCGTCGCTCGGACACAGGCCAAGGCTTGGCGAGGCCGGGCCTGCAAGCGGGCGGCTTGCCGGCCCAGCCGTGGGAGTCGCTCGCCCCTCACCCCCGCGCCGACAACTTTTTCTGTCTTGACAATTTTTCCCGTCGGGTCGAGTCTGGAGGAGTGCTGGATGTCGCCGTGATCGAAGAACCCGCCGCGGCCGAGGCCTCGCTGGACCCGATACGGTCCCGAATCCTCGCCGCCCTGGCCGAGCCCGGCTCGGCCACCATGCTGGCCGTCCGTCTGGGGCTGCCCCGGCAGAAGGTCAACTACCACCTGAAGGAGCTGGAGCGCCACGACCTGGTCGAGCTCGTCGAGGAGCGACGCAAGGGCAACGTCACCGAACGGGTGTACCGCGCCACCGCCGCCTCCTACGTCATCTCGCCCAACGCCCTGGCCGCCGTCAGCCCGGATCCCTCCCGATCCCCCGACCAGCTCTCCGCCCGCTGGCTGCTGGCCCTGGGGGCCCGGCTGGTGCAGGAGGTCGGGACGCTGCTGACCGGAGCGACCCGGGCCGGGCAGCGGGTCGCAAGCTTCGGCATCGACGCCGAGGTGCGCTTCGCCTCCGCGGCCGACCGGATGGCCTTCGCCGACGAACTCGCCCAGGCGGTGGCCGGCCTCGTCGGCCGCTACCACGACGAGTCCGCCCCCGGCGGGCGGCGGAACCGCGTGATCGTCGGACTCCACCAGATCCCCGTACCCCACCCCGGCGCCCCGGGGGACCCGGCCGGTCCGCCACAGGGGGCCGGGGGGACGGCCGCACACGAACCCGGGACAGGACAGGAAGAGCGACCATGACGCACCCGTTCGAGATCGAGCTGGAGACGACCCTGCCTGCCAGCCCGGAACAGGTCTGGGAGGCGATCGCGACAGGGCCGGGCATCGACTCGTGGTTCATGGGCCGCAACGAGGTGGAGCCGCGCGAGGGCGGCGTCGCCTCCATGGACACCGCAGGCCACCGCGAGGAGGCGGTGATCACCGCCCACGAACCCGGCAAGCGCTTCGCCACCCGGACCACCGAGGGCGAGGACGGCCGGTTCATGGCCTTCGAGTACCTGATCGAGGGCAGGGGCCGCGGCAGCACCGTGCTCCGCGTCGTCCACAGCGGCCTGCTCGGCGACGACTGGCAGGACGAGTACGACGCCCTGCGCCGCGGCTGGCCCTTCCACCTCCACACGCTCCGCGAGTACCTGGCCCACTTCCCCGGGCGCACCGGGGTCCCCGTCTTCGCCATGGCGCCGACGCACGGGAGGACACCGCAGGAGGTGGGGGCGGCACTCGTCCGCGGCCTGTCGCTGCCGGCCCCGGTCACCGTGGGCGCCCGGGCGCACGCCGAGCCGGCCGGACTGCCGCCGCTGGACGGTGAGGTCGTCTGGTCCGACGACGAGCGGACGGAGGTCCGCACCGCCGACGGGATCTACACCTTCCACCACGGCTCCGGCATGGCGCTGATGTTCCACCACCTGTTCGGACCGGACACGGCCGGCGCCGAGGCCGCCTGGCAACGGTGGCTGACCGCCGTGCTCGCCTGACCACGGACCGGCCGGAACAACCGCCGGGCCGGAGCGACCGCCGGGCCGGAACGACCCGCAGCCACTCGAAGACCGACACGAGACAGCAAGGAAGAATCCCATGCGCACCCTGATCAGCACCGCGTTCATCTCGCTCGACGGCGTCGTGGAAGCGCCCGGTGGTGAGCCCGGCTACCGCAACTCCGGTTGGACCTTCAAGGACGTCGAGTTCCTCCCCGAGGCGTTCGACATCAAGGGACGGGAGCAGAAGGAGTCCACCGCGATCCTGATGGGCCGGACCAGCTACGAGGCGTTCAGCCCGGTGTGGCCGGACATGGAGGAGTTCGCCGACTACAAGGCGATGCCCAAGTACGTCGTCTCCACCACCCTCACCGACGACGACCTGGTGTCGAACTGGGGCGAGACCACGATCCTGCGCTCCCTCGACGAGGTCGCCGCCCTCAAGGAGACCGAGGGCGGCCCGATCATCGTCCACGGCAGCGCCTCCCTGAACCGGAGCCTCGCCGACGCCGACCTGATCGACCGCTACCACCTGCTCGTCTACCCGCTGCTCCTCGGCGCGGGCAAGCGGCTGTTTCCCGCGACGGACCGGGACGCCCAGAAGCTGCGACTGGTCGAGCACGCCGTGTACGCCAACGGCCTGCAGATGAACATCCTCGACGTCGTCCGCTGACCGGGCGCACGCCCGCTCCACCGGGTCCTGGCGGCCATACCCGACGACCGGGAGCGGTGGGCGGCGATCCTGACTCCACCGCCGGGCAGGGCCGCTGATGCACCCGGAGACCACGATCGCCTGGGCGGACCTGCGCGAGAATGAGCCCGACACAGACCAGATCCGTGCTCACCTCATCGCCGTGACCGGCATAGCGGCGCTCACCGACTCTGCCGATACGGTGCCACATCACCTGCTGTTCACATTGCCGCGGGGGCACACGGGCGCACCGAGGGGATCCATATGGCGACGATCACGGTGGACGTGGCAGTTCCCGACGCGCTGCGGCCGGTCGTGGATGTGGCGGCGTTGCCGGCGCCCCTCGGTGACGCAGGGCCGGCGTGGCTGGTGCTGTCCGAGGACGGACGGCTGACGCGGTGGACGCCGACGACCGGCGAGGTGCAGGACGTGGCCCGGTATCGGGAGGAGAGGCCGGCGTCCGAATACGGTGGCGGCGTTCGACTGCGGCTTCATGTGTCTCGATGCGGCCGTTGGGCGGCGGTGGTTCAGGACCGCGGTCGGTACGGCACCGTCGTCGATCTCACCACCGGTTCGCCGGCGTTGAAGTTGGACGGCGGGGACTACTGCTGTGGAACCGTCCCGTTCGCGTTGGCGTTCGCCGAACACGGTGGCCGGCCGGTTGTCGTCCATCGCACTGACTGGAACCGGTTGGATGTCACCGATCTCGCGTCCGGCGAGGTGCTTACGGCGCGGGACAGCCGGGACAGAGATGAGGAAGATGCGGAGTGCGACCTCGACTACTTCCACGGCGCGCTGTCGCTGAGTCCTGACGGGACTCGTCTCTACGACGGCGGTTGGGTGTGGCAGCCGTGGGGGATGCCGGCGGTGTGGAGCCTGACCGCCTGGCTGCACGACAACCCGTATGAGTCCGAGGACGGGCCCAGCCATGCGGTGTATCCCGAGGTCTCGGAGTGGAACTGGCCGGTGGTGTGGATCGACGACGGGCGGATCGCGGTGTATGACCGGGACGATGCCGGCAGCGGTACCGTCCACGTCCTCGACCCCGCCTCGATCGAACTGCGCTCGCCTGGCGTCCGATGGATCAAGGCGGTCGCGACGTTCCCCTGGCCGGTCGGCGATCTCGGCTTCTTCACCGACGGAGAGCATCTGCTGATCGCCGACGAGGCCGGTCTTCAGGGCGTCGACGTCACCAGCGGACAACAGGTGTTCGCGATCGAGGGGTTCCGCCCGACGCGTCAGGATCGGCATACCGGAACGCTGATCCAGGTCGGCAGCGCCAATGCCCGGTTGTGGACGCCGCCGAAGTGGACTGCGCGCGCCGGCTGAGCTGCCATTTCCCGCAGGGTGCCGAGCACGCCAAAGGCGAGGCGTACCCGGAAGCTGCCGAGAAAAGCCCCCACCGACTTCGCCGCCCTCCAAGCCGGCGAGGTCCCCGGTCCCCGCCTGCTACTTGTCACTTCGCCGTAGCGATGGTGCACAGGTGCTCAACGGCGCGGACGCCGCCGACCGTGCCGTAGGAGGCGAAGGCGGCGGCCTTGTCGTTCCACTACTGGCCTCCCCCGCGGTCGGGGGGAGACCGGGGAGAGACCGGGAGGGGGGTGCGGGAGGGGCTGGGGCCGGGCGAGACGGGGCGCGAGGCGAGGGCCAGGCGGGCGATGGCGTGATGCCAGGCCGCCCGATCGCCGCCCTGGCAAGATGGCGTCATGGAACGTGTACTTGGAATCGGCGGATACTTCCTGCGGGCCTCCGACCCGGCGGCCGTGAGCGCGTGGTACCGCGACTGCCTGGGCCTGGACGCCGACGAGAACGGCCTCTGGCGTCAGGACGCCGGGCCGACGGTGTTCGCGACCTTCGAGTCCGGGACCGACTACTTCGGGTCCCCGACCCAGCAGACGATGCTCAACTTCCGGGTCCGCGACCTGGAGGCGATGCTCGCGCAGTTGCGCGCCAAGGGAGCGGACGTGGCCGAGGAGACCCAGGAGATGGAGGGTGTCGGACGATTCGGCTGGGTCACCGATCCCGAGGGCAACCGGGTCGAACTGTGGCAGCCCGCCTGACCGTGTCCGCACGCAGGCGGTGGCGCGGCCCAGGCGGTGGCGCGGCCCGGGCGGTGGCGTGCTGGTGGGCCAAGTGCCGCCGCAGTGCGGGCCCCGAGGGGGTGGGCGGGGCGGGGCGGCCGACCGTCAGAGCACCCACCCCGCCCGGGCCGTTGGCTCCTAGCGGAATCCTCGTCGACAAAAATATGTAGGCCGGTCTATTGTTTTCTGCATGGGAGTCAAGGGCGAGGAGACGCGCTCCCGGCTGATCGCCGGCACGCGCGCACTGATCGAGGCAAAGGGCTACTTCGGCACGGGCCTGAACCAGATAGTGGCCGAGAGCGGCGCGCCCCGAGGCTCGCTCTACTTCCACTTCCCGGAAGGCAAGGACCAGTTGGTCGCCGCAGCGATCATCCAGGCCGGCCAGGAGATCGAGGAGCAGCTCAAGGCGCTGGTCGGCGAGGGCCTCGACACCGTGGCCATCGCCCGCCGGCTCGCGGGCCTGTTCATCGACCGCATGGAGGCCTCCGGCTACACCAAGGGCTGCCCCATCGCGACCGTCGCCCTGGAGGTGTCCGGCAGCAACGAGGCGCTGCGCCTCACCTGCGTCGAGGTGTACGGGAGTTGGCAGCGCATCCTGGCCGACCGCCTGGTGGCCGAGGGCCACAGCCCGGCCTCGGCCGACGTCGCCTCGGGACAGCTGCTCGCCCTCCTGGAGGGCGCGGTGCTGGTCGCCCGGGTACAGCGCAGCCGCACTCCGCTGGACGACGCCCAGCACGCCGTGAAGCACCTGCTCGCCGCCAAGTGAGGCGCGCGGGCCGGGGTTGACGCGGGCAGCGGGGGCACACCCCGCCGCCCGCGCCGGGCCGGATCGGGCCGCGCCGGGCCAGACATGACCGGACCGAGCGCGCGCGGACGCTCGTCGTCGAAAAATATGTAGACCGGTCTACTGGCTCCGGACTATGTAGACCGGTCCACTTAGATTCAGCCTCGCCGCTACGCCTCCCCCACGCTTACCCAAAAAATATGCAGACCGGTCTACATAAAAGGAGCCACCAAGTGCCCCACTCCCCAGGTCCAAGCACGGACCCGACCCCAAGCCAGGCCCCGACCCCAGGGTCGGCCCCCACTCCGCCCCCACCCCCGTCCCCGAGCCGCACCCTCGTCCTCGGCGCCACCGGCTTCCTCGGGCGCTGGCTGACACTCGAACTCCTCCAGCGCGGCGAGCCCGTGGCCGTCGCCGTCCGGGGCGGCCACGACACCGCACGGGACCGCGAGCTGCGGCACTGGCTGCGCGGGCACGGCGCCGACGACGGCGCCCTCACCACCGTCGCCGCCGACATCACCCTCCCCGGGCTCGGACTCTCCGCCGCGGACGACGCCCGGCTCGGAGCCGTCCGCGACATCCACAACCTCGCCGCGCTGTACCGGTTCGGACTCGGGCGCACCGAGGCGGAGGCGGCCAACGTCGACGGCGCCCTGCACGCGCTGCACTGGGCGGCGACCCGACCGGACCTGCGCCGGCTGGTCCACCTGTCCGGCTACCGGGTCGGCCGGGACGCCGCCCCGCGTTACCCGCTGCCCACGGCCGAGACCGACGCGCTCTACGCCCGGCTCGGCGCCTACGAGGCCTCCAAGCAACTGGGCGACGCCGCCGTCCGGGTCACCGCCCACACGCTCGGGGTGCCGCTCACCACGGTCAACCCCAGCAGCGTGATCGGACACTCGGTGACCGGGGAGGCCGGGCAGTACATCGGTCCGGCCGAGTTGGTGCACCAGTTGTGGCGCGGCCGGCTGCCCGCGCTGCCGGGGACCGCGCGCACCTTCCTGCCGGTGGTGGCGATCGACTACCTGGCCCGGTTCCTCGCCGCCGTACCGGAGTTCGACCAGGGACCGGCTCACGCCCACACCGTGCTCGACCCCGCCACACCCCATCTGCCGGATCTGATCGCCCTGCTGGCCGAGCACCTCGGAGTGCCCGCGCCACGACGACTGGTCCCGGTCGGCCTTGTGCGGCGGCTGCCGCGCGCACTGACCGGGGCGGACCCGGAGACGCTCTCCTTCCTCTCCGAGGACACCTACGCCACCGACTCCGCCGACCGCCTGGCCGCCGCCGTCGGGCTCGTCCACCCACCCGTGACGGACCTGCTGCGGCGCTGGTCCTCCCGGCTGGTCGCCGACCGCTTCGGCGCAGGTCCGCCCGCGACCGACACGCACCCGGACACCGCCCTGCAACCGAACGCCGCCCTACAACCGAACGCCGCCACGCACCCGAACGCACCCGCACACCCGAACGCAGCCCCGCCGGCCACCCCGGCCACGCCCCGGGCAAGCTCGGCCCCTCCCCACCCCGGCGAGTTCGCCTCCGTCGCGGGCAGCCGCACCCACCTCACCGGGGAGCGGGAGTGCCCCGGGTACGTCCTGCTGCACGGCCCGGGTGAGGACGCGGACGCGTGGCACCCGGCGGCGGAGCACCTGGACGCGCCCGCGCTGCTCGCCGATCTACCCGGGCTCGCCCGCTCCTCCCCCGCGTCCATGGCGCCCGACGACTGGCTCGCCGAGCTGCTGGCACCCGTCCGGTCCCGCCCCGTCCTGGTGGGACACGCGGCGGGCGCAGCGCCGGTGCTCCAGTACGCGGCCGCGCACCCGGAGCGGGTCGCCGGCCTCGTCCTGGTGGCCCCGGAGTTCCTCCGGCCCCGCCGCCCCAGGCCGCCGCACGCGTCCCCAGGGCCGACTCCCCGGGACCCGGCGCACCGCCCCGGCGCCGACCGACGTGCCGCGCAATGGCTCCGCCGAGCCCGGCGGCCGGCCGAACGAGTGTCGCTGGTCCGCCTGTTGGTCAGCTGCCCGGTACCGGTCCGCCTGGTGGTGGGCGAGTCGGACGGCCCGCTGGAGCAGCCCGGCGGCCGGACCGTCCGCACCGTCCCCGGCGACGGACGCCGACTGCGTCTCCTCCACCCCGGGGAACTCGCTCAGACGATCGCCGAGTTCGGCCGCACGCTCGACCGCTGAAACGCGAGGATGCTCCACCGCACGCCGGATCGGTTGTGCAGGTCGAGGCGTTCGGTGCGGTGGAGCACGTCGAGGCCGCGCTCCCGGGCGAGTTCGACCGTCTCGTCCGCCGAGACGTCGAACATCCGCCGCCCGGCCGGGACGGGTCCGTGCCGCAGGGAGATGAAGACCCGGCCGGTGGGGGCGAGCAGGTCGACGAGGGCGTCCATCGCCAACACCCGCTCCTCCTCGGTCAGATGCATCCAGACGGCGGTGAGCAGAATCAGGTCGAAGCGCTCGCCGCCGGCCCGGAGCGAGACCGGTTCGGGCAACGCGTCGTCCACCCACCGGATGTCCCGGTCGGAGTGGAGGCGCTGCCCGATCCGGCGGAGCTCCGCGGTGGGTTCGGCGGCGACGACCCGGTGGCCGAGCGCGGCCAGCGCCGCCGCGTCCCGGCCGGTTCCGGCGCCGATGTCGAGGACCGCGCCCGACTCCCCGGGGAGGAGGTGCAGCACCTCGCGGTGGACCTCCTCGAACGTCACGCCCTCGTACTGCACGGCGAGTTCATCGGCAGCCTCGCCGTAGCCGGCGTTGCTCGCAAGGTGGTTCACACGTCCTCCGGTGGGTGCGGGAGCCGGGGGCCGGTCAGTGCCCCCCGGTCACGGTAAGAACGATCTTCCCCCGGTTGCCGCGCTGCTCCAACTGCCGGTGGGCGTCGGCCGCGCGCTCCAGCGGGAAGACCGGCTCGACCGGGATCGTGGCCGTGGTCCAGCAGCTTGGCGATCTGAAAACCCTGGATGGAGGCGTTCTTGGGGCAGGAGCACCGCGCTTGGTTCAACGAGCTGCCGGGGAAGCGGAAAGCGTCACCCCTTGATCTGTCAGCTCTCCTCACCGGCCGCCGAGGCCACAGCCGCACCGTCGGCCGCGGCGGCACTGTCCGCCATAGCCACACCATCCGCCACACCCGCACTGTCGGCTGCGCCAGCGGCGTCGGCCTCGCAGGCCGCCAGCGCCTCGGCGCGCAGGTCCTCCTCGGAGGCGCCCCGGCGCCAGTAGCCCGAGAACTCCACCGCCCGCCGGTCCAGTCCGCGCTCGCCCACCAGGTGGCGGCGCAGCGCCCGGACGGTGCCGGCCTCGCCCGCGAGCCAGGCGTAGGCCCCCGCGTCCGGCCCGACTCCGGTCAGCGTCGCGGCGCGCACGGCGTCGGCCAGCAGATCGGCGCCGACCAGCCAGTGCACCTCGACCTCGGCCCGGCTCACCGGCGCCTGGACGTCCTCGGCGTGCGGGACTTGGAGGAAGGCGTGGACGGCGACGCCCGCCGGCAGCCACTCCAGGATCGCCGCGGCGGCGGGCAGCGCCGTCTCGTCGGCGGCGATCAGCACGGTGCGGGTGCCGGCCGGCGGGCGGAAGCCGACGCTGCGGTTGTCCGCCACGGCCGGGCCGAGCAGCAGCACCCGGTCTCCGGCCGAGGCGCGAGCCGCCCACCGGGAGGCCGGGCCGACATCGCCGTGCAGAGCGAAGTCGACGTCCACCTCGGTGCCGCCGCCCGGCAGGTCGCGCTGGGCGCGCACGGTGTAGGAGCGCATGACGGCCCGTACGGACTCGTCCAGGGCGCGCCACTCGGCGAACCAGCCGGTGCCCGCCTCGACCGGGAGTACCGGCGCGTCCTGGCCGGGGTGCGGCAGGAACAGCGAGAAGCTCTGGTCCCGCCCACCGCTCGCGAAGCCCCGCAGCCCGTCTCCCCCGAGGGTGACCCGGACCACGGTCGGGCCCAGTCGGCGGCTGCCCACGACCTCGGCGGCGAAGAAGCGGAACTGCTCGACGTCCCCGGTGGCTTCGGCCTCCCTGGCAACGTCCCCGGCGGCCTGAGCCTCCCTGGCAACGTCCCTGGCGGCCTGAGGCTCCCCGGCGACGCCCCCGGCGGCCTTGGCCTCGGCCCCCACCTCGGTCACCCGAGCTTCCGGGCGCTCTGGACGGCCTTGGCCAGGTTCTCCAGCAGCGGGGCCGCGCCCAGCCAGGAGAAGCGCGGCACGGCGTCCCACGGGGTGATCTGGCCGGCCTTGACGGCGGGCAGCTCGGACCAGGCGGGCTTGGCCGCGAGGTCGGCGGGCTGGAGCGCGCTGCTCCGGTTGTCGAGCAGGATCACGTCCGCCCGGTACTTGGCGGCGTTCTCCCAGCTCAGGCTCTCGTAGTAGCCGGTCGGGTCGAGGGTGTCCGGGACGACGAAGTCCACGCCCAGCTCACGGAAGTACATCAGGTCGGTGCTGAGCGCCGGGTTGGAGACGTAGAAGAGGTCGGCGCCGCCCGAGGCGGCCATCACCTTGATGCCGCCGGCGGCCTTGGCGGCCTGGCGCAGCGTCTCGGCCGCGGCCTCGAACCGGGCCTTGGCGTCGACGACCTGCTTGGCCTTCAGGTCCGCGCCGAGTGACTCGGCCAGCTCGGCGTAGCGCTTGATGGGCTCGGGGAGCGGCACCCGGGCGGTGGTGACGACGACGCTGGGGGCGAGCGCGAGGATCTTGTCCTTGCTCTCGTCCGGGACGTACCAGAGGGCGTCGGGGTCGTACATGTGGGTGACCAGGAGGTCGGGGCGCAGCGCCGCGTACTTCTCGATGGCGAACTCGCCCCAGGCGTTGCCGATGATCGAGATCTTGTCGACGTCGAGGTTGCCAGCGCCCGGGTCGGCCTTGCCGTCCGCGAGCTTCGTTTCCCCGAAGACGCCGACCAGTTGGGCGTCGAGGCCGAAGTCGTGGAGGGCCGCGGCGGTGCCGGTGAAGGCGACGATCCGCCGGGGGGTGGCCTTGGCGGTGACGGTCTTCCTCCGGTCGTCGGTGAAGGACCAGGCCTTGCCCGCGGCGGCGTCCTGACCGCCCGTGCCCTGGGAGCCGCTGCCGCAGGCGGCGAGCGCGGCGCCGAGACCGGTGACGCCGACGGCGGTGAGCACGGTACGGCGGCTGGGTCGTGGGGACCGGGGGTTGGACATGGTGGTGCCTTTGTTCGGTGGTGGGAGCCGTGCGGACCGGGGCCATGACGACCCGAGATCAACATTAGGTTAGCCTAACCATAGTTTCTCGCCGTCCAATCGTCGACGGCATCCGTCCGCAGGCTCCCGGAGCAGCAACATGCACCTCGTCACCCCCCGCTCGGGGCCGCCCGAACACACCGGACCGCACCCCGGACCGGGCCACCGCGGACCGGACCACCACCGCCAGTCCCCGCCACCCCGGAACCCCCTCCCCCGGGACCCCGCCCGCTCAGAACCAGACCACTCAGACCCAGGCCACCCAGACCCCGCCCACCGGGGCTCCGGCCGCCCACGGTCAGGCCGCGCCCTCGGGCTGCTCGCCGCGCTGCTCCTGCTAGCCGCCGTCGTGGTGCTCAGCCTCGCGCTGGGCGCCAAGGCGCTCTCCCTCGCCGAGGCCTGGCACGGCCTCACCGACCCGGCCTCACCGGCGTACACCGTGGTGCACCGGATGCGGCTGCCGCGCACCCTGCTCGGGCTGCTCGTCGGCGCCGCGCTCGGCGTGGCCGGGGCCGTCATGCAGGCCGTCACCCGCAACCCGCTCGCCGACCCCGGCCTGCTGGGCATCAACGCGGGCGCCTCGGCGGCCATCGCCTCCGCGATCGCCCTCCTCGGCGTCACCGGATTCACCGGCTACGTCTGGTTCGGCCTGCTCGGCGCCGCCGCCGTCTCGGTCCTGGTGTACGCGGTCGGCGGCGGCCGGCAGGCTACCCCCGCCCGGCTCGCCCTCGCCGGCGCCGCGCTGAACGCCGCGCTCTACTCGTACGTCAGCGCCGTGATGCTGCTCGACTCCGCGTCACTGGACCGGATGCGGTTCTGGACGGTCGGCTCGCTGGCCGCCGCCCTGCCCGCCACCGTCACCGCCGTCACGCCGTTCGTCCTGGTCGGCCTGCTGCTCGCCCTCGGGCTGGCCCGGCCGCTGAACGCCCTGGCGACGGGCGAGGAGTCCGCGACGGCGCTCGGCGCCCGACCGGCCCGGATCCGCGCCGCCGCCATCGTGGCGGTCACCCTGCTCTGCGGCGCGGCCACCGCCGCCTGCGGGCCGATCGTCTTCGTCGGGCTGGCGGTGCCCCACCTGGTCCGCGCCCTCACCGGCCCGGACCTGCGCTGGACGCTGCCGTACTGCGCGGTGCTGGCGCCGGTACTGCTGCTGGGCTCCGACGTGCTCGGCCGGGTGCTCGGGCGCCCCGGCGAGCTCCAGGCCGGCATCGTCACCTCGGTCCTCGGCGGCGCGTTCTTCCTCCTCTTCGTCCGTCGCGGAGGACTCCCCCTCGCCCGTCGCGGAGGGCTCCCGCTCGTCCGTCGCGGAAAGTTCCCCTTCCTCCGTCGCGGAAAGGCGGCCCGGGCATGAACCCGACCCAGACCCCCCGACGCGACCCGATCAGGGCGGTCCGCACCCCCGGCGGCCTCTCCGTGCGCTACCGGCCGCAGGCCCTGATCACGGGCACGGCCTGCGCGCTGGCCGCCCTCGCGGTCTCGGTTGCCGCGCTCGGCAGCGGCGACTTCCCGCTCGGCCCGGCCGAGGTGGTGCGCGCCCTGGCCGGCGCCGGCGACCCGGCCGCCGACTTCATCGTCAACGAGCTGCGTCTGCCCCGGGTCGTCACCGCCCTGCTCACCGGCGCCGCGCTCGCTCTGTCCGGCGCCATCCTCCAGGCGCTGGTCCGCAACCCGCTCGGCAGCCCCGACATCCTCGGGCTCACCCAGGGCGCGGCCTCCGGCGCGCTGCTGGTCGTGGCCGCCGGCGGCGGCAGCCTCGCGCTGGCCGGCGGCGCGGTCGTCGGCGGGGCCGGGGCGGGCCTGCTGATCTGGGTGCTGGCCTGGCGTCAGGGCGTACCCGGCCACCGCCTGGTGCTAGTCGGCATCGGGCTCGCCGCCGTGCTCACCGGTGTCAACGGCTATCTGCTCACCCGGGTCAAGCTGATGGAGGCGGCCCGCGCCCTGCTCTGGCTCACCGGCAGCCTCGACGGCCGCGGCTGGGAGGACGCGCTGCCGCTGCTGGCCTTGCTCACCGTGCTGGTCCCCGTGGTCCTGCTGCTCTGCGGCCCGGGCCTGCGCCTGCTGGAGATGGGCGACGACGCGGCCTGCGCGCTCGGCGTCCCGATCGTCCGCCTCCGCCTGGCGCTGCTGGCCGCCGCCGTCCTGCTCGCCTCCGCGGCCGCCGCCGCGGCCGGGCCGGTCTCCTTCGTAGCGCTCACCGCACCCCAGCTGGCCCGCCGGCTCACCCGGGCACCGGGGCACAACCTGGTGCCCTCGGTCGTTATGGGGGCCGCCCTGCTGGTCACCGCCGACCTGGCCGCCCAGCAGGCCTTCGGCGGGCGGCAGTTGCCAGTCGGCGTGGTGACCGGCGTCCTCGGCGGCGGCTACCTGGTGTGGCTGCTCGCCACCCAGCACCGCGCCGGACGGCTCTGAGAGACCGGACGCCCCCGAGGAACCGGGCGCCTCCGCGAGCCCGGACGGCTCCGCGAGTGGCACCGGCAGAAGGGCACCCGGAGTGGCGGAACCCCGGCCCGACCGGCCGCCGCTCCGGCGCGGGCGGCCGGTCGGGCCCCGCCGGGGTACCAGCCGGGCCGCTCGCCGCTCAGGCCTCGCCCGGATGCCAGGCGGGCCACTCCCACGGCCGGTCGGTCCAGTGGACGCGCACCGGGTCGCGCGGGTCCAGGTCGGGAAAGAGCTGGTGGATCCGGGGTTCCAGTTCCTCCGGGGCCAGGGGCTCCCAGCCGTGGCCCTCGAAGTGGACCAGCCGGTAGCGGCTGTCGGTGCGGAACTCCGCGATGTCGACCAGGGGACTTGCCGTGCTGTTGGTTTCCATGCCCCCAGCATGTGACGGCCCCCCTGGCTCCGCACGCGGGCCGCGGCAGGCAGCGGACGGGGGCGCCCGCACGGCGTACCGGTCGGCCGGCGGTGATGCACCGGAACCCTCTTACGGGTCATGTCCCGGCGTCGGCGCGCTCGTTGAGCACGGCGACGGGTTCGGCGGCAGGAGGACAACGGCATGGACGGGCAACCCTGGGGCGCACGGCCGAGCGGCACACAACCGGTCAGCGGCCAACCGGGCGGCGGCCAACCGCACAGCGGGCCACCAAGCGGCGGATCACCAACCGGCGGGCCACCGAGCGGCGGACCGCCGACCGGCAGCCGGTCGACCGCCACGCCGTGGCAGTGGCCGCAGCAGACCTGGCAGCCGCCCCTGCCCCCGGCCGGGGCGACCGGCGCGCCACCCCCGGCTCCCGCGCCGCAGTCCTCCGGTGCCAAGCTGCCCCCGTACCTGCCACCGGCCTCCGGAGCAGTCACCGCGCCCGCCCGGCGGCGCCCGCGCTGGGTGGCGCCGGCCGCCGCGGTCGGGACGGCCGTGGTCCTGGCGTCCGTCCTGGTGATGTGCGGGCCGGGGTCGAAGCCTGAGCTGTCCGGGCTGGCGGCCCTCCCGGAGGCCTCGCCGTCCCCGACCACCCCGGGCCTGCTGCCCGCACCGCCGCCCCTGCGGGTGACGCCCGCCCCTTCGCCCGAGGCTCCCCCGACGGTCGCCGACGCCATGGCGTCCGCACCCGCGCCCCCGGACGGCGAGCAGGCCGAACAGCCGGAGGCCGCGACCGCCGGTACGGACCCGGGCGCGACCCCCGGGGCCGCCACCACCCGGCCGAAGCCAGGCCGGACGGCCCGGCCGCTGCCCTCCCGGACCATCGCCCCCGCCCCCGGCGCCCCGGGAACGCCCGCCAGGGCACCGGCTCCGGCACCCGCACCGCCGCCGTCCTCGGCGCCCGGTGCGGCCCCCGGCGGATCGGCCCCGACCGTCGCACCGGGCTCGATCTGCGACCAGGCGGAGCACCTCGGCCGCTGGCCGGCCGGTTCGGAACAGGCCCGCCTCTGCCACAGCATCTACGGCTGAACCCACCCGGTCCCCGAGGCAGCGGGAGCTGTTTGCAAAGTCCCGTCGGATCCGACGCGACTTTGCAAACAGCTCCAGGGCCCCGAAAGCCACCAGCGCCCCGGGGCCCCAGCCCTTCAGCGACCCGAGCGACCAGCGACCCCAGCAACCCAGCAACCCGGCAACCCGGCAACCCGGCAACCCGGCACCCGAACGACGGTGGGGGCCCGCGGGCCGGGGTCCCCCCGGCGCGGGGCCCCCCCCCCCAACACCGCGGGCCCCCCCCCGCCCCCCCCCCGGGGCCCCCCCCCGG